>JBHIXO010000005.1:0-45636 GCA_041984725.1 Acidimicrobiales bacterium | reverse complement strand
TCGAGCAGCTGCAGCCGGTCCAGCTTCCGCTTGGCCCGCATCTCCTGCACCGCCCCGACGACGGCGTTGACCAGGCCGAGCCCGACGCTGGTCAGGGCGTCGCCGTCGGCGCCCAGCACCAGCAGGACCAGGCCGATCGCGAACAGGATCGTGTTGTAGGAGGAGAAGACGTTGGTACGCAGGATCCGCCCGTAGCCGCGCGTCCCCGCGGTGACCGGCGCGTTCGCCCGGCCCGCCCGGCGCGCTGGTCGGCCTCGGCCCGGGTCGCGGGAAGCGTGACGAGGCGGCTCATCCCGACCCCGGCGTCGAGACGGGGCGTGCGGCGCAGACCGGCGTCGACCACGACCGTGACCCCCTCGATCGTGAGGCTGGTCTCGGCGATGGAGGTGGCGAGCACGACCTTGCGGCGGCCGGCCGGTGCCGGAGCGATCGCCGCGTCCTGCTCGGCCGGCGTGAGGGCGCCGTAGAGCGGGCGCACGTCGACCGACCCGCCGAGGTCCCCGAGCGCGGCCCGTGTCCGCTCGATCTCCCCGGCCCCGGGGAGGAACACGAGGACGTCGCCGTCGTGGGCGGCGAGGGCGCGGCGCACGGCCGGGGCCACCGCGACCTCGACCCGCCCGCGCCGCAGGTCGCCGACGTCGTCGAGGTGGACCACGTCGACGGGGAAGAGGCGACCGTCGGACCGGACCACCGGCGCACCGAGCAACGCGGCGACCGGGTCGGCGTCGAGCGTGGCCGACATCGCCACGATGCGCAGGTCGGGGCGGAGCGCGCCGGCGACGTCGAGCGTGAGCGCGAGGCCGAGGTCGGCGTCGATGCTGCGCTCGTGGAACTCGTCGAACAGGACGACCGAGACGCCGTCGAGCCCCGGGTCGCGCTGCAGCCGACGGGTCAGCACGCCCTCGGTCACGACCTCGATGCGCGTCCGGGCCGACACCTTCGTGTCGTCGCGCATGCGCCAGCCGACCGCGCCGCCGACCTCGTCCCCGACGAGTTCGGCGATGCGTCGGGCGGCGTTGCGGACGGCGAGCCGGCGCGGCTCGAGGAGGACGACCGTGCCCTCGCACCACGCCTCGTCGAGCAGGGCGGGCGGCACGACGGTCGTCTTGCCGGCGCCCGGCGGCGCGCACAGCACGGCCCGGCCCGGGTCGCGCAGCGCACCGCGGAGGTCGTCGAGCACCTCCTCGACCGGCAGCACCATGCCTCCTCCCTACCAGCCGTTCCGGCGCGCCGGTCCAGCGGCCAGGATGGGCGGGTGCTGCTCGACGCGATCGACCACGTGCAACTCGCCATGCCGCCGGGTGGGGAGGAGCTGGCCACCTGGTTCTACGCCGAGGTGCTCGGGGTGCCCCGGGTCCCGAAGCCGCCCGAGCTGGCCATCCGCGGCGGCTGCTGGTTCGAGCGGGGCACGCTGCGGGTGCACCTCGGCGTCCAGGACGACTTCGTCCCGGCGACCAAGGCGCACCCGGCCTTCGCCGTGTCGGACCTCGACCGCCTCGTGCGCACGATCGAGTCGGCCGGCGTCGCCGTGCGCCGGGAGGAGGGCCCCGACGGGCCCCAGGCCTACGTCGACGACCCGTTCGGCAACCGCCTCGAGTTCCGCCCGCCGCGCCCGCCCGTCGACGCGCCGGCGGCGTACGCGGCCACCATCACCGAGGTCGCCGCTGCGACGCTGGGCGAGCGCTTCGCCGGTCAGATCGCGTTCGTCGAGGAGCTCGACCGCCTGAAGACCGTCGAGCGCCAGTCGTTCATCCTCGACACCCACCGGCGCGAGAACACGGCCGAGCACTCGTGGCACGTCGCCATGCTCGCCCTCGTCCTGGCCGACCGCGCCGGCGCCGACGTCGACCTCGGCCGCGTCGTCCTGCTGCTGCTCGTGCACGACATCGTCGAGATCGACGCGGGCGACACCGGCATCTACGACGACGACGAGGCCACGTCGAAGGCCGAGCGGGAGGCGCGGGCGGCCGACCGCCTCTTCGGCCTGCTCCCCGACGACGTGGGCACTGCGTTGCGCGACGCCTGGGAGGAGTACGAGCACGGCGACACCGACGAGGCGCGGTTCGCCCGGGTCTTCGACCGCCTCAGTCCGTTCCTGCTCAACCTCGGCGCCGGTGGCGTCGCCTGGCGGCGCTGGGGCGTCGACGCCGAGCGCGTGCGCGGGGTACTGGCCCCGGTTGCGGCCGGCTCGCCCGAACTCGGCCGCTTCGTCGAGGCGATGCTCGAGCGGGCGATCGACGACCACCTCCTCCCCCGGGGCGGATCGGGCCTGCTCCTGCCCTGACCGCTCCCCGGTCCGGGCGAGGGTGCCACGACCCGGCCCGGGCCCGTCCGTACCCTGCGGCGGATGCGACGACCTGCCCGCCGCACCATGGCCCCGATCGACCTCGACCCCCGCCGCCCGCGGTACCCGGTCGTCGGGGTGCTGCCGGGCCGGCCGATCATCCACGTCCCGTCCCGCACGAGCGGCGTGGTCGAGCGGTTCGAGAACCGCCGCCTGCGGATCCGGGGCGACGACGGCGCCTCGCACCTGTTCACCCTCGTCCCCGGCGACTTCGCCGTGGACGGCGTCCGCTGCGAGCCGGTCGTCGGCCGGACCGCACCGGCCGAGGAACGGTCGATCTCGGCGTCGGGGTCGATCGCGGTACGCCACGACGCCCGGGTCGCCCGCGCCAGCCGGATCCTCGTCGAGGGGGTCCACGACGCGGAGCTGGTGGAGAAGATCTGGGGCGACGACCTCCGCCACGAGGGGATCGTGGTCGAACGCCTCGACGGCGCCGACGACCTCGCCGAGGTCGTGCGTGCGTTCCGCCCCACACCGGAGCGCCGCCTCGGCGTCCTGCTCGATCACCTGGTCGCCGGCTCGAAGGAGTCGCGGATCGCCGCCGAGGTCGAGCATCCCGACGTCCTGATCGTGGGCACGCCCTACGTCGACGTGTGGCAGGCGATCCGGCCGTCGGCGACCGGCGACCCGTCGCTCGAACGGCACGGCTGGCCCGAGGTCCCCAAGGGCGAGCCGTGGAAGGAGGGCGTGCTCCGCCGCATCGGCCGGGCCGACCTCCACCCCGGCGAGTTCTGGCGCGAGCTGCTGGCGGGTGTGCGCACCTACGCCGACCTGTATCCGCCCCTGGTCGGCGCGGTCGAGCAGCTCATCGACTTCGTGGCGCCGCCGCCCGAGCTCACGGAGTAGCCACCCGGGCCCAGGACGCGCCGGTGGGGGCGGACCGTGCGGCCCGCCCCCACCGGGGTGTCACGTGGTGGTGCCTGCGCTCAGGCCATCGACATCAGGCCGAGACCCCGTTCTTGTCGACGTAGCCGACGAGGCGGGCGGCGCCGAAGCGGTCGCCGAGCTGCAGTGGCTGCGAGCAGCTGGTGTGGAACCGGATCGACTGCAGCAACGTGCGGTCACCGGGACTCGCCTCGGGCGTCGAGATCTGGATGAACGTCTCCGAGTCGAACTTGTCGGTTCCGGCGTTGGCCACGTCGAGCGTGAACGTGCCGCCGAGATCGACGAAGCCCTCGAACCACACCTTGCTGTCCTTGAACGCCTTGACGTGGACGCGAGGTGCGTCGGCCGGGTCGCCGGTCACGGTGACCTTCGACGGGTCCTGCGCATGGCTGGTCGCCTCGGGACCGTCTCCCGTGTAGGTGAAGGTCAGCTTCGCCGGCTTCTCCAGCGTCTCGCACAGATCGCCCGACGTCAGGACGCCGAGGTGGTGGCTCGGGTCCGTCGCGCGCACCGGCACGCCGATCGGCGTGCCGTCGGCGGTGGCCGGCTGGCCCACGGCGGTGCCGAGGTTGGCGTACTGCCCCTCGACGATGATGCCGTCGGCCGTGAATCGCCACGCCTCGCCCGGATCGAGGACGCCGTCGCCGTCGGCGTCGCCGACGTTGACGGCGCCGTCGAGCACGGGCTCGGCACTGAAGTCGTCGCCGGTGTCCCCGGGCGTCCCGGCGTCGTCGCTGACCGCGACGGCGGTCAGCCCGACCGAGCCGGGGTTGGTCACGACGTAGTTCCAGACGACGACCCCGCCGACCGAACCCTCGGGTCCGGTCGGGACGTCGGCGTCCTCGCCGAGCCCCTGGTCGGGCAGCGTCTCACCGGCACCGTTCTTGTCGACGAAGCCGTCGAAGCGGAGCGAGCCGAAGCTCTCCCCGAGGATCAACGGCGCCGAGCAACTCGTGTGGATGCCGATGGTGCTCAGCAGCGCGCCGGACGCCGAGCGGATCTCGGCGTAGGTGTTGCTGGCGAACTCGCTGTCGCCCACGGTCGAGCTCGACACGTCGAACGTGTCGCCGAGGCCCACCGTGGCGTCGAAGTACACCTTCGAGCTGTCGCGGAAGACCTTGATGCGGACGGGGTCGGCGCCGGCGGGATCGCCGGTGACCGAGCCCTTGTCACCCTGGCTGTTGGTGCCGTTCGCGCCCGTGTACGTCAGCGTGAGCTGGCGGGGGCGCTCGTAGGTGTCACAGATGTCCGCGCCGCCCGCCGCCGGCGGGATCAGCGTGTACTTCTCGATGTCGATCGCGGCCGGGACGACGATGCCGGCGTCGAACGACAGGTCGGTCTCGCCCGGGGCGAGCGTCGTGATCGGCGCCGCGCCCGTGGCGGGGTCGGCGTCGGAGTCGGTGGCGTCGTCGCCGCCGGCGTCGGGGACCGTGAAGGCCTGGCCGTCGCCGAGGACGAACCGCACCTGGTAGTCGCCGGGGGTGAGCCCGGAGAACAGGTAGAGCCCGTCGGCGTCGGTGGTGGTCGTCGCGACCACCGTGCCGCTGTCGTCGAGCAGTTCGACGGTCACGCCCTCGACACCGGGCTCGCCGTCGTCCTGGACGCCGTCCTGGTCGGTGTCGAACCAGACCCGGTCACCGATCGCCGCGTCGAGTGGCGGGTTGCAGTAGTGGCTCGGGTCGCTGTCGTCGACGCGCTGGCCGGTGGCGGTCGTCGCCACCACGGCGCCGGTGTTCTCGTAGGTCGGCCGGCCGTCGCCGCAGCCGGCGACGGTGTCGGCGTCGGACGCGGCGAGCACGCGGGCGGTGCCCACGGCGCGGAAGACCCACCGCTCGCCCGGCGAGAGGATGCCGTCACCGCCGTCGTCGCTCCAGCGACGCAGCGTCGGCACGACGCCGCGGTCGTCGGTCACGACGACGTCGGCCTCGGCGAACGGGACGTCGCCGGTGTTGTCGACGGTGTAGATCCACGTCACGCGGTCACCGGGGGCGATCTCGGGGACGTCGGCCCAGTTGGGTCCGTCGGCCGCGGCGCCGTTGGTGGTCTTCTCGATGTCGACGCCCGGGTCGCCCGGCGGGGGCGTCGGGTTGCAGTAGTGCGACGGGTCCTCGTCGCTCACGTCACCGGCGGTCGACGTGGCGACCACCGTGCCGATGTTCTCGTAGGTCGGCCGGTCGTCCCGGCAGCCCTCGACGATCCCGGGATCGCCGAACGAGAGCACGTCGGCGGTGCCGCGGGCCACGTAGACCCACTCCTCGCCGGGCGACAGGATGCCGTCGCGGCCGTCGTCGCTCCACGACTGGAAGACGGGCACGACGCCTTGGTCGTCGGTGACGGTGACCGCGGTACGCGGGAAGGGCACGTCGCCCGTGTTGAGGACCTTGTAGCGCCACGTCACCGGATCGCCGGGGGCGATCTCGGGGACGTTCGACGAGTCCGGACGATCGGCACCGAAGCCGTTCGTCGTCTTCTCGATGTCGATGCCCGGGTTGGCCGGCGGGGGCGTCGGGTTGCAGTAGTGGCTCCGGTCGGTGTCGCTCACCGAGTCGCCGTCGTCGGTCGTCGCCACGACGATGCCCGTGTTGCGGTAGGTGGGCCGATCGTCGTCGCAGCCGGGCACGGTGCCCATCGCCTTCTTCAGGTTGGCGGCGACACCCCTCGCCTGGAAGATCCAGCGCTCCCCCGGCGACAGGATCCCGTCGCTGCCCGCGTCACTCCACGGGAGCAGCACGGGGTCGACGCCGCGGTCGTCGACCACGACGACCTGGTCGGCCGTGAACGCCACGTCGCCGGTGTTGACCACGCGGTAGCGCCACGTGACCGGGTCCCCGGGTGCGATGCGGGGCACGTCGTTCCAGTTCGGCCCGTCGGCGGCACCGCCGTTCGTGGTCTTCTCGATGTCGATGCCCGGGTTGATGCCCGGCGGGTTGCAGTAGTGGCTGTAGTCCCAGTCGGAGAGATCTCCGGCAGCGGCCTTCGCCTTGTTCTGGTAGGTGGGTCGCGGGTCGCCGGAGAAGTCGGTGTCGCAACCTGCCACGACCTTGGACGGACCTGGCGACACGGCCAGGTGCTTCGCGGTACCCGTGGCCCGGTACACCCAGGTCTCACCCGGCGAGAGGATGCCGTCGCCGCCGGCGTCGCTGGCCGGGTCGAGCACGGGCGTGACCTCGACGTCGTAGTCGGTGACCGTGAGGTCGCTGCCGGCGATCGGGGTGTCGGTGCCGTTCGTGACCCGGTAGGTCCAGGTCACCGGGTCGCCGGGCGCGAGGACGGGGACGTCGGGGTCGTTGGGGTTGTCGGCCTGCCAGCCGTTGGTGAACTTCTCGATGTCGAGTGACGGCGGCTTCCCGGCGCTCGCCGGTGCCACGACCAGGCTCGTGCCGAGGAGCGTCGCGAGGACGATCCACAGCGCCCGCCAGGCGCGTCGTCGTGGGTGGATGGTGGGCATCAGGGATCTCCTGGTTGGTCGCGGGTGGCCGTGTTCCACCCCTTCCAGTGCCGCCGGGAATGCCGATCCGTACACGGGATTCCGTATTTTCCGAACGCGTCCCGCCGACCTTCCGTCGCCATACCGGCGGCGATATGGTCAAGTCGACGTGACGGTCGGACCGGCCGTCGCCGCGAGGAGGCGGGCATGCCACAGCTGGAGATCGCCGGACCGTCCGGCGACCGCGGCAGCGCATCCGCCGTCGTCGACGCCCCCGACGCCGTCCTGGTCGCAGGCTGTCGCGACGGGGACGACGCGGCCTGGAACGCGCTGGTCGATCGCTATCAGGACTTCGTGTACTCGATCGCTCGCGCCGAGGGTCTCGACGTCGAGGACGCCGCCGACGTGGCCCAGCACACCTTCTCGGCGCTGCTCGCCCAGCTGACGACGATCCGTCAGCCCGACCGTCTGCGCTGGTGGCTGGGCTCCGTCGCTCGCCGCCGCGCGTGGCGAGTGCGTCACCGCGTGGTCAAGCCTGCGGTCGGCCCGGATCAGGCCGAGGTGTCGATCGTCGACGCGACCGACGAGTGGGTGTCGGCGATCGCGGTCCATGAGGCGCTGGCCCGGCTCGGCGAACCCTGCCGTCGGCTGCTCACGTTGCTGTACCTCGATCCGGCGGAGCCGAGCTACGAGGACGTCGCGGCACGGCTCGGCCGGTCCCCGAACGGGATCGGGCCCGCTCGCGCCCGGTGCCTGGCCGCGATCCGCGAGGTGTTGGAGGCTCGGCTCGATGACTGAGCGTCCCACCTTCGAGCAGATCCTGGACGTGGTCGAGGGTCGGGCCGACGACGACGTGCGTGCGCTCGTGGAACAGCACGGCGACGATCCCGACGTCCGCGCCGTCACCGATTGGGCTGCCGACTTCCTCGAGGCGGCCGGGGCCCTGCCGCTCGAGGCCGCGCCCGCCGGGCTCCGTGCCCGTCTCGGCGCGCTGTTCCCGGGTGAGCCCGTCGTGCTGCGGCGGGAGCACCTGCCGCTCATCGCCGTGCGGGGCGGCGAGGACAGCGACGTCCCCGCCCCGATCGTCTACGTCGGCGAGGACGTCGACGTCATCGTCCACCTCACCGAGCACGGCGAGACCATCGACATCAGTGGACAGGTGCTCGGCGTCGGCACCCTGTCCGGGAGTTGCACCGTCTACTTCGGCGGGGTCGGCGACTCCGTCGAGGCCGACAGCAACGGCCGGTTCCGGATCGACGGCGCCCCGCGGGACTGCGACCGCCTCGACTTCATCGGGCCGACGTTCCACGTCTGCGTCGACCTGCGCGATCGGTGATCGAGGACCCGGCCCTGCGCCGGTTGCTCGACGAAGGCCGAGGCGAGTCGGGGTGGGACGACGCGGTGCCCGACGCCGACCTCCCGGGGCTGATCGCCCTCGCGGGAGCCGAGGTCAACCGTGCACCGGACGACGCCGCCGAGGTGCTCGACCGGCTCGCCGCCGTCGCGGGGCGGCGGGGGCGCCTCGAGTGCGAGGCCGAGGCCTCCTACCTCGGGGCGCGCGCCCGGACCCATCTCGGGGAGCTCGAGGGTGCGCTCGCTCGCATCCAACGCGCCGAGTTCTGCTTCGCCGAGTCGGGCGATCGGCTCGGTGCGCTCCGGACCCGCCTCGGGCGCATGCACGTGCTCGACGACCTGGGCCGCCACGACGAGGCCATCGCCATCGGGCGAGCGACCGACGGCGAACTCGCGGAACTCGATGACGACGACGACACCGTCTGGCTGGGCGGTGCCGTCGCGGGGAACCTCGGCGCGGCCCTCGGCTACACCGGCGACCACCACGGTGCCCTCGACGCCTGCCGGCGGGCGGCGGCGGCGTGGGAGCGGCTCGGCCTCGAACACGAGCGACTGGTGGCCACGGCGAACGAAGGTGTCGAGCTCGTCGCGCTGGGCCGGGGACCCGAGGCCGCGGAGTTGCTCGCCGAGGCCGTCGACGGCCTCGCCCGGCTCGACGATCTCGTCTGGGCCGCGAAGGCTCGCGCCCACCTCGCCGACGCACTGACCGCAGCTGGCCGGTATCAGGAGGCGCTTCGGGAGATCGCTGTCGCGATCGACGAGCTCCGGACCGCGGGAGCGGCGAGCGAGGCGCTGCGAGCCGCCCTCGCCGAGGCGCGGATCCTCGGACTGCTGGGCGACTCGGCCCGTTCGCTGGCCCGTCTCGACGACCTCGACGGGCCGCTGGTCGACGGTGGACTGCGGCACGACGCGGCGCAGGCGAGCGTGCTGCGCGCCGAGGTCGGTCTGCTCGACGGGCATGCGGACCTCGACGCCGCCGAGGGTGCCGTGGCGATGATGGACGAGGTCGGGGACGGGCCCGGACGAGTCCACGCGCTCCTGGTGCGCAGCGCCTGCAGCCAGGCGGTCGGAGACGAGGACGGGGCTCGCCGCGATGCGTCGGCCGCCGCCGAGGCACTGGTCGGTGTCGACTGGCCGGTGGCCGCCGTCACGGTCGCCGCGCGCATGGCCGACGTCGGGGTCCCCACCGACCTCGCCGAGGCGGCGCGCGTCGCCGACCGCCTCCGGGTGCCCCACCTCGTCGCGGCGATCGGCTGGCGTCGCGGGCGCGCCGCCCGTGCGGCGGGCGACGTCGAGGTGGCGCGCGAGGTGCTCGACGACGCGGTCCTCGTCGCCGACGCGATCCGCTCGTCGCTCGGGTCGCTCGCACTCCGGCGCGCGTGGCTGGGATCCGCGTCCCGGGCGCACGAGGAACTGCTCGCCCTCCTGGCCGCCTCCGACGATCCGGACGACCACGAACGAGGGTTGGCGATCAGCGACGCATCGAAGACGAGAACGCTCCGCGAGGCTGCGGTCGGCTCACGCCACCGGCCGGACGAGGGGCTCGGAGCGACGCTCGCCGCGATCCACGACGCCCTCCTCCGCGACGGGGTCACCGAGCGCCACCGGCGCCGGTTGCTCGCTGACGCGGTTGCGCTCGAGCGGCGTCTGCCGCCTGCGACCACCGACGTCACGATCGCCGGTCGCGTGCGCATCGACGGGTCCGTCCTCGCTTACCACGTGCTCGACGACCGGGTCCTCGGCTGGTCCACGCTCGACGGGGTCGTGAGCGGCGGTGCCGTCGACCTCGGCCCCGTGACCGCCGTCGCGGCCCACCTCCGCGAACTGCGCGAGCTCCGTGCCCGGTTGCGGCTCGGTGCGGGCTTCCTCGAGCGACACGGGGCGCGGTTGCGCCGGACCGTCGGGTCGCTGGCGCATGAGCTGCACGAGCTGCTGGTCGCGCCGCTGCTGCAGGGTCATCCCGATGGGCCGGTGCTCGTCGTTCCCCACGGCATCGTGGCGGACGTGCCGTTCGCTCTCCTGCACGCCGGCGACGAGCCGCTCCTCGTGCGACGTGAGGTGTCGAGCGCGCTCTCGCTCGCCGGTCTGCGACGCCCGCCCGACGACGAGCCGGCGGGCACCGTGGTGATCGGTGTGCACGACCCCGATGTCCCCGGGCTCGAGTCCGAGGCGCACGACGTCGCCACCGTGCTCGACACACCCGATCTCGTCGTCGGCGATCGTGCCACGTCGGGTGCGTTGCTGTCGGCCAGCGGCCGCGGGCTCGACGTCCTGCATCTCGCCTGCCACGGCAGGTTCCTGGCCGATGCGCCGCGCCTGTCCGGTCTCCGTCTCGCCGACCGGTGGGTGACCGCTGCGGAGATCTCGGCCCTCGACCTCACGGGGACGCTGGTGGTCCTGAGCGCGTGCGAGTCGGGTCGGCGGGACGTCCGGCCCCGCGAAGCGGTCGGGCTTCCCCACGCATTCGTGGCGGCGGGCGCACGCGGCGTGGTGGCGAGCCAGTGGTTGGTACCCGATCGGGCCGCGGAAGCCCTGATGACCGGGTTCCACCGGGCGCGACGCGATGGCCAGGCCCCCAGCGCCGCGTTACGGTCATCGTCACTTGACCTGCGCGGGCGAGATCTCGATCCGGTGTCCTGGGCAGCGTTCACCCACATCGTCGGTCAGCATCCCAGGGCGGGCACATGGCAGGACACCACTCACCACGCACACGGCTGACGGTCGCGGGCTTCGCCGCTCTCGTCCTGCTCGCCACCTCCATCGCCACGGTCGCCGCCGGCAAGCCGCCGTCGGTGCCCGGCGAGCTCGTCGTCAAGATCGCGCCGGGTCGGACCCCCGAAGAGGTCGCCGAGGTCGTCGGTGGCAGCGTGGGCTCCGCCGTGCTCGCCTCTCGCGGCATCGTGCTGCTCGACGTCCCGTTCGAGACCGACGAGACCGAGCCGGACAAGATCGCCGACGATTGGAAGGATGCGTCCAAGGACGCGATCAAGGTGCTGGTCGACGGTGGTCACGCCGTCTACGCCGAGCGGAACTACGACACCGGTCTCGCCGACTCGTCCCGATTCCACTACTGGCCCGACGACTCCCGTCCCATCGAGGAGGCGACGGCCGACGAGTATCGGTCCCAACCGGCGCTGGCAGCACTCGGGCTCGACGGCGCCCCCAACTCGGGTGGGGGCGGCACGGTCGTCGCCGTCCTCGACACGGGGATCGATGTCGCGCACCCGGCGTTCGCCGGGCGGATCCATCCGGCGAGCTACGACTACGTCGACGACGACGGCGACCCGTCCGATGTCGGCAACGACGTGGACGACGACGGCGACGGCCGGGTCGACGAGGGCGTCGGCCACGGCACACACGCGGCGGGCATCGTCAGCCTGGTCGCGCCGCAGACCACGATCCTGGCCCTGCGCGTCATCGACTCCGACGGCGCCGGGTTCGCCTTCACGGTGGCCGAGGCGATCCGCGATGCGGTCGACCTCGACGTCGACGTGATCAGCATGAGTTTCGGCATGCACGAGAAGATGCCCTCCGACGTCCTGAAGGACGCGATCAAATCCGCGAAGGACGCCGACATCCCGATCGTGGCCGCGGCCGGCAACGAGGCATCGGAGGACCACCAGTACCCGGCGGCCAACAAGGAGGTGCTGTCGGTCGGGGCGCTCGGCGCCGACGGACAGAATCTGGCGACCTTCTCCAATCGTGGCGACTGGGTCGTGGTCGCCGCGCCCGGCGAGCACATCGTGTCGACGATTCCGGGCGGGTACGGACGTTGGAGTGGCACGTCGATGGCGGCGCCCTGGGTCGCCGGGCAGTACGCCGACCTGCGGGCCGGGTTCCCCCGCGCCGAACCCAAGGACGTGGTCGAATCGATCCGGAAGACCTCGCGGGACGTCGAGCACGCCAAGCTGCACGAGGGGGCGGTCGATGTCGGCCGCTCCCGGCTCCGGATGCTCGACAAGTTCTCCTGACCGGACGGCGCGCCCGCGCCGCTACAGGTCGAGGAGTGCGTTCTCGATCACCTCGGTCAGGGCCGGGTGGATCCACATCTGCTCGTGGGCCATCTCGTCCACCGTGCTGCCGAACCGCATGCCCTGGATGAGGGTCTGGATCAGCGTCGACGCCTGCGGGCCGATGACGTGCGCGCCGAGCAGGCGCCGGGTCTGGGCGTGGGCGATGAGCTTCACGAACGAGGAGGTGTCCTCCATCGCCCAGCCGTAGGCCGTCGACCCGTACTCCTTGACCGCGGTCACGAACGGCACGCCGTCGGTGGCCGCCTCGCGCTCGGTCAGCCCGACCGACGCGACCTGCGGGTGCCCGAAGACGGCGTGCGGCACGATCGAGTAGTCCATCGTGCGCTGGTCGTCGGGGTGGGCGAGGTTGTGGAACGCGATCTTCGCCTCGGCGTTCGCCACGTGCTTGAGCTGGTGGTGGTTGGCCAGGTCGCCGAGCGCGTAGATGCCCTCGACGTCGGTCTCGAGGTTCTCGTGGACGCACACGCGCCCGGCGGCGTCGGTGCGCACGCCGGTCGCCTCCACCGCGAGCTGGTCGCTGTTCGGGACGCGGCCGGTGGCCACGAGCAGCTCGTCGACCACGAGCGGCTCGGCGTCGGGCGTCGACAGGTGCAGCACGATGGCGCCGTCGGCGTCGCGCTCGACCCGCTCGACCGTCGTCTCGAGCCGGAGGTCGAACCGCTGACCGGCGAGCTCGGTGTAGCGCCGCGAGATGTCGCCGTCCTCGGAGCGCAGCAGCCGCGGGCCGCGGTTGACGATCGTGACCGCGGTGCCGAAGGCCTCGAAGACGTGCCCGAGCTCGGTCGCGATGTAGCCGCCCCCGAGGACCGCCATCCGTTCGGGCAGCCGGTCGAGGCGCATGACCGTGTCCGACGTGTGGAACCCGACATCGGCCAGGCCGGGCACGTCGGGCACGAACGGGCGGGCGCCCGCCGCCAGCAGGAACTTCGGCGCCGTGAGCCGTTCGCCGTCGACCTCGAGCACCTTGTCGTCGACGAACGCGCCCGAGCCCCGGAACACCGTCACGTTGTCGCACCGCTCGGCGCGGTACTCCTCGCCGCCGGCGGCGATGGGATCGATGCGCCCGAACACCCGGTCCCGGACCGCCGGCCAGTCGACGTGGTCGAGCGAGGCGTGCACGCCGTAGCGCTCGGCCTCGCGGACGTGGAGGGCGACGTCGGCGGCGTAGATGAACATCTTGGACGGGATGCAACCCACGTTGAGGCAGGTGCCGCCGAACGTGCCCCGCTCGACGAGCGCGATGCGCTGGTCGTCGAGTTCCGGAGGGATGGCGTTCCCGGAGCCGCTGCCGACGATGATCAGGTCGAAGTCCTGCACACCGACCCGAACGCCCCGGCACCACCGGATCATTCCGGCGGACTGCAACGCGACCGTCATCTTCCGGCTCTTCCGATCCGTCCGATTCCCCGGTAGACAACCGCGCGTGCCGGCGACCTGCCGGCTGTCGGTGACCCCACGCGGGTCTGGCGGTGGGAGGCGACGTTGGTCGCGGGATCTCGTCGAGTGCTCGGTGTCGTCGTCGCGCTGGCGTGCCTGATCGCCTCGTTGCTGGCGGGCGCGGTCGCGCCCGGGGGTGCCGGCGCCGCGACCGACGAGCCCGGTGACGAGGCGTCCGAACGGCTGGAGCCCGGGCTGACCGATGCCCTCGACGACGGCTCGCTCGACCGCTTCGTCGTCGAACTGTCGGCCCGCGCCGACCTCGCCGCGCTCGACTCCCGGCGCGGCGCCGATCGCGCCTGGGGCGCCTACACCGCGTTGCGGTCGACCGCCCGCACGTCGCAGGCCGGCGTGCTCGCCGAGGTGGAGGCCGACCCCGATGCGACCGCCACCTCGCACTGGCTCGCCAACGAGGTGATCGTCCGGGGCGACGCCGACCTCGCCCGCCGACTCGCCGCCCGCGACGAGGTGACGGCGGTGCGGGCGTTGCGCAGTTACCCGGTCGTCGAGCCGGTCTCCCGCGTCCAGGCCGACGGCGACATCGACCTCGGCGCCGACTTCGCCGACCCGGTCTGGAGCGTCGACCTGATCGGCGCCGACGACGCCTGGGATCGCGGCGTGCTCGGCTCGGGCGTGGTCATCGCCAACGTCGACTCCGGCGTCGACGTCACGCATCCCCTGCTCGTCGGGTCGTACCGGGGGGCGAAGCCCGACGGCACGCTCGACCACGACCACAACTGGTGGGACCCCACCGGCCTGTGCGGCCCGAGCCCCTGCGACACGACCAGCCACGGCACCCACACCATGGGCTCGATGGTCGGCGGCGACGGACCCGGCCCCCTCGCCCCGGACATCGGCGTCGCCCCGGGCGCGCGCTGGATCGCCGCCAAGGGCTGTGAGTACGACTTCTGCTCCGAGGACGCCCTGATCTCGGCCGGCGAGTTCCTCATCGCCCCCACCGACCTCACGGGCGCCGACCCCGACCCGAGCCTGCGGCCCGACATCGTGAACAACTCCTGGGGCGGCATCCCCGGCGACTCGTTCTACGACCAGGTCGTCCAGGGCTGGCGGGCCGCCGGCATCATGCCGGTGTTCTCCTCGGGCAACGCCGGTCCGTTCTGCGAGTCCGGCGGGTCGCCCGGCGACTACCTCGACGTCCTCTCGGTGGGCGCCACCGACGCCGCCGACCTGATCGCCGACTTCTCCAGCCGGGGGCCGTCCCCGTACGGCAAGGTCAACCCCGACATCAGCGCCCCGGGCGTCGACGTGCTCTCCAGCGTCGTCGGCGGCGGCCTGGCCGAGTTCTCCGGGACCTCGATGGCCGCCCCCCACGTCGCCGGTGCGCTCGCCCTCGTGCTCTCGGCCGAGCCCGGCCTCGCCGCCGACCTCGACGCGCTCGTCGCGCCGGTCCTCACCACGGCGATCGACCGCATCGACCTGTCGTGCGGCGGCGACGACGACGGCGACCCCAACAACGTGTACGGCGAGGGCCGCCTCGACGCGGCCGCCGCCGTCGAACTGGTCGCGACCGGCGGGACGCTCGCCGGCACCGTCTCCGACGACGGCACCGGCGCCGGCGTCGGGGGCGCGTCAGTGGCGGCCGACGTCTCCGGTCGCACCTACCGGGCCCGGACGGCGACCGACGGGACGTTCCAACTGTTCCTCCCCGCCGGTGTCGTCGACGTGACGGTCGAGGCATTCGGGTACGAGCCCGCCGTCGTGCCCGACGTCGAGGTCGTCACCGACGCCACCACCGTCGTCGACGTGGCGCTCACCGCGCTGCCCCGCGTCGCGCTCACCGGTCGCATCACCGCCGCCGAGGACGGCACACCCGCCGTGCGCATCCCCGTGCGCGCCGTCGGCACGCCCGTCGCACCCGTCCTGACCCGGGCCGACGGCACCTACCGCCTGGTCCTCCCGATCGGTGCGTACGACATCCAGGCCGGTGGCGGCTGCCGCTTCCCCGCCACCGCACCGGTCGTGCTGTCCGCGCCCGCGAGCCTCGACCTCACCGTGGCGGCGAAGCTCGACGACTTCGGCCACACGTGCCGGCGGATCACCGGTTCGTACGTCGACGCCGGCGTGCCCACGGCCCTCACCGGCGACAACGTCGCCGGACGGCTGCCCCTGCCGTTCACGTTCTCGTACTACGGCCGCGCCTACACGGCGGTCTACGTCCACGACGACGGCTACCTGACGTTCGGGCTGCCCCAGCCCGGCTGGAACCTCCCGTCACCGATCCCGGCCGGCGACCTGCCGAACACGGCGATCTACGCCTACTGGGCCGACCTCGCCCTCGACGACGACTCGCGCATCGACTACGCGACCATCGGCACCGAGCCGAACCGCGCCTTCGTCGTGGAGTACGAGGACGTGCTCCTGCCCGACCGCGCGACCCGCGTCGACTTCGAGGTCAAGCTCTGGGAGAACGGAGCCATCGACCTGCTCTACGGCGACAACCCGCCGACCGCCGACGGGCGCGCCGCGCTCGTCGGCATCGAGGGGCGTGGCGGTACCGACGGCCTGCAGATCGGACTCGGCGAGCGCATCCTCGACCCCGGCACGGCGATCCGCGTGGAAGCGGTGCCGACCGGCAGCGTCGCCGGTCGCGTCGTCGACCGCAACACCGGCCGGCCCATCGAGGGCGCGTCGATCGTCGCCGAGCCCGGCGGTCGGCGGGCCGTCACGGGCGCCGACGGCCGCGCCACGCTGCGACTCCTGCCCGGGGTCTACGACGTGACGGCCTCGTCGCGCGGGCACGTCGACCAGATCCGCCCCGCCGTGGTCGCCGCCGACGCGTCGACCAAGCGGTTCTTCAGCCTGCGTGCCCCGCTCGCGCAGGTCGCCCCCGACGCCGTCGACGCGGCCGCCGACTACGGCCAGGTCGTCACCGCGACCGTCGAGATCGCCAACCCGGGGACCGCCGACCTGCGTGTCGACGTCCTCGAGCGGGACGAGGGCCGGATGAGTGGTTCGACGCCGCCCGCCGTCCTCTCGGCCGACACCTTCCGCCATCCCGGCCCCGGCCACTGGGGGCCCTCCGGTGCACCGCCCTCCGGACGACCCGGTCCCGGCGCCGCCGACGGTGACGGTGGTGGCCTCGGCGCCGACGCACTGCCGCCCGAGGCGCTGCAACCCGTCGTCGACGACCCCGACGACGACGCCTTCGGAGGCGTGGAGATCGCCGGCATCCGGGGCGGGAGCGACCTGGACGACGTGACGGTCGCCATCGACGTCGTCGACGGGATCGACGAGATCACCGGCTACGTCATGTTCGACACCGACCAGGACGCGCTCACGGGTCTCCCGCCCGACGCCCTCTTCGGCACGCCCGACCAGGACATCGGCGTCGACGTCTTCGTCGAGATGTTCTCGCTCCAGGAGGCCGACCCGATCGTCTTCGTCTACGACGCGAACTACGAGTACCTCACCGACGTGCCCGCCGTGGTCACCGCCGACGAGGTCTCGTTCTCCATCCCCCGCGCCGTCATGGGTGAGGACGACGGGGTCGCCGACGTCGCCATGGTCGCCGGCGACTTCTTCGGCCCGACCGACTGGGTCCCCGACGTCGGGCACGGCACCGTCGAACCGCTCCTCGACGCCCCCTGGCTCGAGCCCGACGCCACCAGCCTGCGCATCCGTCCCGGCGGCTCGGCGACGCTCACGCTGACGCTGGGGACCCCCACGCTCCAGCCCGGGACGTACCACGCCGGTCTCGTCCTGTTGACCAACGACGCGTCGTCGCCGTCGATCGTCGTGCCGGTCACCTTCGACGTCGCGGCCCCGGCCCACTTCGGCCGGGTCCAGGGCTCGGTCCTCGATCTCGACACGGGGGCACCGGTGCCCGCCACCGTCGTCATCCGCGCCGAGAACGCGGGTGCACCGCTCGACGTGGTCGCGCCCGTCGACCGCTTCGGGTCGTTCTCCGTCTTCGTGCCCGAGGGCACCTGGCCGGTCGAGGTGACCGCCGAGGGCTACCT
Source organism: Acidimicrobiales bacterium (assembly GCA_041984725.1). Taxonomy (GTDB): domain Bacteria; phylum Actinomycetota; class Acidimicrobiia; order Acidimicrobiales; family Salinilacustritrichaceae; genus Salinilacustrithrix. The sequence continues at coordinate 28,176 of JBHIXO010000005.1, read as the reverse complement.
GCCCGCGACGACCACGGTCGACGTCGCCGCCGGCGCGACGACGTTCCTCGAGGTCGTCCTGGCCGAGGCGGTCGCCAAGGCCACGTTGCACGGCGCACCCATCGACCTCGTCGTGGCACCCGGTGGCACGGCGATCGCCGAGCTCCGGGTGGGCAACGTCGACGGTCGGGTCCCGCTGCACTTCACGGTCGGCGAGGCCGGCGGCGCGCAGACCTCGGCAGGGGCGGTGCCGCTCGGCGCCGCCTCCACCCCGGCATCGTCCCGTGCCCCGAGCGGTGACCCGTCCGCCACCAGCGCTCGCGCCCATGCGGGGCTCGGTGCCGACGCACCGATCGTCCCCCAGGTCGAGGGCGACGTCCTGACCTCGTGGCCGACGCTGGGCATGGTCCTGCCCTGGGGTGTCGGCGTGACCGGCGACGTGGTGCTCTCCGATCCCGAGCAGCTGTTCGACGCCTCGTTCACGACGGCGGGCGAGCAGCTCGAGCTGATCGACACGCCGTGGGTCGCCGACTGGGGCGCCGACATGGCCTACGACGCCGAGCGCGGCCTCGTCTGGCAGGTGAACGTCGGCGGCGACAACGGGATCTATGGCTTCGACCCGGCCGACGGGTCGGTCGAGGCCGTCGTCACCGGTTCGCCGTGGGGCGACATCAGCCAGCGAGGTCTGGCCTACGACGGCGCCACCGACACCTTCTGGATCGGGGGCTGGAACGAAGGCGTCGTCTACCACGTCGCCGGCCCGTCGCATCCGGTACCCGGCGAGGTGCTCGGCGAGTGCCTGCCCGACGACCCGAACATCTCCGGTCTGGCGTACAACCCCGCGTTCGACGTCCTGTGGATGACCACCAACTCCGACACCGACACGATCTGGCTCATCGATGCCCAGACGTGCGAGGCGATCGTCACGCTCCCGCATCCCCAGCCCGGGTACAACGGCGCCGGCGTCGAGCTCGACGTGGTCGGCAACCTGTGGACGGTGTCGCAGCTCGGCACCGCGTACCTCATCGAGTCCGGTGTCCCGGCGCTGACCGACGTGCCATGGCTCTCGACCGACGTCACCGTCGGCACCGTGCCGGTCGGTCGCAAGCGGGTCGTGCGCGTCACCGTCGACTCGACCGGGCTCGAGCCCGGTGTGCACGAGGCGATCGTCGTCGTCCAGACCGACGACCCCGAGAACCGGAACCTGCTGGCCCCGGTCCGGCTGCTCGTCACCCGGTACGACCGGCGTCTGAACGCCGGTGGCGCCGAGGTCGTCGACCACCGGGGCGACGTCTGGGCCGCCGACCGGCCGTTCTCGGCCGGCGGATTCGGGTACGTCGACCCGGGTGTCGTGCTGAGCTCCACGGCGGAGATCGCAGCGACACCCGACGACGACCTGTTCCGGGTGCAGCGCGAGTCGCCGACCGCGTACCGCTTCGCGGTGCCCGCCGGGCGCTACCGGGTCGAGCTCGGGTTCGCCGAGCTCGCGTCGGTCGCGCCGTTCGGCCGGATCTTCGACATCAAGGCCGAGGGCGTCCGCATGGTCGACGACCTCGACGTCGAGAAGACCGTCGGCCCGAACAAGGCGCACCGCGTCGTGTTCGAGGTCGTCGTGACCGACGGCCGCCTCGACCTCGGGTTCGTCGCCCAGCACGGGTCACCGCCGGCGCTCGCCACCGCGCACGTCCGCTGGATCGGAGAGTGACGCGTCGGTGTCGGTGAGACGCGGGCGCTCCTAGGGTGCAGGGGTGCCCGACGCCGGTTCCTACGACATCCACTTCCACTTCGACCCGGTGTGCCCGTTCGCGTGGCTCACGTCCCGCTGGGTGCACGAGGTCGTCGCCCGGCGCGACTACACGGTCGACTGGCGGCTGATCTCGCTGCGGATCATGAACGAGCACATCGACTACGAGAGCCACTTCCCGCCCGACTACGAGCGCGGCCACACCGCCGGTCTGCGCATGCTGCGGGTGTGCGCGGCGGCGCGCGAGGCCCACGGCAACGACGTGCTCGGCGACCTGTACACCGCACTCGGCGGGAGCGTGTTCGACATCGATCCGCCCGCCGACCCCGCCGCCCATCAGGCGTCGATCGGCGGTGAGGAGATGGTGCGGTCGTGCCTCGAGTCGGTCGGCCTGCCGGTCGCCCTGGCCGACGCGCTCGACGACGAGTCGTGGGACGACGTCGTCCGCGCCGACACCGACGCCGCCCTCGACGCCACCGGGCGCGACGTCGGCACCCCGATCATCGCCTACCGCCCGCCCGACGGTCCGGCGTTCTTCGGGCCGGTGATCAGCCGCGTGCCGAGGGGCGACGACGCGCTCCGCCTGTGGGACGCGGTCCTCGAGCTCACGTCGGTCCCCGGCTTCGCGGAGCTGAAGCGCAGCCTGCGCGAGATCCCCGCCCTGCGCGTGTTCGGCATGGACCCCGACGCCGCTGGCGAGCTCCAGGACTGGCACCAGGGGAGCCGTCGCCTGAAGAAGTGACGGGCTCGGCCGTCAGCCCTGCGAGCGGAGGATCTGGTTGACGCGGGCGGCCTGGCGGATCTGGTGGTCGCGTTCGGCCTGGTTCGGCGCCGACCGGGACGCCGTGGCGTAGAGCTCGGCGGCGAGCGCCAGGTCGCCGTTGCGCTCGTGCAGGTGCGCGGCGACGGCGTCGCGACGCACCACGCCGTGGGGGACCTCGGCCAGCGCCGCCAGTCCGGCCGGCGCACCGTCGGCCTCGCCGATTGCGACCGCCCGGTTGAGGCGCACCACGGCGGTGTCGGCGAAGCGGAGCAGCTCGTCGTACCACTCGACGATCTGGACCCAGTCGGTGTCCTCGAAGCGCTGGGCGTCGGCGTGCAGCGCGGCGATGGCGGCCTGCACCTGGTACGGGCCCAATTGGTCGCGGGCCAGCGCTCGTTGGACGACGTCGACGCCCTCGGCCGCGAGCCGGGTGTCCCACCGTGCGCGGTCCTGTTCGGCCAGCGGCACGATCCCGCCGTCGGGGCGTGTCCGCCCGTCCCGGCGGGCGTGGTGGAGCAGCATGAGCGCGAGCAGACCGTCGACCTCGGGGTCGTCGACCAGGGTGACCAGCTGGCGCGTCAGGCGGATCGCCTCGGCTGCGAGGTCGACGTCGCCGGAGTACCCCTCGTTGAACACGAGGTAGAGGACGCGCATCACGGTGGCCACGTCGCCGGACGAGCCGGGGTCGGGCGCGATGCCGCGCTCGGCGACCGTGCGCTTGGCCCGGCTGATGCGCTGGGCCATCGTCGCCTCGGGGACGAGGTAGGCGTCGGCGATCTGGCGGGTGGTCAGGCCTCCGACGGCCCGCAGCGTCAACGCCACCGCCGACGACGGCGGGAGGTCGGGGTGCGCGCAGAGGAAGTAGAGGTGCAGGGTGTCGTCCCGGCCGGGGACGTCGCCGGCGGGCGGGCTGGCTGCGACACGCGCCTCGCGGTCGGCGCGGGTGCCGGCCGCCCGCGCCAGGTCGAGGAACGCCCGCCACGCGACGGTCACAAGCCAGGCCTCCGGGTCGGCGGGACGGTCGCGCGACCACGTCGCCAACGCCCGGAGGAGACCCTCCTGCACGGCGTCCTCGGCCGTGGCGAAGTCCGCGCCCCGCCGGACCAGGACGCCGATGACCCGGGGGACCAGCTCGCGCAGTCCCTCCGGGTCGAACGGCGTCGACGCCGCCGCGGGTCGGCGATCGTGCGTCACTCGGTGACGGTCGGCGGGGCGGCCAGGAACGGCCGCACCTCGAGCCACTCGTGGATCGGCCGGCCGCCGGCACCGGGTGCGGCCGACAGTTCGCCCGCCAGTTCGATCGCCCGGTCCTCGCCATCGACGTCGATGATCATCCAGCCGGCGATGAGGTCCTTGGTCTCGGCGAAGGGGCCGTCGGTGACCGGCGGGCGACCGGGGCCGTCGTGGCGCACCCAGAGGCCGTCGGGCGCGAGCGCCTCACCGCTCACGAACTCGCCGGACGCCTCGAGTCGGTCGGCGAAGTCCTGCATGTAGCGGACGTGGGCGTCGAACTCGGCCGGGGTCCACTCCGCCATCGGGACGTCGTTCTCGGGTGTGGGGGCGCCCCGGTAGTGCTTGAGCAACAGGTACTTGGCCATGGATCGTGTCTCCTCGGTGTCGGCAGCCCGGGTGGCCGCTCTACCCCGTGGACGGAGCCGAGCACGCGTTCTCGACATCGTCGAGGAAGAAGATCTCGGATCGTTCCCGCCCGCTCGGGGTCCGGACCTCGACGTGCACCGACGTCCACCCGGCCCGGAGGTCGAGGATGCACGCCTCGGCCCGGTAGTCGAGGCGGACGGTGCGGGTGCTCGCGCCCGCCAGTGCGGGACGGGTGTCGACGGGTTCGTGGGCGACGGTGACCCGCTCGACCTCGGCGCCGGCACCGACCTCGATGCGGACGACCTCGACGGTGAGCGGGGCGTCGTTCGTCAGGTCGACCTCGAGGACGCCTGCGCCCGTCGACGGGTCGAACGAACCGCGTTCGCCGTCGAGGCCGAGCCGCGGGGCGAGGAGTCCGAGCCACCAGACGGTCAGCAGGGCGAGGGCGACGACCGCGAGCCCGCCGACGAACCGGCGGACGGGGTGTCGGGAGGCGTAGAAGTCGTCGAGCGCGTAGCCGGGGGCGGGTGCGGCGGCCGCGTCCGTTGCGTGGGTGGGGGAGGGGGTCACGGGATCCTCCCGGTCGCGAAGGCGACGCGCAGCGCGGCGACGGCCTCGTCGAGGCCGGCGCCCGCGGCGGCGGCGGCGGTCGCGTAGTCGGTGGCGGCGTCGAGGAGGCCGGCCTGGGCGGGTGCGCTGGTCGGCGGCCCCACGACCGTCGTGCCCCGGGCCCCCCGGGACCGCACGACCCCGTCGGACTCGAGCTCGCGGTAGGCGCGGGCGACCGTGCCGCTCGCGAGGGCGAGGTCGCCGGCGAGCTGGCGGATCGACGGCAGCCGGTCGCCCGGCCGCAGGTCGCCGTTCAGGACGAGCGCGGTGAGCTGGCTGCGCAGCTGCTCGTAGGGCGGGTCGGTCGAACCCGGATCGAGGGCCAGGAGCGCGTCGGGCCGGCTCACGCGGTGCGCCGCTGCCACACGCCGCTGTCGTAGTGCGTGCACGACCCGATCGCCACGCCCCACGCCAGGAGGGCAGGCAGCCACATCGTCCAGCGCAGGAGCTGCACGTCGCTGCCGGCGAGCGCCCACATCGCCGCGCCGGCGAGCAGCCACTGCAGACCCATGCCCGCGCCGGCGATCGAGTGCACCGACTGACGGCGGATGGCGTCGTCGGCGCGGAGCAGCGACGGCGCCACGACGGGCTGGGGGCGGCGCACGAGCCACCGCTGCAGCACCTCGACCGCGAGCAGCACCGCGGGCACGGCGAGGGCGAGGGCGATGCGGTGCCCGGTCGACACCAGGACGGGCGCCCGCATCGGGACGAGGAGCGTCAGCCCGGCCAGGGCCCCGGCAACGACGGCCGTGCGTCGCTGACCACGCCGCGCCCACGGCGAGAGGTAGTCGTCGAGGACACGCCGACGGATCGACGCCTGCCCGCCCGGTGGGCGGCGGAGGGCGACCTCGGCGTACGCGACGCCACCGAGGTACCCGGCGACGGCGGCGTACCAGACGTAGCCGCCTCCGAGCGTGCGGTCGCCGAGCGCGAGGCCGATCAGGGGCGCCAGCACGAAGCCGGCCAGGATGCCGAGCAGCCGCAGCGTGCGTGACGTGCGGAGGTACCAGGCGACCATCGCCCGGTTCGTGTCGTCGACCGCGAGGTCTCGCTCCCGGGCCCACGGCTCGACGAGATCACCCGACCGCCGATACGCCCGGATCGCGAGCAGGACGAGGACGGTCGCAGGCAGGGCTGCGAAGAGGACGCCGGCGAGCACCTATGTACCATATCACTTGCTACAAGCGGCACAAGAGGGCGAGCCGTCCCCGTTCTGGGCCCATGATCTGAGCGCGGATGCTCAGGATCTGGGCCCGGAACAGGTCAGTGCCGGCTGGCCCACCATCTGAATTGGCGGAGGGTTCACTGACGCTCTCGCAGGATGTCGTCGTAGGCGTCCCAGGTCGCTTGGTCGAAGGCGACGAACCGCACGGTCAGGAGCTGCGTTGGCGTGTTGGCGGCGGCGTCGACTGCGATTCGCGCTGCGGCGGACGTCGGATAGCTGAAGATCCCGGTGGAGATCGCCGGGAACGCAATCGACATGGCGCCAGCCTCGTCGGCGAGTTGGAGAGATCGGCGATAGCAGGATCTCAGTAGCTCGGGTTCGCCGTCGTGACCTCCCCGCCACACCGGCCCGACCGTGTGAATGATCCATCGAGCGGCGAGGCGAAAGCCCGGCGTCAGCTTGGCATCGCCCGTCTTGCAGCCTCCGAGGTTGCGGCAGTGTTCGACGAGTTCGGGTCCTGCCGCTCGGTGAATGGCGCCGTCGACTCCTCCGCCCCCGAGGAGCGACGAGTTGGCCGCGTTCACGATGGCGTCGGTCTGTTCCGTCGTGATGTCGCCGAGGACGAGCTCCAGCATCGGGCCTGTTCGGGTCTTCGGCTTGTCTCGCTTGTCTTCTTCGTCCACGGCTCGCTCCTCGATTGTATTCATGTTGACCATATAGTCGGTAGGACTCTAATATCGCCTCATGGTCCGCTCGAAGCTCCCCCGCATCGGGGTCGTGGTCGGGAAGTTCAACCCACCTCATCTCGGGCACCTGCACCTCATCATGGAAGGTGCACGACGGGTCGAGGAGCTCTTCGTCTTGCTTTGTGACCGATCCGATCAAACCATCCCTGCCGAGCGGCGCCGCGGCTGGATCGAGGATGCATCGCCGTCGAATGTCACAGTGATCGTCACGCCCGACGATCTGCCTCCCTCGAACGAGCCATGGGCGCGACGGGCGCTCGAGGAGCTCCCCGCCGCGCCTGATGTCGCATTCACCTCCGAGGAGTGGGGGCCGGGATGGGCGGCGCTCATGGGCGCAGAGCACATTGCCGTCGACCTGAAGCGTGCGCGTTTCCCGATCTCGGGCACCGAGTTGCGAAGTAACCTGCGATCGAACTTCCAGTGGCTCGTTCCTGCTGCGAGGGCGGACCTCGCCCGTCGGGTCGTGCTGGTGGGTGCGGAGTCGACCGGGAAGTCGACGCTCGCGGAGGCCCTAGCCTCGTCGCTGGGGACCGTCTGGGCACCTGAGCACGGCCGCTGGTACTGGGAGGGTCGGCGACACCTCGCGGACCAGTCGTGGACCTCGGACGAGTTCCTCCGCATCGCGATCGCGCAGGCCCGACTCGAGGCGGACCTTGCTCGGAAGGCACCTCGGGGCGTGGTGATCAGCGACACGGACGCGCTGGTGACGGCCGTGTGGCACGAGCGCTACCTCGGTTTCTCCGATCCCCGTCTCGACGCGCTCGCAGGCGACTCGCCGCCCGACCTCTATTTCGTGTGCCGACCCGACTTCGCGTGGGTTCAGGACGGGACACGTGAGTCCGAGGCGCACCGGGCCGCGATGCAGCAGTCGATGGAGCGCCGTGCGGCGTCGAGCGGAGCCGAGGTCGTCGTGCTCGAGGGTCCCCACGACCATCGACTTGCGACCGCGGAGGAAGCCATCGAGAGAGTTGCCCAGTTCGAGGAGATCGTCTGATGGATGTGAGTTCCTCAACGCTGACCGAAGGGTCGTGTGGTCCGGTCGCCTCGGCGCCGTGGTTCGGCCGGCCGTGGGAGCACCGCCAAGCGCTCGTCGCCGGCGTCGGATCGTTGGCTGCCTGCTGGCTGTACTGGCTCGGCACCAAGCAGTGGGCCCCGGAGTTCACGCCCGGTCCGGTCGAGTTCGCCGGAACCACGACCTCCCTGTGGTCGGTGTGGATCACCCAGCGGCGCAACGTCCTCGCGATGCCCGTTGGCATCATCTCCGTCGTCCTCATGGGTTGGTTCTTCCGCGACGTCGGTCTCGTCGGCCAGACCTGGCTGCACTGGGGTTACTACTTGCCCATTCAGTTCTGGGCTTGGACGCAGTGGACCCGCGGTGGCGAGGAGCAGTCAGAGTTGACGGTCACCCGCCTCTCCACGGCGCAGCGCGGAATCGTCCTCCTCTGCGGAGCGGTAGCCACCGTCCTGCTCGGGTGGATCCTGGACGCCGGCTGGGCCGACGCGCTCTACACGTATTGGGACGCGTCGATCGTGGCGGCGTCAGTCCTGGCGATGGTCCTGCTGTCCCGTAAGAAGGTCGAGTCATGGTGGCTCTGGATCGGGCCAGTGAACGTCTCGGCCATCGGGCTCTACCTCTCCACCGACGCAAACATGTTCGCCGCCCTCTACACGCTCTTCCTCTTCATGGCCTTCGTCGGTCTCGCCAAGTGGATGCGAGCTGAACGGGAGGGCATCGCATGACCGATGCCTACGATCCGTCGGCCTTCCCGCCGTTCGCGGTGACCGTGGACATCGTCGTGCTCACGATCGATGCGCGACTCTCGATCCTGCTCGTCGAGCGAGGGGTCGAGCCCTACGCCGGCGACCTCGCACTGCCGGGCGGCTTCGTCCTGCCGAGTGAGTCGACCGAGACCGCGGCACGTCGAGAGCTGCTCGAGGAGACCGGCATCGCCGAAGCCGACCTCGCCGGCGTTCACATGGAGCAACTGGCGACCTTCTCCGAGCCCGACCGCGACCCCCGCATGCGGGTGGTCTCCGTCGCGTACCTCGCCCTGTCGCCGGTCAAGCCCGTACCCGAGGCCGGATCCGACGCCGCTGCAGCCCGTTGGGTCCCGGTCGACGACGCCCTCACCGGTGGCCTCGCGTTCGACCACGCCGCCATCGTCGATGCCGGGGTCGAACGTGCCCGATCGAAGCTGGAATACACCACCCTCGCCACGTCACTCGCAGGCCCTGACTTCACCCTCGGCGAGCTCCAGCACGTCTACGAAGCGACCTGGGGCTGCAACCTCGAACGGGCCAACTTTCGTCGAAAGGTGCTCTCGACTCCCGGCTTCGTCACCAAGACCCGCCGACGTCGAGTCGGCGACGGCGGTGGCGCCCCAGCGGCGGTCTACCAACCCGGAGCCGGCCACCTGCTCGACCCGCCGATGATGAGACCGTACCGATGACGTCTCTCCCGAGGACGTTCCCTGATCGCAAACGAAAGGACTTGATCACATGATTCAGGACACGAAGGAGTGGTTCGGGGGCGAGCCGTGCGAGAGTCATGACGTGTTTCACTGCTTCGACTGTCGTCCGCTCGATGATCGCTACCCATCCGTTCTTGTTGTCACGGCGGGATCTGGGCAGGTTGCCCATGGGGCGGCGGACTGCAGTTGGCTTGTTCGAGGCCAGAGCGCGGTCGAGCGACGAGGCGGACAAGCTGCACCGGTTCGCTCGGTCGGGCATTCGCAGGCGATGCGGAAGCCGGGACCCTGCCTGGTCTGTCTTCCTTGGTCGGGTGGAAAGTGGGTGCGGTACTCAGGTCCGATTCCTCCCGTTGCACAGCGCGACGCGCAATGAGCGTTCGGAGAGCCGTGGTGCGAGCGCCCGAGAACACGTTGGAGAGCGGCGTCGGGCGTGATCAGTGGCTTCGGCCTTGCGCCCTGACCGGACCGAGGACGGAGAGTGGACTCATGTCGGCACGTGGAGAGGTAGCGACTTGATGGCCGCGGAGGCGCCGGGACTGGCCTGATCGAATCGGTCCGACAGCTTCGCCCGTTCTCACGGCCTAGTAGGGCATGGAGCAGGTCCAGGCCGACGAGCAGAACGACGATGAGGAACAGACGTTGCATCGTCGTCGTGTCGTGGCCGGCGATGAGGCGGGCCACGGTGCTGTATCGACCGGCGACCGGCGACCGGCGACCGGCGGTGTCGGGGCGATTGTTCGGTATCTGACCGAGTCGCATCTGCCGGACACGGTGGCTGGGCCGGGGTCCACTTCACGGACACGGTCGAGCCGCCAAGGCGGTTGTGGGGGAGTCGGCCCAGCGCTGTCGGGCTCGAGGTCGGCGACGAGGTCGCCCCGGAGGCGTTCGGGTGGATGCTCGGCGGCCGGGATCCCGAAACCGCCCAGAAGTTGGGCCGGGCGTTCGGGGCGAAGTCGGCTCGGGGGTACGACGCGACGCTCTCGTCACCGAAGTCGGTCTCGCTGCTGTGGGGACTGACCGACGATGAGCGAGTGCGGGCTGAGACGGTGGCAGCGCGTGAGGCGGCGGTCGACGCGACGAGGCGCGTGAATCTGCCGGGAAAGCAGAACTGGCACCTGACTGACCCGGGTGTTCGCCCGGGTCAGGGGCCGTTCTCGTGTCGTGCCCCCGGCAGGATTCGAACCTGCGACGCACGGTTTAGGAAACCGACGCTCTGACGGGGTGTTTTCCCTGGTCAGAGCGTTGTGTCACACCCTCCGGTTACGCTCCTCCCATGGCCCTCCCAAGGATGCCGGCATCTGAGCGGCCCCTGGAGGACGTCCAGGTCTATGGCGTGCAGAAGCGCAAGGGCGACCGGATCAAGCGTCCCTGGATCGTACGGTGGTCGCTCGACGGTCGACAGCGAAGCCGTTCGTTCCGCACCAAGGCCGAGGCCGACCGGTACCGGGCCGGCCTGCTCCTGTCTCAACAGCGCGGCGAACGCTTCGACGACGAGACCGGCGAGCCGGTGTCGTGGGCGCCGTCGCCGGGGAGCATGCGGACGCACGAGTGGGCCCGGACCTTCGTCGCCGAGCAGTGGCACGAGTGGCAGCCCCGGACGCGGTCGTCGGCGGTCGAGGCACTGGCTCGGTTCGTGCCGATGGTCGCCGCTTCGGCGGCGCCGTCTCCGCCCGACGGTCTGCGCGGCCACCTGACCCGCTGGCTCCGAGCCGACGAGGAGCCAGGGGAGGAGTGCGAGGAGCAGGAGTGGCTCGACCGCTGGGTCCTGTCGCTCGACCAGCTCGACTCGGCGGTGCTGTCGGCAGCCGACACCGCGCTCGGCCAGCGTGACGACGGCCAGCCGCTCGCGGCCACGACGGCGAACCGGTACCGGACCGTGGCCAAGGCCTGTGTCCGCCGGGCCGTCGAGCTCGAGCATCTGGCCTCCGACCCGTGGCCGCCGGCGCCGAAGGGCCGCGCCCGCCGCAAGGCGTCGCGCAAGAGCCGCGCGATCAACGTCCGCCAGCTCCCCGACCCCGAGACGATGGCGACGATCATCGACGAGATGGCGAGCCATCAGCCGGGCAGCCGGGTGTACCAAGCGATGACCGCGGTTGCCTACTACGCCGGCCTCCGCCCGTCCGAGGTCGTGATGCTCCGCCGCCGTTCGCTCACCCTGCCGGACGACGGCTGGGGCCGCATCGAGGTGACCGAGGCCGACATCGCCTTCGATGAACCAGGCGAACCCAAGACGGGCGAGCGCAGCGTCCCCATCCCCGCTGTCCTCGTCGAGATCCTGCGCACCTGGCTCGAGGACCTCGACCCCGACGACGACTCCCTCCTGTTCCGCACGCGCAACGACACCCGCCCGAGCGGATCGAACTGGGTCCGTGCCCTCCACCGCGCCTGCCGGAACGCCGGCCAGCGGGAGATGCGCGTGTACGACTGCCGTCACGCCGCAGCGACGACCTGGCTCCGGGCCGGCGTCCCGCTCGGCGAGGTGGCCAAGCGGATGGGCCACAGTGTCGAGACCCTCGTGTCGACCTACGTCGGCGCCCTCGACGGCGACGAGGCGATGGCCAACGACCGCATCGATGCGAGCCTCGGGTTGTGACCGAGCCCGGCGACCACGACCTGGTCGCCTTCCTCGACGAGTCCCGCCGCCCGGTCCGAGACCCGGCGACTGGGAAGGTCGTCGATCAACGCCAGCAGGTGTACGTCGTGGCAGCCGCCGGTCACGATCTCCGCTGACCTCGACGACGTTCGATCTGGGCTGGCGTCGATCGCGGCCGACGTCGACGGCCCGCTCCACTTCCACGAACTGACCGACGCCCGCCGTCGCCTGGCAGCGCGCCTCGTCGGCGAGCGACTCGGCGGGTCGTTCGAGGCTCACGTCGCCGAGACCGACGGCGCGACCAAGAGCAACGAACACGTCGCCCGAGCGAAGCTGCTCGGCGCGCTGCTCCCGAAGCTCACGGCCGCTGGTGTCGGCCACGCCACGCTCGAGAGCCGAGACGACCCGAGCGGCCGGGTCGTCGGCCTCGACGCCCGCGACTACGAGACTGCCTCGGTGGTGAAGGGCCGTGGGCTGACGATCCCGAGAATCGACCACGGCAGCAAGACTGAGCTGTTGCTGGCGCTGCCCGACCTGTTCTCCGGAGCCCGGTCGCTCCACCTCTGCAACGGTGACTCGACCCCGTGGTTCACGCTGCAGGAGCACGTCGTGGCCAGCGGCCCGATCCGCATCCGGGCCTGAGAAACGCAGGGGCCCCGGGACCGTGATACCACGGCCAATCCGGGGCTTGCTGACCGCCCCGGTCCCTTGCGGGTTTCCCGAACGGCTATCACCAGTATGCGCCGGACGCACGCAAGTGGCAATTGACTCGGGTCACGGCCCGAATGGATGACACCGAGGCCCCGTCGCTGCGACAACTCGGCCGGTTCTAGGCACGCTATCTATTTGGCCCCTGACGGCTTCCTCGACGGATGGTCGACTAACGCAGCGGCATGAGCTCAGTCATGTCTGGACTGGTTTGGTCGGGCCGCGACTCGCGGGGCTGCATCGGGAGTCGGGTGCCGGCCACACGTTCGGCAGCGCTCCTGCCCGCGATTGGGCTGCTGCGAGACAGCGCATGGGATCTTGCCGGCTGAGCGCATTCGGCAGCGCCCTACCCGCTGGCAGAGTCCACGACGGGCGACGGAGCAAGGCTTGCTGTAGGCGATTCAGCAAGGCGAATGTCGCCGACGACGAAGTCGCGGACTACCAAGCGATCGCTGCCCACAGTTGAGACAAGTCGGGCCAGCAGGTCAGGCCGAACCGCGACGCCTGACCCGTACGTCCGAGGCCACGCCAGGTGGTAGTCGCTGACGTCGTACTCCGCTCGCCAAACGACGAGGGCGAGGCCAACACCAGCGTCGTCCTCGTATGTGAATGGTTTGCCTGGCCGCAACTCCAACGATGCGATCAGCGATGGCGTGGGGACCAGCGACGACTGCGGGGCGCCCAGGCCGAGTCGTCCGTCACCGACCATGCGCAACTCCCGGTCGAGGCCTAGGAGCGGCTGGCTACCTCGGAAATCGGGGAGGCCGGCCTCGGGGTCGATCGAGGCTCGCCACAAACGAAGGTCACCACGTGTGATCGGCGGGAGGGTCAGAGCTCGTTGGTCGCCGACATCTCGCACCTCAAGCACTCGGTATCGCCGCGACACCAAGTCGTCCTGCTCTCTGAAGTCGCCGTGCTGCAGATGTCGCGACTCGACGGTCCCGAGCCAACACCAGCCATCAAATGGCTTTCCCTCAGCCGGAGGCAACTCCGTCCAGGACTCGAGCGCGAGCGTTGCCAAGAGGAGTTCTTCGGTTGCCCGCGCCTCCACGATCTGGTCCGGCGCGCCACCTTGTGCGGCTTCCTCAATGCGCCTCCACATCGCGGAGCCGCTGCCTGGGGGAAGCGGCAGCGCAGGTCGCGGGCGGCGACGAGCCTCCAAGGCGAGCGGAATCATCGGGTCGTCGACGAGACTGGACGCCAGGCGGTCCTCCCACTCGATCGGGTCACCGATCTGCTCACCGGTCACCAGCAGTGCCGCTCGACCCTGCGCGCCTACAGCTTGAAGGATTGCCTCGATGGCTTCCTCGTGCGCAAGGAAGGCGTCGGGCCACTTCTTGCCGACCCGGTCGGCGAACTCGTCCAGTTGGCGATCCAGTCGACGTTTGACTTCGTCACCATCCAGGGCCACCTCTGCCCGAGCGCGGACAGCACCGCTCAAGCCATTGAGGATGTCTTCGCCCCGGCTGAGCCGCACGCCCGCTGCTGATTCAAGGAGTCCGTCGAGGCCTGGTGGACCATTCCAGTTGTCGTCGTCGTCGTCAGAGAGCACCGATGGCAGCCACAGTTCGCTCTCGATGTCGGCGATCAACCCTGGATCCGGGGCTGAGGGCGCGGCTAGCGGCGGATCATCGTTCACCATGCGTCTCGCAATCGCTCGAATCGTGAGCGATTCACGTGTCAAGAGTTCGGTCAATGACTCCTGACACTTGGCAAGTGCCTCTTGAGATCCCGATGATTCGAGCACGCACAGGAGCCAAGTGAGCGTTGACGGGTCGGAGATCTTGCGGAGTGCGAGCGACACCGCAGGAGCGGCCTTGTCGGGATACTGCTCAAGCAGCTCCCTGACGGCAACATACGAGCGTCGCTTCTTTTCGCGGCTCGGATGCGCAAGCCCGCCGACCGTTGCTAGCGCTAGCGCAGCGTCGAGGTCACCTGGTGGGCTCACTGCCGTTTCCGAATCGGGAGGGATGTAGGGATGGCCAGGCACCTCGGACGGGTCGACGATAGGTGCTCTGTCTGAGATCACCTCGAACGCCTCATCCCACGCTGTAAACGCCGCCCTGATCGGGTCGTCGTCTGATGCGAGGGACTGACTCGCGAGCGCATAGATCACAGCCTGGCTGATCCCATACGTTCCGTATCGAGCGGTCGCGACGATGGCGGCTACCTCTTCTGCGACCGTACGGTTCGCGACGATTGAATCGAGCTCGGAGGCCCGGCGCAGCGAGCCGATCTCGGTTTCACCGCCGAAGGTCAACCAGCCTCCGTGCCCGCGAGTACGTGTCCATGTCAATGCGTAGGCGAGTGCGGCGAGTTCTTTGAGCTCGTGCCGGTCGAGGCCCTCAGCGACAGTGCGAAGAATGCCGGAACGTTCACTGAATCTGGACGCCTCGGCAAGCGAGCGAATGGCCGAAGCGCAATCGTCCGATCGGCCGTCGGCAACGAGCTGCAGGAGCCGGTACCCGATAATGTTGGCGAATCGGTCAGGTGACCACTCGGGCGAGTCAGCGTCGTACGGGCGGTTGCGCCACACTCGCAGTGCGCGCGTGATGCCTGGCATTCCTGGTGGAAAGGATTCCACCAACGACTCGGCTCGGTCAATCGAGGTCGAGCGTGAGCTTCGGCGAAGGGGTGAAACAGTGGGACCCGGTCTCGGCTCGTCGAGTCCTGCGATGGACGGCAGATGCGCAGATCGTGCGACCGAGTTGATCTCGAAGAGCATCTCGTCGTCCCGTGCTATCAGCTGGTCACTGTTAGTCGCGCCGTACCTGACGGGGCGCTCATCTGCGCGAGCGAGAAGCAACGTTGGCAGTCCGTCTGTTGTCTGGTCCCCGTTTGCGAGAGCGGCTACGAGCCGCCCTAGATGTGCCGCGTCCGATTGCTCTAGGGGCGTGTTCAGCGTGAGACGCAGCGTGCCGGCGATCAGAGGGTCAGCGGTCTCTTGCCACTCACGCCATACCTCTTCCAGCGCCTTCTCCAAGAGCCAGTTCGGATCATTGCACTCTTCTAGAAGCTCGGGCACGGCAAGTTGGACCAATGCAGCGGGGTCCGCCTTCGCGAGCAGACTCCACCATCGCGACCAGGCGTGGCGGGTCTCCTTTAGGTCCGTGTGGTGGGGCACCCGATCGCACAACGATTGCAGGAGGGCAATGCGGCGACGAGCTGACGCTGGATCCAATCGGATCAGGTCGGGAATTGGGTCGAGGACCTCGTAGATCGTGATGTCCTTGTGCCATCCGTAGGCCGTCAAGAATACGCAGGCCTCTTGCCACAACGCCCGACTACTCGCGACATCGCCGCGCCGCAGGGCGAGTCTGGAGGCGAGCAGCCGATACTCGGCGAGGTCCGAGTAGAAGCGACGGCCGGAGTTTTCCGCGATCTCTTCCGCGATGAGCTGGTCGACGATCTCGTGTTGCGTCGGAGGCGCTGCCTCGACGGCAATCCGGAAGACGAAGTCTGGAGGAACTGGTCCTCCGAGCTCGCCTCTCATCGTGGTGGTGATTGAGTCGCTGACGGACTTGATCAAGCGAAGCCCCTCATCCCACTTGTCATCGACGAGGAGCCCAAGAGCGTCTGTGATGGTTTGCCCGATGATCGGGTGAAGTCGGTACAGGTCGCAGGCCCGAGGATCGCCTACGAAGGGCCTGACGTCTTCGGTCAGGAGCTCAAGCGCCTCAAGAGCGAGCGGAGACCTCTGGTCCTTGGTTGCGGCCTCCGCAACGCAGAGCCGGCTGGCGAAGCGAAGCCAACAGCGGTACCAGCCCTCGCCATCGATCAGGGCCTCCGCTGTCGCGATTCCGATCGGGTCTGTTCTGGCGACGATGGCGCAGGTGTCCAACCAAGCAGCGATGCGAGTCTCGGCCCACTGGGCAGAAGGCTCTTGCACGGACCGCGTGAGGTCGAGCAAGCGCGAGCGGGTGACGCTCACGTCCGCGGCCGCCAGGTCGGCGGGATCAACACCGAGGGCGAACAGGCGGCGCAACGTTCCGATCGGCGTGCCGTGGGCGGCCGCGGCAGTCGCCCACAGCCGAGGAGTGCCGACTTCGGGAACGCCTTCGGCGTCCTGCGCCAGCTCGTCAGCAACCGCAAGGCAGATGTTTCCCGGGTTCTCCACTGCTCGAACAAGTTGAATGGCTGCCTGCCAACCGAACGTGTCGACCACGGCGCGAACGACGTCGGTTGCTGCCGTCGCGTGGGCGTCTACCCAACGCGCTAGGTCACCCCAGTTGATCGGGGACTGGAGATTCGGATGCGGAGGCGCTGCGGGGGCGTTCCCCGATCCGGCGTCAATATTGGTCCGCTGCGTGTCGTCGGACTCGCTGTTGATCGAGGCGAGTCGAAGTCGACCGCGAATCCACGCGAGATCCACTTGGCGGTCGGAAGCGTCGCCGTAGGAGGTGTTGTCATTCTCGTCCTCCTGCTGAAAGCCCTCCATGTACGGGAGCCACGGTGCAGCTGCTCCCAGTTCATCGATAACAGCGCACATCTGAAGCCCAGCGCGAGCCGGCATGACCAGCCGGTCCTCGTCCATTAGGCGCGAAGCGACCACGTCCGAGCCCAGGAGCGCCGCCGGCACGTCAGCGAACGCGACAAGCGTCGAGTCGAAGCGCTCATCCTGGTAAGACTCTGCAGCCCGCGACATCTCCACGAAGCGCGTGACGAGCGGCCACTTTCCGAGTCGTGTGGCGGCCCCCACGGCAACTGCAAGGTTGTTGCGGATCACGGACGCGGGAAAGCCGGCCGCGACCGCTCGAACCACGAACTCCCGATCGACGAACTCGATGATGCGGCCGTCCTCACCGGATTGCGTCAGCAGAGGTAGCAGCGACCGGAAGGCGCGAGCGTCGACGAACAGTCCCTTGCTCTCGAGCCAGGAGGTAATCCTTGCCAACAAGGCGCTAAGGGCAAGTGCGTCCCCCTGAAACGGTTGCCGAAGGTATCGGGCGAAGGACTCGTGGTAGACGCGCACCCCACCTTGGGCAGCGCGCTCGATCAGTACGGGAGCGAGGTGGTCCAAGGCGGCGTCTACGCGATGCGCTGCATCCGGCCGGATCTCACGTAGCTCGACCCTGCTAAGTCCGAAGTCGACGAGAGCGATGACGTCCGCGACCCATCCGGCGTCAGCGCCGAGGGAGGAGCAGAGGTGGTCGTAGTAGTTCGTGAGGGTCCCATCGAAGGGCGGAAGCGCTTGAATCGCGGTCGCGGGATCGGGATGGGTATCCATCATGCGAACGGCTTCGCGGCAGAGGTAGGTGGTGTACAGCGCGTTGCCAGCCGAGCGGTCACTCAGGGCTGTCAAGAATTCGGCTGCCTGGTCGGGGTCGCTGATGGCGACGTCTTCACGCAGTTCGTCGCCCGTGCTCTCGACGGGAATCAAGCTGAGCCGACTTGCCAACAGTCGAATCTCGTCGGCCGACAGCCCCGGAAGCGACACGGTCGATGCCCCCGTCTCCTGCAGCGGTTCGAGATGCGACCCGGGTTGGCTGAGGACGACGACCACCGACCCTGGTGGAATGTTCAGCGAGGCGAGTGCCTCGGCCACGCTGCGCGAAGGGTCGAACGACGATCCAGTCCTAGCTTGGACTCGGGTGATGTGGTCGAGGCCGTCGACGACGAGCGCAATCCGGCGATCAGGCTCAAGGGTGAGCGATCGTTGAAGGCACGCCATGAGAATGTCCTCGTCGGCCGCGAATCGTGGACGCTGATCCCGCACGAGGCGCGGGTCTGCCTCGGCGAGGCGCCCGATCAGGCTCCCAAACGCGTTCTCCAGCATTACGCGCTGAAGTCGCTCCCCATCTGCGTCGCCCAGGTAGCAGTAGTGCTCGGCGATGAGCCAACCGTTGTCACGGAGATTGTCAAACAGCTGCTTGCACACCCACGACTTCCCGTGTCCGGGTGGTCCGACAACGAGGAGGTATCCGCCCTCTGCCGCCCGACCGTCGGCTTCGGCCGTGAGCTGGTGAACAAGAGCCGAGCGGCTGACCTCGACGGACTGATCTACTGGGTGCGACCGAGCTACGGCTCCGAAGTCGCTGCGAAGCTGACAACGTCGAAGAAGTTCCTCGGCCGTTGGCGCCAACAGGCCTTGTCTTGCGGCTCGCGCTGCGGACACCATCCCAGCCGCAACGTCAACCGCCCTGCGGTCACCGTTCGGAAACGCTTCGGCGCCAACATCCACGCGTACCCGTGCCAGAAGGATCTGTTCCGCGGCGTGAGGCGCTGTTAGGTCCAGACTCGCCGACGGCGCATTGACCTCGATTACGAGGCGTTGGCAGCACCAATCGAGGTTGGGTTTCGTGAGTGCGTTGTCGCCTGTGAAGAGGAAGGAGAACTCGGCCTGGCTCCCCTCACTGGCACGTTGCTTCCAGAGCGACTCTGCGTCGAACGCCAGGCGCGTGGTTCGCATCCCTGGGAGGAAGGGGCCAGGATCGCTCGGTGGGGTCTTCAGAACCTCCAACAGTCTGGAATCCGACGGCTCAATGTCTCGAACGACTACCCGGAAGATCGCGTCGCTCGCGTCGTGGCCGGGTCCGGCACGGTCGGCGAGCATCGAACTGAAAAGCCGGTCGAGTCGCAGCTGGCGCCCCTCGGTCGTGAGGGAGTCCAGGGTCAGCTCACGCTCGTCTTGGGTCGTGTGCTTGAACTGGTACCGCTCGCGGACGCCGTCCAGATCCACAGTAGTGAGATCGTCGAACCGGTCGTCGTCGACGAGCTTCTCGTCGCAGCGCGCCTCCACGAGGGCGCCGAGCAAGACATCTACGAGTCGGCACGCGACGAGAAGATCCTGATACTCGTATCCTCTGTGCGCGGGTGCGAGACTCGCCATCAGGGACAATCATGGCTGCCCGCGGTGACAGTTTGGCGCTCCGGCAGGGTCAATAGAGCGCTCCACGACGTGGCGGCCTGGTGGGCACGGCGGACCTTACGCTCGACCGAACCGCACTCACGGTGGTGCGGCTACACCATACGACCGATTTTTCAGCGATTACGGCTGATGCCAGCTCGAACGGAGAAGCTAGGGGATGAACACTCCAGTCGACTTCTTCCGCGACCGTCACGTGTGCCGTGACCAGAGCTTGCCCCCGCAAGAGTGTTCTCCGTGACCTTCTCCGGCGAGCCCAGCAACGATGACCTGACTTTCGAGACGGAGCGGCTCATCATCCGGCCGATCCGACCGGACGACTCGACCGAGGCCTATGCGCTCTTGACGCATCAGGAGCTGAAGTTCATGGACCCGAGATTCGTGCCGCCGGACGCGGAGGCGTACGCCGCGTTCGCCCAACGGATGCAAGAACGTGAAGAGAACTGCGAGACGCACCGGCTCTATCAGTGGGCGCTGCGGCTCAAGAGCACCGGCGAACTCGTGGGCCTCATCAGCGCCGAGCTGAACCTCGAGAACCGCCTGCAGGCTTCTGGACCACCCCTCGAGGTGCGCGAGCTTGAGACGACTGCGTACATCCACCCTGACCACCAGCACGTCGGGTTCGCAACCGAGGCGGACGCGACCCTTTCAGTCTTCGTCGAGTCGCGCTTCGAAGTGAACCGTCGCATCGCCAAGATTCGCCACGACAACACAGAGGTCCAGTCCAAGGCGAGCGCATCTGGGGCGAAGAAGCTCAGCGGCCAGACTCCGCAGGGCTACGAGACTTGGATCCTCTACGACACGGTGGAGTCGTAGCACTGCCGCCCTGTCGAGCGCGTTACAGATCGACGGTTACGGATGCTGCTGGTTGGCTGCCGGCCGACCCTGAAGCACGACTGGAGGACGCGCCCGAATCCAGTGCCAGAAGCGTGCGGGGCCTCGTAAGGAACCGGCCTGTTAGCCGAGATCGCAGCCGCGGTGGGCCTTCA
The DNA here is from genome assembly GCA_041984725.1 of Acidimicrobiales bacterium. Classification (GTDB taxonomy): domain Bacteria; phylum Actinomycetota; class Acidimicrobiia; order Acidimicrobiales; family Salinilacustritrichaceae; genus Salinilacustrithrix. The sequence continues at coordinate 7,945 of JBHIXO010000005.1, read as the reverse complement.
CTCCGCAGCGTTCTCGAAGAGCCGAGTCAGCCCCTCCAGGCAGTGGGTGAGTCTTGCTGCTACGTAGTCGAACGCCTCGATGGTGGTCATGTCTCGAATGCCAAGACGCTGAAGTGCTGCGTCCCGCTTCGAGCCAGCCAAGTGCGCGACGCCCCCGCTCGATCGGAAGTCGTGAAGGGCCCGCAAAGGCTCGACGTCATCCGTGGATCCTCCGAGGCGTTCCGCCGCTCGACCGAGAAGTGCGAGGCTGCGTTCCCCCGGCTTCGCGTCTTGCAGGAACTCCTTTAGGGGCGTCGGATCTATTGCGTCGATGAGACACTTGGTGAGAAGCAGGAGCGGGCCGCCGAGTGCTGATGGGTCCTCACTCAGAGGTCCGATCATGGACTCGAACTCGGGAGCGATGTCCTCGCCGAGTTCCCGCCAAATGGCATGGGTGAAGATAGAGGCGGAAGCCTCCGTGGCTCGCGCCCTCGCCCGACGTACGTCGCTCGGGACGTCGGGCGACGAGGCGAACTGAGCGAGGAAGTCCCGCCTGAACCGGCCACGCTCCATCGTCCCTTCGGGGACAACGTTGTGGGTGAGCCAATGGCCCCACTCGTCACACGGAAGGCGCTGGCCGAGGTCGCCTAGGTAGACCTCGATCAGTCCAGCTGAGTTGAACGAAATATCGAGGCCCCAGAGATTCAGGCATGAGAGCCGCGTCCGTTTGAGGTCGTACCGGTTGGGCTCAGCCGCGTAGGGAATCAAGACCTCGCGTCTGAAGTAGACCGGCGTCAAGTAGTGAAGGCGACTGTTGTCGTCGTCGAAGTAGGTACCGAGTTGGTCGGGATCGCAGGTGTGGCGTAGCGCTGTCCCAGTCGATGAGTCGATTCCGTAGATGAACTCGGGATACGTCGTGTCGTCGGCACCTTCGAGGAAGCGAGGTACGCGGCCCGTTTGGGCTCCTTGGACCAGGTACTTACCGAGCAGCCGCGAGAAGCCCGGACGACTTCCCATCGAGCGGTCAGCAACCGCCACGTAGTCGAAGTTCGCCCAGTCGTTGGAGAACTCGTCGTCGGTTCGGCCGAAGGAATCGATCTTCGACTTCGGTACATGGTCGATCTGGATAACTGCGTCGCGACCGGATGTGTGAAGGAACTGGCGGAATTCGAGCGCGCGCACCTCGATGGTCCAATGTGAATCGCCCTGGGTTCGTTGGAGGCTCCTGACCTTGGAAACGAGGATGGAGTCATGCCACACGAGATGTCGCCTGGGAAGCCGACGACGAAGCGGTACAGCGAGGCGGAGAAGCAGCGAGCAGTTCGAGCGGTCCGCCAGCTGCGCAAGGAGCTCGGCACCGAGTTCGGGACGATCAAGCGGGTCGCCGAGCAGCTCGGGATCGGCGAGGAGTCGTTGCGCAAGTGGGTCAAGCAGGACCTGATCGACAACGGCGAGGTCGCCGGCACGTCGAGCGAAGACGCCGAGCGGATCAAGGATCTCGAGCAGGAGGTGCGCGAGCTGCGCCGAGCCAACGCGATCTTGAAGTCCGCATCGGCTTTCTTCGCGGCGGAGCTCGACCGCCCACAGAAGTGATCGTCGACTACATCGACGCTCATCGCGCCGAGTTCGGGGTCGAGCCCATCTGCAGGGTCCTGCAGGTGGCCCCGTCGACGTACTACGCAGCCAAGTCCCGCCAACCCTCGGCGAGGGCGCTGCGCGACGCGGCGATGATGCAGGTGCTCATGGTGCTGTGGGTCGCGAACCGGAAGGTCTACGGCGCGCACAAGCTCTGGAAGGCTGCCCGCCGCGCGGGCCATGACATCGGCCGGGACCAGGTCGCTCGTCTCATGCGTGAGCTGGGCATCCAGGGCATCGGCCGGCGCCGCAAGAAGGTCTTCACGACCATCGCGGATCCCGACGCGGTGCGGGCACCGGATCTGGTCAACCGGGACTTCACCGCGTCCGAACCAAACCGGTTGTGGGTGACCGATCTGACCTACGTCCCAACGAGAGCCGGGATGGCCTACGTGTGCTTCATCGTCGACGCGTTCTCCCGACGGATCGTCGGCTGGCGGGTCGCGTCGAACATGAAGACCGACATGGTCCTCGACGCGCTGGAGATGGCCCGACGATCGAGAGGGGCCGGCCGCCTGGTCGGGCTCGTGGCTCACGCGGATGCCGGGTCGCAGTTCACGTCCGTGCGCTTCACCGAACGTCTCGACGAGATCGGCGCACGACCGTCGATCGGCACCGTCGCGGACAGCTACGACAATGCTCTGGCCGAGACCACCAACGGTCTCTTCAAGGCCGAGTGCGTCCGCGGCCCGGACGCTCCGAAGATCTGGGACGACGTCGACCAGCTCGAGCTCGAGACGCTGTCGTGGGTGCACTGGTTCAACGAGCAACGGCTTCACGGCCACTGCGACGACGTGCCGCCCGCCGAGTTCGAAGCAGCCTTCTACGCTGCCCCCAAGACCGACCCGATCGGGGTTGGAAACCAATAGCCCGAGCCTCCATCAGACCCAGGGCGGTTCAAATGCTCGCGTGCGACGCGGGTGCGGACGAGTTCCTGTGGGCGTCCCGCCCCGTTCACGTACGCCCAGCCGTCGCGGACGGGATATGCATCCCAGCACCAGAGGAACGACTGTGACAGCTCGACGATCGGCTCGGAAGACCCGACCGCCTGACGGACCTGGACGAAGAACTCCAGATCGGCGTCGTTCTCTGTTGCGGCGAGCCCCGCCTCGTACCCACGGTTATCCTCGAAGTCGAACCAAATGCTGAACTGCCCAAGGCCTCGGCCGATCCAGCCAGCGTCTGCGATTGCCTGCCCTCCGTGCTCTCGAGAGACGAGAACGCAGCCCCGACCTCCGTGCGCATCGTCGGTGAAGAAGTGCTCACAGACGGTCAGCCAACCTGTCGGTTCGGGCATCACGCTCTCCAGCACCCCTAGCGGCCAGAGCTCGTCCGGAAAGTCGCCGACTGGTCGAGCCCACAGTTCGGACAGCCGCTCCCCACGAGGGCCTTCGATGAAGCCAGGGATGACCGGGATGCTCATGCGCCGAGGATAAGGGCGACTGGTGACATCGCACAGGCCGCTTTCACCAAGGTGCCGATCGGTTGTGCCCGGCGATGTCGAGCCCGGGTGCATCGGTATCGCGGCCGCACCGCGAGAACGGGGCTGAGCGAGCACGTCGAACGATCGCGCCCTCGTGTTCGCTGAGACGCCAGGACTGACCTGTTCGAAGTCGGTCCGAGAGCTTCACCCTCGCTCACGGGCCTAGTAGGGCATGGAGCACCTCCAGGCCGATCACCAGAGCGAGGATGAGGGACAGACGGTTGCATTGTCGTCGGGTGGTGGCCGGCGATGATGCGGGTCACGGTGCTGCATGCCCCTGTGAGCGGCGGGGTCGGGGCGATCGTTCGGTATCTGGCCGAGTCGCACTTGCCGGACACGGTGGTGGGGCCGGGGGCGTATTGCACGGACACGGTCGAGCCGCCGGGGCGGTGGCGGGGGAGCAGGCTCGACGCGGTCGGGCTCGAGGTCGGCGACGAGGTCGATCCGCAGGCGTTCGGGCGGATGCTCGACGGTCGGCACCCCGAGTCGCGGAACAAGCTCGGACGTGCGTTCGGGGAGAAGTCGGCTCGGGGGTATGACGCGACGTTCTCGGCGCCGAAGTCGGTGTCGCTGCTCTGGGCGCTGACCGATGACGAGCGGGTGAGGGCGGAGACGGTGGCGGCGCACGAGGCGGCGGTCGACGCGACGCTGGGCTGGTTGGAGCGGCACGGGTCGCTGACGCGGCGAGGGACGAACGGCGTGTTCCAGGTCGACGCCCAGGGCCTCGCCGTTGCCCAGTTCCGGCAGCACACGTCGCGGGCGTTGGATCCGCAGCTGCACACGCATGCCGTGGTGTGGAACAGGGTGCAGGATCGGTCGGGCCGGTGGCTGGCGCTCGATGCTCGGTTCTTGATGCAGCAGCAATTCACGATGTCGTGGATCTACGGTGCCGCCCTTCGAGCCGAGCTGACCGAGCGTCTCGGGGTTGAGTGGGACGAGCTCGTGGACGGGCATGGCCAGGCCGACATGACGTGCGTGCCGGCGGGGTTGCGGGAGGTGTTCTCGCAGCGGTCTCGGCAGGTTGCGGCGAAGAAGGCCGAGCTGGTGCGGCGGTGGATTGTCGAGCATGACGGTGCCGAGCCCGACGTCTACGAGCTGTCGGAGTTGGAGCGGCGGGCCGCCTTGGCGTCTCGGCCGAACAAGACCGGCGAGCCGGAGAACCTCGAGGACGAGTGGCGACGGCGAGCCACCGACGCCGGCTACACCGCGCTGGCCGTCGGGCGACCGGTCCTGAGTCGTGGACCGGTGTTAGATCGGGAGGAGGTGATCCGCCGGGCGATCGCTCAGGCGGCGGAGCGGTCGGCGGAGTGGATCGAGGCCGACCTGGCTCGGGAGATCGCGGCGAAGTTGCCGGCGACGATCGGTGACGCCGTCGATGTGATCGACCTGATCGACGTGCTCGCCGCCGAAGCCCGCGAGCCGCTGTGTCGAGCTGCATCCGCCGGCGGAGGCGGGGACGCCGACGCGACTGGATGGTCGAGCGGTGACCGAGCACGTCACGAAGCGACGGCTCTCGGCGCCCCCGGTGTTGGAGCAAGAAGCGCGGCTGCTCGACTTCGCCGACGCCGCGCTCGAAGCGGCACCCGACGACCGCCCGGACGCCGTAGTCGAGGCGATCGCCGGGCGGGGCCGCTTGGTGCTCGTCGTCGGCCCGGCGGGTGCGGGCAAGACGACCGCCGTCGCCGAGGGTGCTCGACGGCTCAAGGAGCAGCGTCGCCTGCTGGTCGGGTTGGCGCCGTCGGGCAAGGCTGCCGACGTGCTGGCCGAGGCGACTGGAGCGAAGTGCGTGACCCTTGCCAAGTTGCTGCACAACGATCGGACCGGCGGGAGTCTCCCGCCTCGGGATACGACGATCGTGCTCGACGAGGCGGGGATGGCTTCGACCGACGACCTCGACCACCTCGTCGGCCTCGTCCAGCGGCATGGGTGGCGGCTGATCGCGGTCGGCGACCCTGAGCAGCTGCCCGCGGTCGGGCGGGGTGGGATGTTCGCTCACTGGACCGACACGCTCCCCGCCCACCGGCTCGAGCACATCCACCGCTTCGCCGAGCCGTGGCAGGGTCCGGCCTCGCTCCGGCTCCGCAGGGGCGACCCGACCGCGGCGGCCGAGTACGTCGAGCGCGATCGGGCCCGGACGGTCCATCCCGATGTGGTCGCCCACCAGGCCGCCCGGCTCCACGAGCGCGCCGTCGAGCAGGGGCAGCGGTTGGCGATCACGACCGGGTCGGGCGAGACCGCCCGCAGGATCAACGAGGAGATCCAGACGCTCATCCATGCCGATGATGAGCGCCGTGATGAGAACGTCCGACTCACGCGACCTCTCACACAACGTCTCACACATCGCCTCGCCGACGGCACCGAGGTCAGGGTGGGCGACCAGATCGCCACCCGCCGAAACGCACGGCTCACGACCGATCGAGGTGTGCCGGTGAGGAACCGCCACGTCTGGACGGTGGTCGGGATCGACCGGAACGGGTCGCTCGTCGGCGCTCACGATGAGAGGGGAACGGTCACGCTCCCGGGCTCATACGTCGCCGAGGCGGTCGAGCTCGGCTGGGCCGTCACCGGGTACGGCAACCAGGGCGACACCACCGACCACTCGCTAACGGTAATCGAGCCTGGCATGAGCCGGGCCGGGATCTGCGTCGGCTTCACCCGAGGCCGTGGCACCAACCTCGCCCTCATCGTCGACCCAACTGGCGCCGCCGAGCCCGAGGAAGCGTTCGCCCGGGCCATCGCTCGACCGGCCAACGCCGAGACCGCGCACGCGACGAGAGATGAACTCTGGGTCGAGCAGGGCTTCGACCCGCCACGCCGAACGCCGGCCGAGCACCGAGTCGAGAGCCCGCAGGTCGAGATCGAACCGGTCCGGCGGACCGCCCCGACCCTCGGGCTCTGACGAGGAAATCGAATAGATCCTGAGAGGTTCACCGCGTCTCGGCGGCCTAGTAGGGGGAAGGAACCACCAGGGCTCCTTCCGTTCCACAACGACTGCAAGGAGTCACCCATGTCCCGTCCCGCACCGCTCCCGCACCTCGTCGACGTCGAGACCATCGCCGAACACCTCGGCGTCGAGGTTCGCCACATCCGCCGGCTCGTCCACGAGAAGCGCATCCCCTTCATCAAGTGGGGCCACCTCGTCCGCTTCGACCCGACCGAAGTCGCCGAGTGGCTCGAAGCGTGCCGCACCGAGCCCCGCCGGACCGCCTGAAGCGACCACGAGATCGGCCACGGTGCAAAACACCGTGCGTCGATCTTGTCCGGCTTCCTCCCACGCTCCTCCCAATCTCCTCCCAGTTCTCGAGGATTTCATCGTGATCTGGCGGATCTTGCCGGAGAATTGGAAAGTGCCCCTGACCTGGGCATTTACCCTGGTCAGGGGCAATTTTCGTGGGGCGCCCCCGGCAGGATTCGAACCTGCGACGCACGGTTTAGGAAACCGACGCTCTATCCCCTGAGCTACGGGGGCTGGGTGGTGAGAAACCGCCGGGGAGCGTAGGGGTTCGGCTCAGAACATCCCGTTGTCGTTGGCCGAGGTGGCGGGCACGACCTGGAGGACGTCCCAGTGTTCGACGACCTTGCCGTCGTCGTCCAGACGGAAGATGTCGATGCCGGCGTAGACCTCGTCGGGCCAGGTCTGGCGGCAGTGGAGCACGACGTGGTCGCCGTCGGCGAGGACCCGGACGAACTCGACCCGCTTGCCGGGGTACTCGGCGGCCATGCGCTCGAAGTACGCGACGAAGGCGTCCTTGCCGTCGCCGACGTGGGGGTTGTGTTGGCGGTACTCGGCGCCGGCGTAGCGCTCGATCGCCTCGCGGGGGCGGCACTCGTTGAACATCAGGTCGTAGAACGCGACGACGTTGGCCTTGTTGCGCTCCTCGACGGCGTCGCCCACGACGACGGGCGGTCAGCCGACCAGTTCGCGGATGTCGAGCACCAGGAGCACGGTCAGCAGCGCGATCACGGTGCAGTTCAGCGCCGTGATCCACCACTTCCAGCGGTGGTCGCTGGCGTGGAAGCGACGGATGCTCAGCAGGTTGAACACGATGGCGATCGGGCCGATGGCGAGGCCGATGCCCGGGCCGACGCCGCGGGCCAGGCCGAGCGCAGGCAGGAGCCACGGGAACACGATGTAGGCGAGCAGGCAGCGGATCCCCGACACGAGGATCGACGTGCTGAAGGCCCGGTTGGCCTGCTCCTCGCCGACGGCGCCGGCGCTGGGAGCGGTGGCGGGCGCCGGGCTGGTCACGGCTTCGGTCGACGACACGGCGCGAGTCTCGTCGGTCGGCGGGGTCGGGGGCAAAGCACCGGGCACGGGTCAGTCCCGGGCGGGGAGGAGCTGGTCGACGGGGGCGAAGTCGTCGGTGAGGCGACGGGCGCCGCCGACGTAGTCGTCGAGGAAGCCGGCCGACACGACGACGCCGTCGTCGGGGTCGACGTCGAGGTCGGGGATCGGCGCGTCCGAGGCGACGACGACCTGGTTGCGCAGGCCCGAGGGCGGCGCCTCGTTGGGGAGGATCAGCTCGACGTGGTCGAAGACGGACCGGAGCGTGGCGATCTCGGCCCGGGCGAAGCCGCTGCCCTCGCCGTCGATGACGTTCAGCACGTAGATCCCGCCGGGGCGCAGGACCCGGTCGATCTCCTCGGCGAACTCGACGGTGGTCAGGTGCCAGGGCACGGTGTCGCCGGAGAACGCATCGCCGACGACCAGGTCGAACCGGCCGGTCGCCAGGTCGGGCAGGGCGGTGCGGGCGTCGCCGACGTCGACCACCAGGTCGGGACCGGGCTCGAGGGCGAGGCGGTCGCGGGCGATGTCCACGACGCCGGGGTCGATCTCGATGACGTGGT
>JBHIXO010000004.1:0-51364 GCA_041984725.1 Acidimicrobiales bacterium | reverse complement strand
CTGGTTACATCGCTTGCAATGTAATCTGCGTTACACCAAAATCAAGCCATGAACAGTATTCAGAAGCCCAAAGCCTCCGCCCCAGCCGCCATCAAGGCGCCCGAAGGGGCATCGCGCGCCGAAATCCGGCGCGCGGTTGCGCGTGACGTCGACGAAGCCGCCCCACGCATGGTCGACGCGCACGTCGCCGAGTTGCGGGAACACGCCGACCATGCGGCGCCGGATCGTCTCGGCGAGCGTGGCGGTGAAGTGCTCGAGCGCGGCGGTGGCGGCGAGGTTGGCCTTGGCCGGCGCGTACTTCGACCGCAGCTCGAGCCCCCACTTGGTGAGACGCTCGATCCGCTTCGTCGGGTAGCCCAGCTCGTCGAGGCGGTCGTTGAGGTCGCGGTGCTCACGACCGTGGATCGCCTCCTGGCCGATGAAGCCCTTGACCTGCTCCTTCAGAACCGGGTCGGTGATGTCCTTGCGGTAGTGCCGGACGGAGCGGACGAAGAAGTCCTCGCCGTCGGGGAACACCGCGGAGAGCATGGCGACGAGGTGGCTGCCGATGAGGTCGCCGTCCTGGGAGAAGTGCTTGGGCACGTCGGCCAGGGTCGGCTCGAACTTCATGCGCCGGGTGGGGATCTCGCGATCGGGATCGGAGGTCTGGGCGGCGGCGGGAGCCGTGGTGGGGTCCTCGGTCATGGTCATGTGCGGTCTTCTCCTCGGTTGACGAGCAGGAACGATTCGATGGCGGCGAGTGCGACGTCGGCGACCCGGTCGTCGCGGCTGACGAACGCGTCGGCGGCGCGGCGCCGGTTGAGGCCGTCGAGCGTCAGGTCGATGAACTCGACGACGGCGTCGGCGTCGACGTCGGCCCGGACGATGCCGGCTTCGACGCTGGCCTCGACGAGGGGGCGGAAGGCGTCGACGATGCGGGCGTTGATGGCCCGCTGGGTGGCCAGGGCCTCGTCGGTGCCGTTGACGTTGCGGAAGGTGGCGAGCGCCTGGATCTCGCGGGCCTCGAAGAGCATGCGCAACAGCTGCCGCATCACGCCCTCGATCGGCGACCCGAGGGACAGCTCGGCCCGGACCAGCGTGATCAGGTCCTCCACCTTGGAGTCGACGACCGCGGTGAGCAGGGCTTCCTTCGACTCGAAGTGGCCGTAGAACATGCCGGCGGAGACGCCGGCCTCGGCCACGATCGCCCGGGTCGTGAGCGCCTCGGAGCCGTCGCGCTCGGCGACGGCGACCGTCGCGTCGATGAGCTTCTGGCGGAGGGCCGCTCGTTGTTCGTCGGTGATCTTGGGCATCGTGGCGAAGGCTTCTGCGAGTTCCGACCCGGTCCCTACCCTCGTGGGCAGGAAAAGAAACCGAGCGCTCGTTCTCTTTTGCTCTCCTGTTGTCGCACGTCGGCGCGCTCCGTGCAAGGGCGAGCGACCGATGTCACACCGGGTGAGGCTCACGGCGGCGCTCGCGCGCTACGGTGTCGCCCACGGGCGGAGTCGACCCACGAGGAGTCCTTCGTGCCCGTACATCAGCGAACCCCGCTCTCGACTCCCACCTTCGACGAGCCCGGCGACCTGTTCGCCAGCCCGGCGTTCATGGCCTTCGGCGCCTGCCGGGGCGCCGATCCCGACCTCTTCTTCCCCGAGCAGGGCGTGTCGCTCGAGCCCGCCAAGCGGATCTGCGGCGACTGTGCGGTCAAGGACGAGTGCCTCGAGTACGCCCTCGACAACCGCGAGCGCTTCGGCGTCTGGGGCGGCACCTCCGAGCGCGAGCGCCGTCGTCTGCGCCGGGAACGCCGCGAGGACGCCGCCTGACCCTCCCCCACCGGATCTGGCGTCAGCGGTTGCGCAGGGGTTGCGTCGGGTGACGCCAGATCGGGTTCAGAGCCACTTGCCGGGGTTGAGGATGGCGCCGGGATCGAGCGCCGCCTTCACGGCGGCGGCGAGACGCACGACGTCGGGGCCGACCTGCTCGTGCAGGTGGCGGGCCTTGAGGGTGCCGACGCCGTGCTCGCCGGTGATCGTCCCGCCGAGGGCGAGCGCGGCGTCCATCACCCGGTCGAAGGCGTCGCCGGCCCGGGCGACGGCGTCGTCGTCGGTCGGGTCGAAGGTCACCAGCGGGTGGAAGTTGCCGTCGCCGGCGTGGCCGATGACCGGGATGGCGGTGGCGCAGCGCTCGGCGACGTCGGCCACCGCACCGAGCAGGTCGGGGATGGCGGGGATGGGCACCCCCACGTCCTCGATCAGCACGGTGCCGAGTCGCTCGACGCACGGGATCGCCATCCGCCGCGCCGCCATCAACTGGCCGCCCTCCTCGGGGTCGTCGGTCACGGCGACGTAGGTCGCGCCCGCGGCCTCGGCGTGCTCGCCGATGCGGGCGCACGTGTCGTCGCGGGCGTCGGACTGGCCGACGAGGAGCGCCCCGACCCCGGCCGACCCGCCGAGGTCGGCGAGGCCCATCCGCATGGCGCGGTCGACGGCGTCGACGGCGGCGCGGTCCATCAGTTCGAGCGCCGACGGACGCAGCCCGCGCATCGTCGCGGCGACGGCCCGCCCGGCGGCGACCGCGTCCGGGAAGGTCGCCACGACCGTGGAGGTCGGGGGCGGCGCCGGCCGCAGGCGCAGCGTCGCCTCCGTGATCACGCCGAGGGTGCCCTCGGAGCCGACGAACAGCCGCTTCAGGTCGAGTCCGGCGACGTCCTTGATCGTGCGGCCACCGAGGCGGACGACGGCGCCGTCGGCGAGCACGACCTCGAGGCCGAGTACGTAGTCGGTGGTCACGCCGTACTTGACGCAGCACAGCCCGCCCGCGTTCGTGGCCAGGTTGCCGCCGATCGAGCAGATCTCGAACGACGACGGGTCGGGCGGGTACCAGAGGCCGTGCTCGGCCGCCGCCTGCTTGACCTCGACGTTGAGGGCGCCGGGTTGCACCACGGCCAGCATGGCGTCGGGCTCGATCCGCACGGCGCGCATCCGCTCGGTGGAGAGCGTGATGCAGCCGTCGACCGCGATCGACCCGCCCGACAGTCCGGTGCCCGCACCGCGGGTCACGACGCCCACGCCGAGCCGGCTCGCCACCCGCAGCGTGGCGGCGACGTCGTCGGTGGACTCGGCCCGCACGACGGCGACGGGCCGCCCGGGCACCGCGGTCATCGCCCGGTCGTGGCGATACGCCTCCATCACGTCGGGGTCGGCGACGACCCGTTCGGCGGGGAGCACGTCGAGCAGCGCGCCGACGACCTCGTTCATGCCGCCCGACCGCGCTCGATACGTGACGGCGCCCGTCACGCGAGGAGCCCGGCGAGTTCCCCGGCGAGCTCGATCGAGCGGACCGCGTCGGCCTGCGGGATCCCGACCATCGTGCGGACGATCACGTCGGTGAAGCCCATCGCCGCCCACGGCGCCAACTGCTCGGCGACGTGCTCGGGGCTGCCGAAGGCCACGGCGTCGCGGGCCATGCCGCCCCGGTAGCCCCGGTCGATCAGCTCCTGCCCGCGCCGGACGGCCTCGGCGTCGTCGTCGGCGAGGAAGACGTCCTTGCGGATGGCCGTCGTGCCCGGCTCGCGCCCGTGGCGGTCGCAGGCGTCGAGGTAGCCGTGGAGCTGCTCGGCGCCGGGTCCGGGGGTGAGGCCGGCGTCGGCGTACCAGCCCGTGCCGAGCCGGGCGGCGCGGTCCAGCGCCGGACCCTCGGCCGCACCGATCCACCATTCGACGGCGCGAGGGGGCCGGGGGGCGATCGCGACGTCGCGCAACCCGAGCTCGTCGTCGGTGACGGTCTCGCCGGCCAGCAGCGCCTGCACCGCGCGCACGACCGCTTCGAGCCGCCGGCCGCGGTGTGGGACGTCGAGGCCCATGGCCGCGATCTGGTCGCGGCCGCCGAGCCCGGTCTGCACGACGAAGGGCCCCTCGGCGATGGCGGCGAGTGTGCCGATCTGCTCGGCCATCAGCACCGGGTTCCAGGCCGGGACGAGGAACAGGCACCCGATCGGCCGGGTGTCCCACTCGGCGGCGAGCCGGCCGAGCATGGGCGCGTTCTGCACGTAGGGCATCGGCCCGGTGGCGTGGTGGTCGCCCAGCGACAGGGTGGCCAATCCGGCGGCCGCTGCGGCCCGGGCCCGGGCGACCACGTGCGCGGCCACGTCGGCGTCGGCGGTGCCCGGGTGGGCGCTGGCGAGCGAGATCCCGACCTGCACCCGGGCGACGGTACCGTCCCTCCCCCATGAGCGACCACGAACCCATCGCCGACCGTCTCCTCGCCAACAACGCCGGCTACGCCGAGACGATCGACCCCGACGCCATCCCCGGCCGCCCGGCCCGCCACGTCGCCGTCGTGGCCTGCATGGACTGCCGCCTCGACCCCCTGCGCATGCTCGGCCTCTCCCTCGGCGACGCCCACGTGATGCGCAACGCCGGCGGCATCGTGACCGACGACGTCATCCGCTCGCTGTGCCTGTCACAGCGGGCGCTCGGCACCCGCGAGGTGCTGCTCGTCCACCACACGAAGTGCGGGCTCGCCGGCGTCGACGAGGCCGCCTTCCGGGCCGAACTCCAGGCCGACGTCGGCGTGACCCCGCCGTGGTCGGTCGAGACCTTCGTCGACGTCGAGGCCGACGTGCGCCAGTCGATCCAGCGGATCCGCAACAGCCCGTTCGTGACCCACGACGAGCACGTCCGCGGCTTCGTCTACGACGTCGACACAGGGCTCCTGTCCGAGGTCCTGCCGTGACCGGTCGCCTCGACGGCCGCGTCGCCGTGGTCGTCGGCGCGGGGCAGACGCCCGGCGCCACCGTCGGCAACGGCCGAGCCGTCGCCACCGTCTTCGCCCGCGAGGGCGCGCGGGTCGTGCTCGTCGACCGGGTGACCGAACGGGCCGAGGAGACGGCGGCGGGGATCGACGGCGAGACCGTCGTGGTCGTGGCCGACATCGCCAGCGACGACGGGCCCGGCCGCGTCGTCCAGGGAGCGCTCGACGCGTTCGGCGCGATCGACGTGCTCCACAACAACGTGGGGATCGGGATGGGCGACGCGCCGCCCCACCGGCTCGACGACGACGCCTACGACCGCATCATGGACGTCAACCTGCGGGCGCTGTGGCGGACGTGCAAGGCGGCGGTCCCCGCACTGCGGGCCTCGGGCCGCGGCGCGATCGTCAACGTGTCGTCGCTGGCCGCGATCGCTGCCGCCGGCTCGCTCACCGCCTACAAGGTCTCGAAGTCGGGCGTGAACGCGCTCACGCAGAGCCTGGCGCTGACCAACGCCAAGTACGGCGTCCGGGCCAACGTGATCATGCCCGGCTTCATCGACACGCCGATGGGCGTCGATGCCCCGGCCGGCGCGCTCGGCCTCGACCGCGCCGACTACGCCGACGCCCGGGCGGCGATGGTCCCGCTCGGCCGGCAGGGGACGGCGTGGGACGTCGCCAACGTCGCCCTGTTCCTCGCGTCCGACGAGTCCGCGTTCGTGACCGGCGCGATCGTCCCGGTCGACGGCGGCCAAGCGCTCAAGATCGGCTGAGGGGTCGCACGGCCCGGGAGTCGGGCCGCCACGTCACGGTGACCAGGTCGGCCCGATGCCCGTCGCACCTGCTCATCCCTCGTGCGAACCAGCGTTGGTCCGTGTCCCCGATCGGCACTTATACGGGTGATCCGCCACCTGGGCTGATGTCCCGGGGAGCCTTCCTCGGGTTCCAGTCCCTCAACAGGAAGGTGAGCGGTGATGTGGACGCCGACGTTCCGGTGCGTCCTTCGTGCCGATGGCGAGCGGGAGTATCGGGTCGGTCACGACCTGGTCGATGAGTTCTTGGAGTTCGTGTCGGTGCGGGCGCGGCCGAACACGGTCAAGGCCTACGCGCACGATCTGAAGGTGTTCTTCAGCGTGGTCGACAAGGACCCGGTCGAGGTCACGCCGCGAGACGTGCTCGGGTTCGTGACCGCGCAGAACCGGCCGCGAAATGGGGCCCACAACGTGGTGCGGATCTCTGATGGCCGGGCCGGGTTGTCGGCGTCGACGATCAAGCGTCGTCTCGCCGCGGTGTCGAGCCTGTATGGCTATCTGGTCACGACAGGCGCGGTGAGCGCGAGCCCGGTTCCGCGGGGCCTTCCGACGCGCAAGAGTCGTCACCGCGGTGAGCGTGGTCTGCCGCTGGTCCGTGGTGTGCGGCGGTTGCCCCGGATCCTGGAGCCCGGTGAGGTCGAAGCGTTGATGGGGTCGCTGCGCACGGCTCGGGATCGGGCGATGGTCCAGGCCATGGTGCTGGGCGGCTTGCGCCGCTGCGAGGTCCTCGGTCTGCGCCTGGAGGATCTGCGACTGGGTGAGTGGCGGGTGTTCATCGCGGATGGCAAGGGCGGCCACCAGCGGCTGGTGCCGGTGTCGCAGTCGTTCTTCGCAACCGTGGCCGACTACCTCAACCACGAACGGCCCGCCGACGCGACGACGGATCGGGTGTTCGTTGCGCTCAAGGGACCGACCCGGGGCCAGCCGTTGTCGGCCGACGGGCTCGACACCGTGCTCACCGCAGCTCGCACACGGGCCGGTCTCGTCCATGGCACATGCCACGAGTTGCGCCACACGTGCTTCACGCGACTGCGCGAGGGCGGCATGGCCATCGAGGCGCTGCAAGCCCAAGCCGGTCACCGTTCGATCGCTTCGACCCGCATCTACCTGCACCTCGGCGACGGCTGGCTCGCCGACGAGTACAAGCGCGCGGCCGAAGCGATCGAAGCTCAGGCCACGATCGGAGCCGGCCGATGACCGCCGCCGCCGCATCCCAGCCGGTCGAGTGGTCGCCGAAGTCGACGCTGCCGAGGAAGGAGTTCCCGTTCGAGCAGACCGAGCTGCGGGCGCCGGTGATGGTCGCAACCATCAGGCGTTACCTGGATCAGCTCGCGATCTCGTCTCGCCCGTCGACGGTCGCCGCGACGTCGGATGCGTTGCGGTTCTTCGCCGGCCAGGCCACCCGCGACGACTCCGACCTGGTCTCGATCGCGCAGCTGGAGCGTCGCCACATCGAAGCGCACAAGACGTGGTTGGCGGCCCGGCCGGGCAAGAAGGGCAAGCCCATCTCGCCGGTCACGATCTGCCATCGGCTCGGGTTCCTGCGCACGTTCTTCGAGCGGCTCATCGAGTGGGGCTACGACGACGCGCCCGACCGACAGCTCGTGTTCCCGGGCGACTTCCCCGAACGCGACGAGCCGTTGCCGAAGTTCCTCGACGACCCGACCGCAGCGAAGTTCATGGCCGGTCTCGCCGCGGATCCGAACAAGCGGCGTCGCCTCATCGTCGAGTTGCTCGCCCGCACCGGCATGCGCGTCGGCGAGCTCGGCGCGCTGGAGGCCGACGCCATGGTCACCGTCGGCGACACCCACTGGCTGCGCATTCCGGTCGGCAAGCTCCACAACGACCGCTACGTGCCCTTGCACCCGATCCTGGTCGAGCTCATCACCGAGTGGCTGAAGATCCGGCCACCCTCGCGGTCTGGGCGGCTGGTCGAGCGCGACGACGGCCAGCCCTACGACCGGCGCACCTTGCACCGCTACGTCGTCGCCGTCGCCAAACGCGCCGGCGTCGGCCACGTCCACCCCCATCAGCTGCGGCACACGCTGGCGACCCAGGCGATCAACCGGGGCATGAGTCTCGAGGCCATCGCTGCGCTGCTCGGTCACCGGTCGATGCGCATGACGTTGACCTACGCCCGGATCTCGGACCGCACCATCGCCGATGAGTACTTCCGAGTGACCCAGGCCGTCGAGGACGGCTACCGCAGCGCCGAGCCGCTGCCGGCCGAGGCGACGGGACCGAACATGCGCCGCCTCGCCGCAGACCACCGCCGGCTACTCGGCAACGGCCACTGCACCCGCCCGGTCTCACTCGACTGCCAGTTCGAGACCATCTGCGAACGCTGCGGCTTCTACGACACCGGCCCGCAGTTCGTCGAGATCCTCCGTCGCCAGCACCACGACGCCATCGACCACGGCGACGACGACCGAGCCCAGGTCTTCACCCAGCTCCTCGACGGCATCGACACCGGCGACTGACCATGCTTCGATGACCCCCAGCCCAGCCCTGGCGGATCACACGTATAACAACACATTCCGGGCGGTGTTCTCCGCCAACGTCAGTGCCCGATAGGGGTCGGTCGCGCACACGACAACACCGTCAGGCGAGATCGGAGCGGCGTACCGGTCGGGCTATGACCCGGGCGGGGATGTGGCTCGCGCCTACGGGCTGTTCGGCATGCCGACGACGGTGTTCGTGACCGCCGACGGCACGATCGCCGGCCGTCACACCGGGGAGCTGAGCGAGGAGCAGCTACGCCGTGCCGTGGAAGACCTCCTCGCCCGGTGAGTCGCGTCGCGGGCCTCCTGCCGTGGCTTCATCAGTCGTGACGATGTCCGGGGCGGGTCGCGGCGTCGGCGGCGATCTGGTCGACCGCTGCGGCGACCAGTCCGGGTTGGGGCTCTCTTCCAGTCCGTAAGTCCCTGATCCCGAGGCGGTCCGTTGAGCGATGGTGGTCGTCAGCCGACCACGACGACACCTACAGGACAATGGGGGGTGAGCCGCGCAGGCGCTCAGGTCAGGACCTTCTCGGGCATCCTGGGCTTCGTGGCATGGAAGCGGGCGACGAGCCGGCCGAGCGCGCTGGTGATGGTGGTGTCGATGAAGCCTGCGTCGTTGAGGGCGGAGCGCAGTGCGTCAGGGTCGATGAGTTGGTGGGGTGAGCGGTCGGCCAGGTGGAGCGCCTTTGCGCTTCGACTTGCGGTGAGGTCGTAGCCGACGAGTCGGCCGCCGGGTCGGAGGACTCGTGCGAGTTCGTGGATGGCGCGCTGCCAGTCGAGGCCGTGGTGGAGCATGAGGAGGCTGACCGCCGCGTCGAAGTGACCGTCGTCGAAGGGGAGTCGGGTGGTGTCGGCTCGTTCGACGGTGACTCGGTCGCCGAGGTCCGCCAGTCGAGTTCGTGCCGCGGTGACCATCGCAGGGTCGAGGTCCGTTGCCGTGATGGTGGCTTCGGGGTGAGCGGCGGCCAGGACAGCGGTGTTGGCGCCGGCGCCCGCGCCAATTTCCAAGACCTCGCCGGCGAGGTCCTCGCCGTGCCGCACCCAGGGCATGACGACTCTCGCCGTGAAGGCCTGCCAGGGCCCGCTGCGGCAGAAGGCTGCCTCCACCTTCGACATCACCGGCATCGCGTCAACCTTCCCGGGTCGAACGATATGGACACATCGCCAATCAACGGTAACATCGTTGTATGCCGATGAAAAGCGTGAGAGTTGGGATGGCCGACACGACCGCGGATGTCGCGGTGGCGGCGCAGCTGTTCCGAGGGTTCGGGGACCCGACACGGCTGGCGATCCTGAGCGAGTTGCTCGCCGGTGAACGCCGGGTCGTCGACCTGGTCGAGGCGTTGGGGTGTTCGCAGTCGAACGTGTCGGGGCATTTGGCTTGTTTGAGGGAGTGCGGGCTGGTCGTCGACCGGCCCGAGGGCAGGTCGGTGCACTACCGGCTCGCCACTCCGGCGATCGTGGACCTGCTCCGTCAGGCCGAGACGTTGCTGGCCGAGATCGGTCAGCACGTCGCCCTCTGCCGCAACTACCGAACGGGAGACGACCGATGAGCACCGATCCTGCACAGGATCTCGCACCGGGGGAGAAACCATCGGACGCTGATGCGTTGCTTCCGGCGCTGTGGCGGTCCCGGGAGGTGCGCTGGTCAGCCAGCAGCGGCCTGCTGATCGCAGCCGGGTACCTGGCCGGGCCGCTCGGCGCCCCAGGTGCCGTGTCGACGGTGCTGTTCGTCGTCGCGGCCGTGGTCGGTGCGCGGTTCTTCGCGGCCGAGGCCATCGAGGAGCTCGTCGAGGAGCGAGAGATCGGTATCGAGTTGCTCATGACCGTCGCTGCGGTCGTTGCCGCCGTGCTCGGTGCCTGGTCGGAGGCGGCCGCGCTCGCGTTCTTGTACTCGATCTCGGAGTCGCTCGAGGAGTTCACCGAGGACCGCACCCGCGACGCAATCGCCAAGCTGTTGGACCTCGCGCCCCGCCGTGTGACCGTTGTCGACCCGGACGGCACCGAACGTGACGTCGATGTCGACGAGGTCGTCGTCGGTGATCGGTTCCTCGTGCGCCCCGGCCAGAACGTCGCCACCGACGGAGCGGTGGTCGAAGGCGCCTCCGCGGTCGACGAGGCGGCGGTCACCGGCGAATCCATCCCGGTCGACAAGGCCGTCGGCGACAAGGTGTTCGCCGGCACCGCCAACAGCCACGGCGCCCTCGTGGTGGAAGCGACGGCAACGTCGGCGACGAACACTCTGGCCCGGGTGGTGCAACTGGTCACCGAAGCGCAGGAGAGCAAAGGGCAGGGCCAGCAGTTCATGGAGCGCTTCACTGGCGTGTATTCGCCGGCCGTGCTCGCCGTCGGCGCCGTCATCCTGGTTGGGGGTGGTGCTGCGACGGGCGATTGGGGTGACTGGGCGCTACGCGCGGCGACCGTGCTCGTGGCCGCCGCGCCCTGTGCGCTCGTGATCTCGATCCCGGTGACCTACGTGGCTGCGATGGGTCGATCGAGTCGGTCCGGGATCCTGATCAAGGGGGGTGTCTACCTCGAAGAGCTCGGCCGTCTCCGGGCCGTTGCCCTGGACAAGACCGGCACCTTGACCCGCGGCAAGCCCGAACTCACCGAGCTGCACCCGATCGGCACGCTCTCCGACGACGAGCTGCTTACCCTGGCCGCTGCGGCGGAGCGACGCTCGGAGCATCCCATCGCCCGGGCGATCGTCACCGCCGCCGACCAACGGGGAGTCGCGGTGCCCGAGCCGGACAGTTTCACCGCCGCCGTCGGCGGCGGCGTCCACGCCAACGTGAACGGTACCGACCTGACGATCGGCAGCCCCGCCTACCTCACCAGCAAGGGCCACGACCTCAGCGGCATCAACGACATCGTCGAACGGCTGGAAGCGGCCGGGAACACCACCGTCGTGCTCGCCGGACCCGACGGACCCCGCGGTGTGCTCGGCGTCGCTGACACCCTCCGACCCCAGGCCACCGAAGCCATCGTCGAGCTCCGCCGCCTCGGTATCGAACACATCGTCATGCTCACCGGCGACAACCCCCGCACCGCCGCCGCCATCGCCACCGAAGCCGGCATCGACGACATCGGAGCCGGCCTCAGCCCCGAGGACAAGGCCAACCGCATCCAAGACCTCGTCGCCCGCTACGACCACGTCGCCATGCTCGGCGACGGGATCAACGACGCCCCACCCCTGGCCGCTGCCAGCGTCGGAATCGCCATGGGCACCGCCGGCAGCGACATCGCCCTCGAGACCGCCGACGTCGCCCTCATGGCCGACGACCTCGCCAAACTCACCACCGCCATCCGAACCGGCCGCCGCACCCGCCGCGTCGTCACCCAGAACCTCGCCCTGTCCCTCGTGATCCTCGCGGCCCTGGTCCCCGCCGCGCTGTTCGGGATCATCGCCCTACCCGCGGCTGTCCTCGCCCACGAGCTGTCCGAACTCGTCGTCATCCTCAACGGCACCCGGATGGCCCGATGAACCCGGTGCACCGCCGACTCGTCATGGTCGCCGCCGCCACGCTCGCCGTCGACCTGGCCGCCAAGGCAGCAGCGAACCAGTGGCTGACAGAACCCATCGACCTCGGCATCATCACCTTGCGAGCTACCGAGAACTCCGGAGTCGCGTTCGGGGTAGGCGCCGATCGACCTCTCGCCGTCATCGCCGCGCTCACTGGGGTGGTCGTGGTCGCGATTGCAGTCGCCGCCTGGCGGGGAACCTTCGGCGGACCGAACGGTGCCGGACTGCTCGTCGGCGGCGGCACCGCCAACCTCGCCGATCGCATCGTTGGAGGCAGTGTCACCGACCTGTTCGACCTCGGTTGGTGGCCCGTCTTCAACCTCGCCGACGTCGCCCTGCTCGCCGGCGTGGCCGCCACCATGGTCACCAGCCTCCACGACGAAGAACCGGCCGCGATCCAGCCGACGGGAGAGACCGAACCGGCATGAAGCCTTGTTCGTCGACCCGGGTGGCTCCTGCTTCCTGGCCCCCGAGCGAAGGCCGTTCTCACGGGCCCATTAGGCGGGCTGCTCCGCGACCGCGGTGGCGACGCGCAGGTCGATGTCGTCGCGCCCGGTGCGGGTGAGCGCGCCTCGGATGGTGTCGGGGGTGCTGACCTGGTCGTCGGAGCCGACGAGGATCTGCACTGGCACGTCGATGGTGCGCAGGTCGTGGTCGATGCGGTGGCCGATGACGACGTGTTGGAGGGTGCGTGAGTAGGAGGGCCAGGTGTGGAGGGCGCCGTCGATGGCGACGCGTGCGGGAACGTCGCGGAGGATGACGGGGGCACCGGCGGCGTACGTCGTCGGGGGAGTCCTGCTGATCGGGGCCGCCAGCGTCGGCTTCGCGACTCCAGTCGACCCGGCCCCGACTACGGCGAACTGATCAACGTGGTCACCTGCGCGATCAACTTCGGACGCACAACCGACAGGTCAATTCGATGACCGGCGCGTACCCCACGGTCGGATCCGATCTCGGCTCGGTGCTCTGAACCGGCCGACTTCGACGAGAGATGGATGCTCCATCGAGCCGCCAAGAAGTGTCCCGAAACATGCGAGACATCTGCCTCCTGGCCTGCCCACCAACGCCGGCTACTGGACACCCGATTCGAGACGGCCGTGTCCCAGAACGACGGCAGCTCTTACGCAGACGAGCGGATCTTCATGGCGAGGTCCTCGGTGCTCGGATCAGGGTCATCGATGTCCAGCGACTCAAGTGCCTTCCGATGGCTGCGGTAGACCTCCTCCGCTGCCGTGTGGTCACCGGCAGCGATCAGAGCTTCGAGGAGCGCATCGGTCAGAGCCGTGTGTCCAGGCGAGACCATGAACCCGCGTCGGGCGGCCCATGCGACCCCGTCGCGGTCTCCAGCATCCGAGCAGAGCTCGACGAGGTGCACTGCAGCGTCGACGACGACTGCTTCCGTCTCGAAGATCCACTGCTCCATGTCGATCCAGCTGAAGGAGACGCGGTCGGGACTTCGGTACGAGAAGACCGGGCCGGTGACCAGTTCGAGGGCCTTGCGCAGAACCGGGGCCGCGGAACAGACGGTGAGCCCTGATGCGACCTCGAGCCTGCGCTGGAGGATCGACAGGTCGGTCGTGACGCCGGCGCCCACGGAGTAGAGCCCGTCGGGAGCGGCGGGGAGCACGTCCGGGCCAAGCGCAGCGCGGATCTTGGAGAGATTGTTGTGTAGTTGCTGACGGCGGGACTCCATCGGTCCTGGCCAGATCGCCGACTCGATCTTGTCGGCGCTCGCATCGGGGTGCAGCGCCACGTAGGTGAGGATGGCGATCTGCTTCGGACGGAGCGCATCGGCGCCCTCCGCGTCGACGCCGATCTCGCCGAGTACCCGAACGACGACCGGCCAGTCCTCATCCAGGTCGGGTATCTCCGCTTCAACCGCGTCACGAAGATCGACGATCTCGTCGACCGGTTCGTCTACATCAGCGGTCGCACGCTCAAACGGGAGCGCAGGCTGCGTGGCGTCATCGAGGAGCGCGTCGACTTGTTCGACCAGATCGAAGCTGACGTACTGGGCCTGGCACTTCAGTCCAAGGCGCGGAATCGTGAGCATCCCGTCGTCGACGATGATGTGGACGCCCTGGTCCGAGATGCTCTCCCCGAGCATGACTGCACATGCCGCCGTATCCCCTACTGCAAGCTCGGCGAAGGCGTCGAACTGGTCTTCGCTGGGCCGGCCGTCGAGAACAGCGATGAGTGGTGTGAGCCCATCGGGGGGGTCATCTTCGACTCGTGCGGCGATAACCGACGCCGGGCCCGTTGATGAGATCACGGCGAGTGATTGCCGGGCCCATGCTTCGGCGTCTGCAGCGACATCGTCCCACTCGTCGAACGTCGAAATGTCCTCGTCGGTGTCGGACACCAGCTGTTCGTCGACGACGAGATGGAGCGCCGAGGGCTCGCTCTTGAGTTGGAGTTCGAGCATCAGGGATCGGGTGAGGCCCGCGACCTCGTCGCGGGCGCCGTCGATGGAGACGAGTCCGGCCGCCTCGAGGTTGATCAAGACCTCACCGTCGTCGTCTGCGCCGATGGTCACGAGCGATGGGCAGCAGTCCACCGGGACGTCGTGTGACGAGACTGGGCGTGCCGTCCACCAGACGAGGCCGTCGCCTTCCGTCGACCACCCGGTCGGTGCAGCCGGGGAGGGATCGGTGAGCAGGACCTCGATGCGGTCGTGACTTATCTGGACGATCAGTGGAGAGATGGGCGTGAGCGTCTCGGCGAGCGCACGTCCGACCTGGTCCATCGCCGCCTTGATGTCGGCGGTGGAGTTCAGATCGGCCAAGGCGTAGATCTCTTGTCGGAGCTCGTCGTGGACCTCGGGGAGGGCGGGTGGGACGCCACCGGACCGTGCCGCTCGCCGTCTCCTCCGGCCGATCGAGGCGAGCAGGGCAACGCTGAGTCCAGTACCAGCGATGCCGAGGAGCCCCACCGGCATGGCTGAGGATGCGGTGTTCGACTCGTCGTCCTTCTCTCGGTCAGGTGTGCCTGCGCCGGCGTCCGAGGTTGTGGGCGGGGCCGTGGCCACCGGCGCAGTCGTCGGTGGCGCCTGAGTCGGACCGGGCGAACTCGGCTGTTCGTCCGTCGCGGGCTCCTCGATCGGCTCTGGAGCGGGAGGCGACTCGCCGACCGGAAGCTCCGTCGGGTCGGAGTCGCCGGGGATTGCGATCTCCTGCCCGGGGAAGATCAGGCTCGGGTTCTCCGGGACCACCAGGTTGGATCGATTCAGGTCGATCACGTCGGCCCACACCGGCGTTATCTCGGCGTCGGTTGCTTCACGACCGAGGCTGTCTTCGAGGGCGTCCTCGCTGATCGACCACAGGCTGTCGCCCTTCTCGACCGTGACGACGGACGATTGCAGACGAGTCGCGGGGGCGGCGGGCACACCAGCCGTGTCCGGGACGACGAGTACCCAGCCCGGCTTGATCATCTCGCTCTCTGCAGTGACGGCAAGGCCATCCGGTTGGGGCCGTCCGACGTTGAGATCTCGGATCTCATGCCATCGAAAGCCGTCGTCGAGAAACTCTTCGGCGATGCTCCACAGGGAATCGTGCTTCTGCACTCGGTACTCGACCGTGGGGGTTGCGGCCTCTGCGGGTGCCGGGGTCGGTGGCGCTGCAGGCGTAGGTGCGTATTCGACATCGATGGCCACTGCCACCGGTGCGGGCGACGCTTGGCCCAGTGGCACCGCTGCGGCGGCGGGACTTGCGGTGCTGGTCATGAGCAGCACCGCGCCGACCAGCCACGAAGCGAGCGGCTGCAGGCCAGGGAGAACAGGGAGTCGCGCGGTGTTGGCCCGGCGCACGACACTCGCGATCTCGACGAGGAGAGCGACAGCCAGCTGGGCCCACACGACCCATGCCAGTAGAGCAAGACCCTTGATGAGGATCTGGTCGTCGATGCCCGTTCGTGAGAGTCCATCGAGGATCTCCTGCATCCTGGGAAGCGCTGCGGGCAGCGGGTTCCCGACGAAGCGGACCAGGAGCGCCGGTGGTCCGACGAGTGTTCCAGCGATTGCGCCGATGGCCAGGAGGCCGAGCGCGAGGGTTCGGATGCGATTAGCCATCGAGGCTGTCTCCTTCCATGAGGCCAGCCACGGCGTTGACCGTGTCGGTGGACCGGACCGTGCGGTCCTGGCCCGGGAGAATGAGCATGGGGACCGTGATCGAGACCTCAACGGAGATCTGGTCGTCGGCGACCGTCGCGCGCCCGGCGACTCCGACCTCGAGCAGGTATTGCTCGGCAGCCTCGATTGCTCGCTCCGGATCCAAGGCCACGGTGCCACCGTCTCGAAGTGCGTCGAGGTCGATCTCTTGCGCGCCGGCTCGCGCTGCATTGGCGGCGACGTCCCGCGCACGCGCTTGACCGGCGAGGATCTGGCCACCGTCGTAGACCATGCCGGCGACCATCACGAGCGCGAAGGAGACGACGGCAACGAAAGCCGTGACGGTTCCCTGGTCTCTTCGACGTCTCATCCGTTGACCCCGTCGGCGCGGTAGCGATCGACGACCTCGATCGAGGTCGCAGACATCGTCCGCTGGCCCGGAACGCCGAGAAGGGCGAGGTCCGACATCGGCGCCTCACATCGGACCGTCACCGAGACTCGGCCTCCCGGCGCGAGGCCGGTGACGTCGATGTCGGTCTCGAGGTTCGAGCACACGACCTGGCTCGAGGCCAGGTTGGCGGCGACGGTGGACTGCGCGGCCTCGGTCGCAGCAGCGGCGTCGAACTCCAGCGATGCGGCTCTGGACGCCTCAGATGCTGCACGTTGGACGGCAGCTTCTGCCTGTGAGACGCGGCCGGCAAAGACCACCAGCAGAAGAAGGATGATGAGGGCCGGAGCAACGACGGCGGTCTCGACAGCGACGGAACCTCGGTCGCCGGAGCGCTGCTGATTCATCGGTCTGACTCCACTACGAACCGCTCGACCGGTGCCTCGGCTCGAGCTTCGACGCTGAACCGGAACCCTGGCACCAGCTGAGGAGCATCACCGGTGATCTGGACCGTCACGACCGTCGACGTCCGGTCAACCGACACGCGCACGCCCGTGAGGTTCCCCGAGGTGGCCAGCAACGACTCTGCCGCCGCGGTTCCGTCCGCTTCGGTCCCAGTCGGCGTCTGAGCTGCGTCGACCGCCTCGGCAGCCGCCGTTTCGACGACCTGCTTGGCGTGGAACCAGAGCCCGTACTGGACGATGAGCATGATCCCGAAGAGGAGCGCGGGGAACAGGACGGCGACCTGGCTGGTCGTCATCCCTGCGTCGGAGCGACGCGCTCGGCGGATCGTGCTCATCGCCGGCATCGGGTCAGCCGGCGACGGGGGCCTGGGGGTCGGGGATGTTGTTGGCGTTGTTCTGCGCGGCTGCGTAGATGATGCCCATCACGACGATGGCTGCGCCGACGAGCAGGAAGGTGACGACGGCGACCTCGGTGGTCGTGAGTCCGCGGTCGCCTCGACGGTGTGGTTGGGCTCGAGCGATGAGGTACTGGGTGCAGAGCTGCACCCACTCGGTGGTGGTCACGGTGATCCTCCGATCGGTAGGGTTGTGGGTCAGGGTCCGGCCGGGCCGGACACGGTGGTGATCTGCTGGACGGCCGGATAGGCGATGAACACGAGGAAGCCGAAGAGCAAGACGGCCACCGGGATGGTCATGCGCTCGGTGGCGGACTCGGCGGCCGCTTCGGTCTCGGCGACCTGGTGACCTCGCAACGTGTCGGCCTTGGCGGCGAGCGACGCTCGGATGCGCGCCCCGTGGGAACCGGCGAGCTCGACGGAGGCGGCCAGCTCGGCGAGCTCGGGGACGTCGAGTTCGGTCGCAAGGTCGGCGAAGGTGTGCCACGGGCTTCGGTTCGTAAGCCGGGAGCGGTCGAGGGCCTGTCGGATAGAAGCGAACGCCCAGCCGTCTCCGGCTTCGGCTGCAGTGTGCATGGCGGTCTCGATCCCGCCGCCGCCAGCGATGATGACGTTGACCAGGTCGAGGTAGCTCGAGAGGGCATGCCGAAAGGCTCGGCGTCGGCGATCGGCCTCGTCTCGGAGCGCGAGGTCGGGCAGGAACCACCCGAACCCTGCTGCTGCTGCCAGGGCCAGGCCGACGATGCCGAAGGCAGGAAGCGCGATCCCGCTGGCTCGTAGTCCTCCGTAGACCAGGATCGGGACGCTCAGCCCGCCGACCGTCCCGATGAGCTTGTCGAGCGCGTGGCGCGTGGGAGTGCGGTCCACGAGCCGGAGGTCGGTCTCCCGGTCCTCGATACGGCTGCCCAGCGCGTCCGTGAATCGCAGAGCTGAATGACCGAGGGCGCGCTCGGTCCACGACTTGGGCGCCTCGACCACGATGGAGCGTCGTTCGAGGTCCCGGAACGCCTGCCCCAGCGGTACCGGCCGGGGCGCAATCGCCCGGATGAGCATCCAGACTCCGAAGCCGAAGCCGCCTCCAAGCAGTGCCGTCGCCAGCATCAGGCCTCCGCTCCCCTGCTGCGTGCGGTGAATCGTTCGGGGAGGTCGAGCTCCGACATCTTCGAGAGCAGCCAGCCTCCGAAGCCGAAGATGGCACCGATCACGAGCAGCACGACTTGCCCGGTCGGGGTGCCGTAGACCGCGAGGTACGTCCGGTTGAGGATCGCAAGTAGTCCGATAGTCGCAGCGACGACCCCGAGGATCACCTTGCTCGCCGTGCGGACCCTTGTCCTGCCGACCTCGACGCGGATTCGCATGCGTGCCTCGCCCCGGATCGCCTCCGCGAGGCGCGAGAGCAGGCTCGTGAGGTCGCTCGCTTCGGTCTGCGCAGCGATCGTCAGTGCCGTGACCACGAGGTCTCCGGACGGATGCGCCAGCTCGTCCCCGAACGAGGCGAGCGCCGTCGGGAGGGACTGCCGCTCGAGTCGCCGGACCAGCAGACGCACCTCGGGTCGGATGGCCTCGGGCGCAACGGTGGCCGTCGACGCGATCGCTTCTTCGAGGCCGGCCGCAGCGGAGATGGAGTCCCGCACCATCTCTGTCCAGGTTGCGATCGCTTCCGTCCTGGCGACGGAGCGCTCCCGTTCTCGACGACCGCCGACGATACGTGGCGCGGCGACGGCAGCGCCTGCGGCGAGCAGCGCTCCGACTGGCCAGCCCGTGATGAGCAGCGTGATGCCCGCGACCGCAACCACGCTGAGGAGGTGCTTCGTGGTGGTCCCCTCGGGCAGCTTCGCTGAGGTCACCGATCCGAGCCTGCGACCCGACGCACCGGCAAGGAAGATGGTGACGCCTAGTCCGACGAGAGCACCGAGCACAGCGGCGATGAGAGCGTTCATGCAGAGCGCCCCAGTGCGAGGTGGCGGCGGTCGAAGCCGTGCGCCTCGAGTGCGTCGAGGGTGGATGCCTGCGGCGGCGTGGCGGGTTCGGCGAAACCACTGCGACCCGGTGCCCACAGTTCGTTGGACGAGATCTGACCGGCATCGAGGATCCCTGTCACCTCGCGGACACTGGTGACGCGACGGACGCCGCCGACCCAGCCGATGTGGACGATCAGGTTGACGGCCTGAGCTACGAGCAGGTTCGTCACCTCCGGTGAGAGCCGCTCACGGGTCATCGCGGCGTACATGGCGAGGCGCCCGAAGACGCCCTTGGAGGAGTCGGCGTGGATCGAGCACATCGACCCGTCGTTGCCCTGTGACATCGCTAGCAGCATGGGCAAAACTTCAGCGCCCCTCACTTCACCCACGATCACGCGTTGGGGGTCCATCCGGAGACCTGCCTTCACGAGGCTGGCGAGGTCGAACTCGCCCACGCCCTCCGAGTTCGCTTCTCGAGCCTCGAGGCTCTCGTAGTCCGGGTGAAGGTCAGCGAAGTGGTCGAGGCCGATCTCGAGCGAGTCCTCGATGGTGATGAGTCGTTCGTCGGCCGGTATCTCGTTGATTAGGCAGCGCAGCATCGTCGTCTTCCCGGTGCCCGTGCCGCCGGCGACGATCAGGTTCTGCTTCGCCTTCACCGCGGCCTTCAAGAACGCGGCGAGCGTCGGGTCGATGGCGTCGCGTTCGACGAGCTGGTCGAGCCGAGCGATCCGGAAGTCGTGTCGTCGGATCGTGACGACGGGTCGACCGGACACAGCCATCAGCGCGTGGAGTCGGTCGCCGTTCGGAAGCTGCATGTTGAGCTCGGGACGAGCACTGTCCCATCGGCGTTCTGAGCGCCCGAGTCGCCGGGCCGCGTTGGCGATCATCTCGATCAGTGCTTCGTCGGAGTCGGCGATGGCAGGACCTCTGGCCTTGGTTCCGTCTCGCAGCTCGAGCCAGACACGGGCGTGACCCGAGATGTGGATGTCCCGGATGTCTGGATTGTCGAGCAGCGGTTGGAGTCTCCCGAGGCCGTGAAGGCGATCGAAGACGGCGGAGGCAACTGCATCCTCGACTTCGGGCTCGGCGGGCGCATTGCCGTCCTCGTAGGCCGACGTCGCTATTCGTGACAGCTCGTCGGCGATCAGCTTCCGCGAGAGCGCACGTTCGTCCTCACGAGACATGCGCCGGCGGCCAGCGG
The DNA here is from genome assembly GCA_041984725.1 of Acidimicrobiales bacterium. Taxonomy (GTDB): domain Bacteria; phylum Actinomycetota; class Acidimicrobiia; order Acidimicrobiales; family Salinilacustritrichaceae; genus Salinilacustrithrix. Next base: position 31,286 of record JBHIXO010000004.1, on the reverse strand, counting down.
TCTCATCGGCGGCGTGACGCTGCGTCAGCTCCTCCCCAACGACTCGGTGCACCCGTTCGACGAGATCCCGATACCCAGCCGACTCCTCGGCTCGAGATCCGACCTCCTCACGCTGCACATCGCGCAGCCTCATGCCGACACCTCCGTCGTATGCACCTCATCCTCGGGCGCTCGCTTGAAGAGCTGTCGTGAGAGCGTCTCGGCGAGCTCGCCAGCGGTACGAGCGAGCCGGGATCGGGCAGACCACCGTCCGGAGGGCCCCTTGCCAGCGAGTGCGTCGGCGGCGCGTCGATCCAGAGCGATCACTCCCGCCACCGGCAAGCCGACATGGCGAGCCACGTCGTCCGGTCCGTACGGATGGTCTCCGACCAGCGCGACGCATACGGGACCGAGCTCCTGGAGGACAGATGCTCGCTGGGCCAGCGGGTACAGCTCCTCCACCTCTGGCCGCACGACGACCACTCGGATGTCTGCGGCGGCGACGAGCGGTTGCACCGGCGTCGTCGGGGTCATGCGACCGACGTCTGCGACCACGACTCGGCCGTCGATCGCGGCGAGCGCTGCGGCGATGGATGGGCCGGCCGAGCGCCACAGTCCTGTGCTTCGGTCCGGGGACGCCAGTCCCGTCACGGCAGTGAGCCCCCCGGGAAGTGACTGAAGGTGCTCATCGAGGGTTGCTGCGGTGATGCCGGCACGTGCAGCCGCAGCGAGGGTGGCGAGGTTCGGCTCGGGCGCCATGCCGAACCGGGCCGAGATGCATCCGCCGTCCGGATCGGCATCGACGAACGTGGCGCCAGGAAGCGACGCCGAAACCGCAAGTGCGGACGTGGTGGTACCTGGCGACGACCTCACTGCCCCGAAGACGACGAGGCTCATCCGTCGTCTCCCACCAGCACAAGGCGGACAGGACCGCGCTCGACCGCCGCAGCGACGGCGTTGGCCGACGCCAGATCGGCACGAACGGAGACGAATCGTCGTCCCTGGCCGCCGAGGTCCTCGATGGCGTATACAACCGCTCGCTCAGCAATCACAACATCGCCTTGGTCGGCGATGGACGCGACGACGTTCACGACGTCGCCGGGCGAGAGACGCGTGGTGGGGAACTGTCCCGGGTCGAGCGCAAGGCCGACGACACCCTCGCCGGCACCGACCTCCTCGCGGTCGATCACCATCGACGTCGTCAGCAAGGTTCCAGGAGAGAGATCGATCGCTGCCGGTCGTCCGACGACTGCTGCCGACGAGGATCGGTCGAGCGCTGCGATCGACGAGTCCGCCTCGACGTAGACGACGCCCAAGTCAGATGCCTCGATCACCTCGCCACGCTCGACACCAACGGTCAGCGCCAGCACCGGACGCCTGTCGGTCGATCCCGCTTGCCAGAGCACGAACGCCAGCGCGAACCCGATGGTCAGAGCAGCCCCGATCAGCATCTCGGGGATGCGGGCTCGACGTCGGGCGGACGGTGCCTCGAGGGCAAGGTCCGCGGGCCCGTTGACCTTGTGGCCATTCGCTCGCTGACGATCGACGGTTGTCTGGCTCATCCTCACTCCGATTCGACGGCCTGGATCTGGCCGACCTCGACGTCCTGGGACGCGGTACGCGTCACGCCCACCAGCTGTCCGCCCTGTCCGGTGTTCGAGGTCCAGGTGACCTCAAAGTCGACGATGACCTCGACGGCGTACGTGCCCTGTGGCTGATTCGCAGACGACTGCCGGTACGTGTAGGCGCAGTCCGTGGCCGAGTCGGGCATTCCCCGTCGCCACTCGACGCCCGGTCCTGCGCACTCCTCCGTACCGCCGTCACCCATGGACCAGCTGGCGAGCGTCGGGAACGCCGTGGCCGTCGCCGAGACCCGCCCGGCCGATGCGGTCGCGGTGTAGGTCCGCCACCAGTCCTGATCAACCCAGAGCCAGGTCTGCACCTGGGTGTAGAGCCGCTCGTCTGCCGAAGGACTGGTCTGCATCGGCGGGTCCTCGATGAGGATGGCCGCGCTTGCGCTTGCCGCGAGCTCTCTCGGATCGACCGCGCCCCCTTCCGGCACGATCCCGGAACCGCCGACCGCCACGATGCGCCCGTCGCAGACTCGTTCGAACCAGCGGCCGGTCTCCGAATAGAGGCGGGATCCGTCGACGTCGTAGATGCCGGTTGCGAAGTCGTCCTCGACCGCCACCCGCCAGATGCAGTCGTCTCCCCCGGCCTCGTTGTCACCTCCGCCCGGATCGACGTCGACGTCCTCGACGTCGACACGAGGATTGCCGTCAGGGTCGACATAGGCATCGGCGCCCTCGTCGTCAGCGAGGGCTGGGCCGGCGACGGTCATCGCCATCACGACCCCGCCGATCAGAAGTCCGACGAGACGGCGCAACCCGCCACTCCTTCCCACTTCTGCAGCTCCCTGGTGCCGGCGAGTCGCCACTTCCCGTCGACCAAGCGCATCGTCGCTTCGATGCTCCTCGTCGCAACGCTGTCGTCGATCACCTCGCCGGTGTCGACGCGGTAGAGCACCGTGTCGTTGGTCGCGCAGTCCAGGAGCAGGGCTTCGTCGCCCTCGACCGACGCAACTTTCACGCGGCGCTCGCCGACGGAGTCGTCAGGCAGGCGAACCGCAAGGCCGCTGTCCTTCCGTCGCTGGGTCTCGGCGATCACATTGTCGAGCTGTGCGCCCGTGGCGAAGTCGGCCAGCGCCGGGAGATCGGGATTCACGGGTTCGGAGTTCGCCTCGAACCGTGCGTCCCAGAAGCCGAGGTATTGATCGACGATCGCCTGCTCGTCGTCCGCGGGAGCAGACGTCGTCGTCGAAGACGAGCTCGAGGTGGTGGACGACGTGCTCGAGGAAGTCGTTGTCGATGACGACTCGGGAACAATCGTCGTCGCTTCGTCGGCGCCGCCCGACGAGCTGCAACCGGCAACGAGCAGAACCGAGATGGCGGCCGCGACGACGGCGCTGCGCCCCGTACGCAACCTGTCCGATCGCTGCTCTGGTGCCATTTCCGGTTCCGCCGTTCCTTCCGATTTCTCACGGAGAGTGTTCAAACGGTACATTCCGTCAGTTAGCGAGCGTCCAGGCATCAACGGGTCTTTCTTTCCGTTTTCGGTGACAGTTCGATGACGCATGGTCCCAAACCGAGACGGTTCGTGCAGTCGTCGCTACGCAACGGAGAGGACCTCTCGGAGGCCGATCTCGGCGCGTCGACGTCGTTGCACCAGTCCGTGACGCGAGATCCCGCGCCGGTCGGCGAGGTCGAACACCCGCTCGCCCTCGATGCGCGTGCGCACGATCACGTCGAGCCCTCCTCGGGGGATCTTGCCGTCACGTTCGGCGACGGCGATCTCGTGGAGGAGCAGTCCGGCGATCGCCTCGTCCTCGGCTGACGGAGCGAGTTCGGAGATCGGCGGGGCGCCGTGGAGCGGTGCCCGCTCGGCCAGCAGTGCCTTCCGCGCGTCGAGCAGCAGGTTCGCCGCGACGTTCGAGTTGCGGGTCCTGGGGTAGGTGCGAATGCGTTCCCACGCTGTGGCGACCAGGTGCGCCGGCACGTCAGGATCACCGTCCCCGTACCGGGTCGCCAGGACGACTAGTCCGGGCAACAGCGCCTGAAGCATCGCCCGTGCGGCCACGTCGTCGTCGGACGCATGCACGACGAGCCGCTCGAGCACGTCCCCGCCAGCAGCCGTCCTTCGAGCGCGAAGGACCTCGTCCATCGACCGGAAGTCGCCGACGATCGGCCGCCTCGAGCGCCACCGGCACAGCGCTCGGCGCGCCTCGGGGGTGCGGCCCAGACGGGCCCACTCCCAGTCGAGGTCTGCGAAGAGGGGGAACGGGACTTCGGTCGGCATCGGACGCTGCTCCTGCTCGGGTCCGCCGTGTTGCGGACCTGGGCAGCGTCCGACGCCCCTCTCATCGCATCTCTCACGCGATCGCTCATACAGCCGGGATTCCGGCCAGAAATCCCACGATGAGAGCCCTCACACACTCATCACGGCTCTCATACACGCGCTCATACACGGATTGTTTTCCCAGCGTGAGAGAGGTTTTGGTCCGCTCAGCGGCCTAGTAGGGCGTGACAGAAGCACCGGTCCGCCTCCACGGCGTCCCGCACCCGTTCGCCGACGTCCGTCAGGCCGGCTTCCCCCTCGACCACCCCTACCTCGAGGAGTGCTGGGCCTCGGCGCTGGGCCCGAGCAGCGTGCTCCTCCTGCGCCGGATGCCAGTCCTCTGGCAGGCCTCGATGCCCGCCGAGATCGAGCTCGGCGAGCTCGCCGCCTCCATCGGACTGAGCCGAGGAATCGGGCCGAACAGCCCGGTCCACCGCACCATCGACCGCCTCGCCCGCTTCCGCTTCGCCGAACGGTCCGGTGACCTCGAGATCACCCTCTTCACCGAGGTGCCGCCACTCCCCCGCTCACTGCTCCAGCGAGCGCCCCAGTGGACCCGAGACCGCCACGAGCAGCTCCTCAGCCGCCACCTCGACGACCTCGTCGCCGAGCACCAGACGCCGGCCACCGAGGCCGGACGCACCCGCCAGGCCGCCGCGGACCGAAGCCCCGCTGCGCCGCGATCCACCCGCCCCCGGCCGACGCCCTCCCGATCGGAGATCTCCCTGTGACCAACCCCGTCGGACACCACGATGAGCGCCCGCCGCGCGCTCATACACGCGGGCCTATCCACGCTCATCATCACCGCCCCTCCAGCAAACACACCCTTGCAGCTTCCCCTCCGGGGAAGCTGCGACGGCTTCGCCGGCACTACGGAGCGAAGCGATGAGGTTCGCGATCACGGCGCTTGGATCAAGCGGCGGCAGGAGCGTCGGGAAGGTCGTTGGCGACATCGTCCGATACCTCGAACCCCGATCAGTCGAGCCCACTGCTGATCGGAGTTCTCCGAGCGTGCCCGGTGGTGAAGGTCCTGCCAGCTACTACTCCGACCGGGGCACCGAATCCGGTCGGTGGCTCGGGATCGGCGCGAGCGAAGCCGGGCTCGCTGGTCCCGTGAACGCCAAGGACTTCGCCCGAGTCCTCGCCGGCCGTGACCCGAACACTGGGACACGACTCCTATCTGCCTCCGGCAGCGCCGGCCGACGTCCAACGCTCGGAGCGGGCCAGGCCACGAGGACCGCGGACAACGGAACTCCGCTCTACGGGGTCGACGACATCGCATCCGTCCTGGGCATCACGAAGCCGGAGGCAACAGCCTTGCTCGATGCCGGAGAGCGTCTCGCTTCTCGCCAGGAAGTGACCTCGGAGCCGCCGGGCAGCTACCTCCTCCCAACGCTCGTCGACGGCGACGCGCGGTACGTCACCGACTCGGAACTCGATCGCTGCGAGGACGCTCGTGCCGTCGGCGTCGACGCCTCGGCGATCACGACAGGGCACGATCCCGCAGAGCAGCTGGCGATCGCTACCGCTGCACGTCTGGCCGGGGTCACCACCCGTTACCTCCGGTACATGTGCCGGGCGTGGCAGGACCACAGAGGGGAGATCGAGGCCGACCTGGACGCTGGCAAGATCCCGTCCCGGTCCTACCTGGTCTCATACCGCGGGACGCGACGCCAATGGCTGACGACCCGTGAAGAACTCGCTGCGTTCCTCGAGCGACGCAACGCTCCGGCCGTTCGGGTCGGGTTCGACCTCACCCTGACCACCGAGAAGTCGCTCGGCGTCCTCGCCCTCCTCGGCGACGATCACACGCGATCCGAAGTCCTGGCTGCGATCCAGTCCGGGAATGACGTGGGCCTCGCCCACCTCGAGTACCACTCCGCCGCTGGACGCTCGAAGGGCAAGCCGATCCTCGGCCGTGGACTCACGATCGCGTCGTTCCGCCACCTCACGTCTCGGGCGCTCGACCCGTTCCCCCACCACCACAACGTCATCGCCAACTCCCTCATCGACGAGGAGGGCACACGCCGAGCCCTCGACGCCCGTCATCTCTACGACCACGCCCAAGCTGCGTCGGCGATGGCGACCCTGGAGATGCGCCACCGCCTCACGACCCAGCTCGGAGTGCGATGGCGGAGGGGTCGTTCCGGCTCGTGGGAGATCGACGGCATCGACGACACGGTGCTCCGTGAGTTCTCCCGCCGACGGAACGAGATCGAGGATGCCGTCGCCGAACTCGAAGCCGAGATCGGCCGTCGCACCAGCCTCGACGAGGTGCAAGAGGTCATCACCAGCACCCGAGCACCGAAAGAGGAGGTCGACCCAGCCGATCTCGTTGCCGGGTGGTGGCAACGCGCCCTCTCGCACGGGCTCACCCCAGATCGACTCGCCGACTGCCTCGGTCGAGATGGCACCACCGCCCTTCCCGACGACGAAACGCTCCACCGCCGCCTGGCCCATCCGATCGACGGAGTCTGCGCCAACCACTCGATCTTCACCCGCTCCGAGGTCCTGACCCTCCTCGCCGACCTCGAACACGACGGTCAGCCGCTCTCGCTCACACCCGCCGACGCCGAACGTCTCGCCGACTCGTTCCTCGCGTCCGACCACGTCGTCCAGCTCGACAACACGGAACTGACCGGGACACTCGGCCGGACCGAGTTGTTCACCACGACCGAGATCCTCGACGTCCAGCGGCGCATCGCCCGAGGCTTCGAACAAGGTCGCTCCCAAGGGTTCGGTCGTGTATCGGAACCCCACCTCTCGGCAGCAATGGCTGACGCGTCCAAGCTGTCCGACGAGCAGCGAGACCTGGTCACGGCGTTCTGCACCGGCGGCCACCAGGTCCAGTGCGGCATCGGCCGAGCGGGAGCAGGCAAGACCACGGCAATGCGCACCGCCGCCGCCGCATGGACCGCCGCCGGACATCGCGTCGTCGGCGCGGCCGTGAAGGGCGAAGCCGCACGGCACCTCGCCAACGGTGCCGACATCCCCACCGAGACAATCGCCTGGTACCTGGCGCGGGCCGACCAGGCCCACCTCCTCGACGAACGCACCGTCCTCGTCATCGACGAGGCCTCCACGATCGCCGACCGCGAGCTCGACGCCATCCTCGACCTTGCCCGCCGGTCCGGCGCGACGGTTCGACTGATCGGCGACCCCGACCAGCACGGAGCTGTCGCCGCCGGCGGCATGTTCCGACACCTCTGCCAAACGAACCCAGGCGACACTCCGGAGTTGTCGACCACCCACCGGGTCCAACACGAAGCCGACCGGGCCGCCGCCCGACTCCTGCTCGACGGCAAGCCAGCGGAAGCCTTGGCCGCCCTCGAAGACGCAGGTCATCTCCACATCGCCGACGACGACACCGACCTCTACATCGGGATGCTCCGCTCCTGGTGGTCCGCCCACCAGAACGGCGAGCACCACCCGATGGTCGACCGGCGCCACCAGACACGCCGAGTGCTCAACCGCCTCGCCCGGCAGCTCCGGCGCGCCCACGGCGAACTCGGCGAGGAGATCACGGTCTCCGACGGGCGGGCCTTCGCCGTTGGCGACCGTGTCGTCTCCAGGATGGTCGCCCGAGACCTCCACGTCGACGGCAACCGGCACGCTTACGTCCGCAACGGAGCGTCGGGCCTCGTCCTCGCGGTGTCAGAGGCTGACAGCGGGATCGACGTCGCCTTCGACGGCATCGGAACGATCACGCTCCCGCTGAGCTTCGTCGACGAGCACGAAGGGCCCGGCGGCCGCACCGACGTCGGGTTGGACCACGCCTACGCCGTGACGAGCTACGCCGTCCAAGGAGCAACCTTCGAACGCTCGACCAGCCGCATCGATGAGGGTGCGTCACGAGCGGAGACCTACGTCGACATCACCCGAGGACGCCAGGCCAACCAACTCTTCCTCACACGGGCACCGGATCCGCTCGACGGCGAGCACCTCCCGAAGGCGCCCAACTCGGACGTCACGAGAGCCGTCACCGATCGGCTCCGGCGCTCTGGCCCTGAGCTTGTTGCCATCAGTCGTGGCGTCTCCACGGAGAACCTTCGGGTTGGGCGGGCGCTCGCTCACCGACCTCCACGAGCTTGGACATCGAGAAGCCCGGTGCGTTCCGACGACGCAGTTCACCTCCAGGTTCACGCACACTCGGCGCTCCAATCACTTCTCGCGTTCCGAGCGACGCAGGGTCCGCCTGCAGCCGGTACCCATCCGTGGGCTTGGGCGCTCGGAACACACACCGACCAACGACTCCTGACACCGGTGCTCGAGACGCTCGAGACCTATGCCCTGGCCGTCGTCCAGGACCGGACAACGGGACTCGACATCGCCCCGGAGCAGTTGGCACAGCTGGCCGACGCCATGAGGTACGGCGTCTCCGCCGTTCAGTTCGAAGCGCTCGTCGAGCAGCTCTGGCGGCCATCCGACGCCGAAACCCAACTTCATCGACTGCGAACGCACCCGCAGCCGCTCGATAGCGGGCGATCGCTATGACTCTCCGACAACCTGCGACCGGTCACGCGCACACAGTCGAGCGGCACCACAACGCGACGGCCATCACCGTGGCAACGGCCGACACCCAGGGCCGAATCGCCATGTGGGCCCAGGCGCGCCTGCTCGGATGGAGCCACGAGACGGAGCTCACTCTCGTTCCACGAGACCTGGCAGTCGAGATCGTCCGCCGCGGCGTCAGCGTTGGCACCGTCGTGTCGCTCGACGCCCGTCGACGACTGGCCGTTCCGTATGGGCTGCGGGTCGCACTCGACCTCGACCGCGGTTCGCAGCTGCTCGTCGTCGCTGCCGCGATCACGGGGTCCACGCTCCTGCTCCCGACCAGTGCGCTGACCGACGTCCTACTGAGGTCGACGTGACCGTCACCGATCGTGAACGTGCGGTCGTCGAGGCACTCGGCCTCGGCCCCGAAGAACTCCGGCAACTCGCTGACTCCATCGAGCACGGCGAGGACCCGGTGACCGTCGGAGACGTCGCCACGCTCCTCCTTGAGCAGCTTCCGCCTCATCACCGCTATGAGAAGTCGCTCCGACGCCTCATGACCTGGAACCCAGATGCCGACGCCCGCGCCGTAACTGCCACCGACGTCAAGGAGTGGTCGCGCCGAGCCGGACAAGAGGCCATGGAGAATCCCCGGGCCCGTCACGGCGTCGGAGCCGAGGAGGCGATGGTTCTCGCCGCACGATCCGCGTTCGGACTCGCCGTCTCGGACGGACTCCTACGCCAGAACCCCGCGACTGACACGGCGATGCCGACCAGACCCCCAAACCGGCGCTGTGCCCTCACACCAGACCAGGTCGAGGAGGTACGCCTCACCTTGCTCGCCCGGTCACGAGATCCCTCGCTCGATGCACTCGTCTTCGACCTGCTTCTCGAGACTGCATGCCGACGCGCTGGAGCGATCCGGCTTGCCGAGAACGACATCGGCGTCGAGACGAGGACCGTCCGACTCGTGGAGAAGTACGGCAAGCAACGATGGGTTCCAGCGTCGGTCGACCTCGTTGACCGGCTCCTGACCCACTCCCATGAGCGGCACCACGGCTGCGACCGCGTCCTCCACCGCAAGGATGGTGGACACCTCACGAACCGATGGTTCGAGGGTTTTGCCCGGCGAATGCAGGCGCTCCCGTGGGCGGGAGAGCTCGGTGTCAGCGCCCACTGGCTCCGCCATACGACGTTGACGCGCATCGAACGAGTTGCGGGCATCCGGATCGCCGCTGCGTACGCCGGCCACTCGGACACCTCGCTCGGCGTAACGGGCGTCTACACGAAGCCGTCCCTCGACGAGCTCAGACAAGCCCACGGCGCCGTGTTCGGAGACAACGGCGGCACCCCTTCCGACCAGCTCATCCATCAGTGACATCCAAGGAGAACCATGTCCCCAACGACCCACGACAACCGTCTCGTGCTCGACTGCATCGCGCTGATCAAGCCCGTCAACCGACAGACCTAGGGCTGCTCGCGCACGGTGCGACTTCTTCCCTCTGAGCTTGCCAACGGTCGTCAGCCGGTGTGCCACCAGCACGAACGCCCTCTCGAAGCCGATCTCGTGCGCATCTCCCTCGGCATCTCGAAGGTGGTCATCCCGAGCCGCGAGGAACTGGCGGACGAGATCGACCGATTCCAGTTCTGCACCGCCGTGGTCGAGGTCGGTGACGAACCCGGAGACCTCGAGGAGTGCGGCCACCCAGTCGTCTGGGATCAGTTCGGCTTCCGGGGGCCGCTCGCCGTACCGCTCTGCGCTTCGCATGTGCTCTCCCTCATCGAGGCCTACCGGCGTCGATGGGACTGGGGGCCTGACGGGGCGAAGTCGGGCCGTGGCTGGGGATGGATGATCGCCCGTGACTTCGGTCTGCAAGAGCCCACCCGCCAGCCGACACTCGCAGAGCACGAGGCCGGGTTGATCGCGCAGCTCTCCTCTCCCGCGTGAACCCGAGGCGGACGAGGGACGCCCGACTACGAGGCTGCCTCCTGGTTCAAGGGGTGCGGCTCGCCTGACAGCACGGCCACCGCAGCGGCGACCTCGTCGATCCTTGCTCGGGTGTAGGTGCCGGTGACGGTGCCGCTCCGATGCCCGGCGAACGCCTGAGCGACCGAGTAGCCCGCGACACGCTCAACCGCAGTGATCGCCGTATGGCGAAGCACGTGGGCAGACACGGGCGTCCTCGTCGCCCACGGGATCGACGGCTTCGCACGGTCGAAGATCGTGTTGTACCGACGCCTCGTGATCGCAGTCTTCCGCGCGGTCCGGAAGACCGAGTCACCGGTCGCTCGACCGCCCCGCTCGTGCGAATGCTCCACGATCGCTGCCCGCAGCGAGGGCGAGATCGGCTGTTCACGCTCTTGGTCGAACTTCTCGTGCAGCCAGACGGTGGATCGATGGTCGTCGATGTCGCCGAGCCGGAGGTTCAACGCGCCCTCCCGCCGGGCTCCGGATTCCAGGTGGAAACGAACGAGTAGGAGGTCGAGCGCTGGATCGTTGCTGGTCGTGCGAATCGCCCCGAGGACATCGTGGAGCTCTCGGTCGTCGAGCGCTCGCCGGCGGTTGGGCAGCCGACGCGGCTTGTCCAGGTTCGCCGCCGGGTTCGACTGGATGACGCCCGCCCGGGTTGCTCGGCCGAAGAGGGCGCGAAGTGCGGTGATGGCACTCTCTCGTGTCGACCGCCCGTCACTCGTCGGACGACGGCGCTTGGCCCGCTAGACCGCTGCGGTGACGACCGCTTCGCAGTCGTCGACGCCGATCGCGGCGATCGGCCGGTCACCGATCTGGCTGCGGGCGATCTTCCAGTAGGACCGGTAGGTGGCCCTCGTCCCCTCGGTGAAGGACAGTTCGATCAGATCCAAGTACTCGGCGACGGTCGGACCGCCCGCTGGCTCCTGAACGGTGGCGACGGCCATCAGGTCTTCAATGGTCAGGCCGAGCGCCTCTGCTTCGGCCCAGAGCGCACGCGCTCGAACTGAGCGATCGATCATCGCTCCTCCTCGATGATGTTGGTGATGAGGCCGTCGATGACCGCCGACGGCAAGACGAGTGCGGTAGCACCGCACAGAGAGGTCGCCACCAGGACGACGTTGTTCGGAGCGACAGCCTGACGAAGCCACATGGGCGCAGCGAAGCGACACCGTGCATCGATCGGGGTCGGCGCTCCCCGCCCGGAGCGGCGGAGCACGAGCCCCGGTCCCTCGGTGCGAGCAGACGCGACCGCGCCTCTCCACGGCTCGCACGCAGCTGTCCCGAGCGCGGCCATCGAGACCCGCCCGGACGGCTCGATACACGTGATCGCGTAGTGCCACTCAGATCGGTCCGGCGGGCGCGCCAGATCACGTAGGAGAGCCAAGGACCGGCTCGGTCCGCTCACTCGGGACGCCATCTCAGGCCCCAGCCTCGGCGGGCGATCGTTCGCCTCGCCAAAGTTCACTTGAGACACTTGCGGCAGGGCTCGAGCCCAACGAGTGGTGTCGGAGGGGGGACTTGAACCCCCACGCCCTTGCGGGCACTAGCCCCTCAAGCTAGCGCGTCTGCCAATTCCGCCACTCCGACGTGGCCGTCCCGGCGAGCCCGGGCGGACGGGACACCATAGCAACCGCACCCTCGCAGACCACATCTCATCCGGCCGGGGTCACGACCGCGCCGGTGAGGTCGATGCTGCCGTCGGCGCGGACGTCCAGGCCGGTGACGGTGGGGCGCTGGACGGCGAGGGTGCGGAGTTGGGCGAGGGGGACGGCGGGGACGTCGGTGAGGATCGCGGCCTCGATCTCCTGCCACCGGCGGACGCGGCGGTCGGGGCTGGGTTCGTCGGCCGCGCCGGCGATGGCGTCGTCGACCAGGGGGTTGGCGTAGCCGCTCAGCCGCTCGGGCGACGTGCTGGCGAAGGGTTGCAGGAACGGGGCGGGCGAGCGGCCCACGGCGAGGGTGCTGTAGAGGAACAGTTGCTGCTGGCGGGTCGCGACCAGGCGGGCGAAGGTCGAGGCGTCGAGCGGGGCGACCGCGACGTCGAGGCCGACGGCGGCGAACTGGCCGACGAGGATCCGACCGACGTCGCCGAAGGTGGTGCTGGCGTCGACCAGCAGCCGGATCGGTACGAACTGACCGTCGGGGAAGGCGTTGGCGACGAGGGTCGAGGCGGTCTCGGGGTCGGGGGGACACACCGACGGCGCCGGGCACTCCCCCACCGCGCCGACGATGCCGGCGGGCACCAGGCCGGCGGCGGGCGACGCCGCGGGACCGAAGACGGCGTCGACCAGGGCAACGCGGTCGACGGCGAGGGCGATCGCCCGGCGGACCGACGGGTTGTCCAGCGGCGTGGCAGCGGGGTTGACGCCGAGCAGGACGGTCGCCCCGTAGTCCGCGATGGCGTCGGCGCCGTACTCGCGCAACGCCTCCCCGGCCCGGTCGACCGGCACCGGGCTCCAGTCGACCGCTCCGTCGACGAAGGCGGCGTAGGCCGCCGAGTCGTCGACGTAGCGCTCGACCACCACCACGGCCGGCCCCTCGTCGACGCCGGGCCGGCGGGCCAGGCGCAGCGTGCCCCCGTCGACGGTGACGGCGTAGTCGCCACTCCCCACCGTGACGTCGGGGCCTGCGTCGACGGCAGATCCCCGGCGCACGATCCCGAACAGCGGCGACGACAGGATCTCGGGCAGCAGGGCCGACGGCTCGGCCAGTTCGATCTCGACGGAGCGGGCGTCGAGGGCCCGGATGGCCACGACGCCACCGAGCCGGGTCCCGGGCAGTGATGCGGCCCCCTGGGCCCGGATCCTCTCCAGCGAGAAGGCGACGTCGTCGGCGGTGATCGGCGACCCGTCGCCGAACGTGGCGTCCCCTCGGAGGTCGAAGCGCCACACCCGCCGGTCGAGATCCGAGCCGAAGCGGGCCAGACCCGAGCGGACGGTGCCGTCGTCGCCCAGCTCGGTCAGTGTGTCGTGGAGCAGGTCGGCGACGAGCACGTCGGAGACCGACGCCGGGTTCGCCTCGAGGGGGTCGAGCGAGCCGGTCGAGACCACCCCGAGCCGCAGCGGCACGGCCGGTTCCGCGTCGTCGACCGTCGAACTGCTCCCCGACGTCGCGGACGAGGCCGGCCCGGTGGATGTGTCGGGCGCGTCACCACCGGCGGCCGGTTCGGCGCGCTCGATCGCCGACGGACCGGACGAGCACGCTGCCAGCAGCAGCGCGACGAGGAAACTCAGCAGCCGCCGTCGCGGCACGGCCGGGTCAGTCCAGCAGGAGGGCGAGCCCGATGGTGGTGAAGACGAAGCCGATGGCCACCACGATGGTGATCCGGTCGAGGTTCTTCTCCATGACCGTCGAGCCGCCGGCCGCAGCGCCGACGCCGCCACCGAACATGTCGGAGAGGCCGCCGCCCTTGCCGGAGTGCAGGAGCACGAGCCCGACGAGGGCCAGGGCCTGGGAGACGTGGATCGTGGTGACGATGATCTTCAGCATCGGTCCGTGCAGGTGCTCTGGGACAGGGCTCCGCCACGCTACCAGCGGTCACTCCTCGATCGAGAACCGGTGGAGGTCGCCGAGCGGCCCGGCACCCCGGGGCTGGTCGCTGGGGACGAGGACCGCCGACGACGAGTACCACCGCTCGCGCACGACGCTGACCGGCAGCCAGGTGACGGCGGCGGCGGCCGCGTCGCCGAGCGTCAACGCGCTGAGCACCCGGGCCGTCTGGTCGGGTTGCCCGAGCACCTCCCCGAGGGCGGCCTGGGCGGTGGGGTCGCACCATCCGAGCGCGTTGGCCGCGGTCTCGGTGCAGCGGTAGAGGGCCGCCACCTTCCGCGGCGTCCCCAGCGCCACGGTGAAGACCCCGACGCCGGCACTCCCCCGGTCGGGCGACAGGAACGTCGCCGACGGCATCGTCGACTCCTCGACCACGATCCCGAGCGCGCGGAGCCGGAAGCGCAGGGCATCGGCCACGAGCCCGGCCCGCGGCGCGTCGGGGTCGTGGACGAGGGGCACGGCGAGCGGTTCGATGAAGCGGAACCGGTCGCCGAACTCGTTGCGCGTCCAGCCGTCGGCGACGAGGAGCGCGTCGGCCGCGGCGGCGTCGATCTCGCCGGGCGCGAGGTCCTCCCCGCAGGCGGGGTCGCCCGGCAGCCACCCCAGGCAGGTGACGACGGCGTCGGGCTCGGACCCGGCGAGCGAGGCGAGGTCGCCCCGGTCGACCCCGGCGTCGATGGCGGCCCGGACGGCGGACGACGCGAGCGGCCCGGTCCGCTGGTCGAAGAACACGCCGAGCACCGACGTGGTGGCCGTCGACCGTTCCACGAGCCCGCCGTCGTCGGCGAGGTCCCGGCGCCCGGGCAACACGATGTCGACCCCGGCCGGCGGCGACGCCGCCTCCTCGGGCAGCCGCTCGATCCGGATCTGGTCGATCGAGGCGACCCGGTCGGGGTCCCAGTGATCCTCGCGGGCGGCGAGCACGATCATCGACGCGTCGAACGCGACGAGCTCGTACGCGCCGGCGCCGAAGGGGAGCTCGTCGGCGAAGCTGGTCGACAGGTCCGGGCTCGTGCCGAAGGCGTCGGCCTGGAGCAGCCAGTTGTCGTAGCCGCCGAACAGCTCGCGCCAGTCGCCGTCGGGCACGGCGAGCTCGACGACGGCGACGCGTGGGTCGCTGTCGTCGACGTCGACGATGTTGTCGTAGCCCGAGCGCGTGGCACCCGTGGTGCGCAGCTGCGCCTGCCACGTCCCGTGGACGTCGCTGCTCGTGACGGGGCGGCCGTCGTGCCAACGGGCGTCCTCGTCGATCCGGTACGTGATGCGCTGGCGCCCGGTGGCGGCGTCGATCTCGACGGTCGGCAGCTCGGCGAGGACTGGCGACGGCACGTACCCGCCGTCGGCGTCGACCTCGAGCAGCTTGGGCACGACGTGGGCGAAGACCAGCGACGCCGCCGGGCCGTCGTCGCAGCGCAGCGGGTTCAGGCAGGCGGGCCAGTCGGCGGCGGCGACCCGCAGCAGCGTGGCGGCCTCGGGGATGGTGGTCGTCGTGGCCTCGTCGTCGTCGTCACCCGAGCCGATCGTGCACGCGCTCGTGACGAGCAGGCCCAGCAGGACGAGCACGGCCGCGACGACCGACGGGTACGAGGGGCGACGAGCGGGCACGACCCGCTCAGAGTACGTGTGCGACCTCGGCGTGGTGGCACGCCGACGGGCGACCCTCGCCCCGGTCGACCAGCGCGGGCTCCTCCGCGGCGCACACCTCGGTGGCCTTCCAGCACCGGGTGCGGAACCGGCACCCGGACGGCGGGTCGATCGGGCTGGGCACGTCGCCCGTGAGCACGATGCGCTTCCGCTCGCGCTCGTGGTTCGGGTCGGCGAACGGCACCGCCGACAGCAGCGCCTGGGTGTAGGGGTGCGTCGGCGAGTTGTAGATCTGGTCGCGGTCGCCCTGCTCCACGATCTTGCCGAGGTACATCACGGCGACCTCGTCGGAGATGTGGCGCACCACCGACAGGTCGTGGGCGATGAACACGTAGGCGAGGCCGAGGCGGTCCTGGAGCTCCTCGAGCAGGTTGACGACGCCGGCCTGGATCGACACGTCCAGCGCCGACACGGGCTCGTCGAGCACCAGCATCTCGGGCTCGAGCGCGAGGGCCCGGGCGATGCCGACGCGCTGGCGCTGGCCGCCGGAGAACTCGTGGGGGAAGCGGTTGGCGTGCTCGGGCGACAGGCCGACCTGGTCGAGCAGCGCACGCACCCGGTCGCCGATCTCGGCCTTCGACAGGTCGGTGTGGACCCGCAGCGGCTCGGAGATCGCGGACCCGACGTTGAGACGCGGATTGAGCGACGCGAACGGGTCCTGGAACACGATCTGCATCCGACGGCGGAACGAGACGAGGTCCTTGCGCGACAGCGAGCTGATCTCGCGCCCGTCGAACACGACCTTCCCGGCCGTGGGCCGGATGAGGTTCAGCAACATGCGCCCGGTCGTCGACTTGCCGCAGCCCGACTCGCCGACCAGGCCGAGCGTCTTGCCCCGGTCGACCTTCAGCGAGACGCCGTCGACCGCGGCGAACGAGTCGACCTGGCGGCCGAGCAGGCCGCCCCGGATCGGGAACCGCTTGACGAGATCCTCGGCGACGAGGAGCGGGTCGCTCACGACGCCCTCCCCTCGGTGACGTCGGGAGTCGCCTCGGCTTCGTCGACCTGTTCGACGCGCTCGCGCAGCTCGTCGAGCGTGACGTCGGCCATCGCCTCGGAGAAGTGGCAGGCGGCGCGGTGGGTGCCGCCGGAAACCGAGCGCAGCTCCGGGACGTCGGAGGCGCAGCGACCCGGGACCTCGCCGAATGCACAGCGCGGGTGGAAGGCGCAGCCCGACGGCCGGTTGATGAGCGACGGCGGCGCCCCCGGGATCGGGATCAGCTTGTCGCCCTCGCCCGAGTCGAGCCGGGGGATGCTGCCGAGCAACCCGAGCGTGTAGGGGTGCCGGGGCCCGTAGAACACCTCGTGCACCTCGCCCAGCTCGGCCTGACGTCCGGCGTACATCACCATGACGCGGTCGGCGAGGCCGGCGACGACGCCGAGGTCGTGCGTGATGAGCATGATCGCCGAGTCGATCTCGTCCTTGATCGCCACGAGTGCCTCGAGCACCTGGGCCTGGACGGTCACGTCGAGCGCGGTCGTGGGCTCGTCGGCGATGAGCAGGTCGGGGTTGCAGGTGACCGCCATGGCGATCATGGCCCGCTGGCGCATGCCGCCGGAGAACTCGTGCGGGTAGTTGCTCGCCCGCTTGCGGGGTTCGGGGATGCCGACGAGGTCGAGCATCTCGATCGCCCGTTCCATCGCCTGCTTCTTGCCGAGCTTCTCGTGGATGCGGGCCATCTCGGCGATCTGGCGGCCCACCGTGTGCACCGGGTTCAGGGCGGTGAGCGGGTCCTGGAAGATCATGGCGATCTCGCCGCCGCGGACCTTGTTCATCTCGGCGTCGGAGAACTCGAGGAGGTTCTCGCCCTTCCACAGGATCTCGCCCGACTCGATCTTCAACGTCGGCAGCAGGCCGAGGATCGACATGGCGGTGACCGACTTACCGGACCCCGACTCGCCTACCACGGCGAACACGTCGCCGCGGTCGACGTCGAAGCTGATGCCGTCGACGGCCCGGACGATGCCGTCGTCGGTCTGGAAGTGGGCGCGCAGGTCGCGGACCGACAACAGGGCCCGGTCGGAGCCGGAGGCGGAGGCGTTGGTGGCGGACATCACTTGAGCCTCGGGTCGAGGGCGTCGCGCAGGCCGTCGCCGACGAGGACGAAGGACAGGACGGTGAGCCCGATGGCGATGCCCGGGAAGAAGACGAGGTGCGAGGCGCTGGCGAGGTCGCCCTTGCCCTGGGCGACCATGAGGCCCCACGCGGGCGTCGGGTCCTGGGGGCCGACGCCGAGGAACGACAGGGCGGCCTCGGCGAGGATCGCCGTGCCGATGGCGATCGTGCCGTACACGATGATCGGCTGGAGCGCGTTCGGGAGGATGTGCCGGAACATGATCCGGAAGCGGGAGAAGCCGAGCGCCTCGGCCGCCTCGACGTACTCCAGCTCCTTGAGCTGCAGGAACGACGACCGGACGATGCGGGCCACGGCGAGCCAGCCGGTGAAGCCGAGCACGAGGATGATGGCGTTCTCGCTGCGACCGAACACCGAGGCGACCGCCACGGCCAGCACGATGTAGGGGATCGCCAGGAAGATGTCGGTGATCCGCATGATGATCGTGTCGGCGATGCCGCCGAAGAACCCCGCGACGGCGCCGAGGACGAGACCGAGGCTGACGGCGATCGCCGTCGCCGTGACGCCGATCCGCAGCGACACCCGGGCGCCGTACACGATGCGGCTGAAAACGTCGCGCCCGATCGAGTCGGTGCCGAACCAGAAGTCGGACGACGGCGGTTCGCGGAACGCGCTCGTGGCCGAGCCGGGCCGTTCGGCGAACCCGTACGGCGCGATGAGGTCGGCGAAGATCGCCATGAAGGCGATGGCGACCAGGAAGACGAGGCCGACGAGCGCGAGCCGGTTCTTCCGGAACTCGCGCCACACCTCGGTGCGGCGCTTCGTCGGCGCCATCAGGCCGGCGCGCGCCGAGGCGAGCGCGTGCTCGTCGTCCTCGTTCTGGTCGCCGGCGGGCAGGTAGAGCTCGCTCACGGCGAATCCTCCCCGAGTCGGATGCGCGGGTCGAACCATGCGTAGGACACGTCGACCAGCAGGTTGATCAGGGTGTACGCCAACACGACCGCCAGGGTGAGTCCGAGCAGGACCGGGAGGTCGCGCGAGATCACCGATTCCGCGATCGTCGACCCGAGGCCGGGCCACGAGAACACGGTCTCGGTGAGGACGGCGGCGCCGATCATCGTGCCGAAGTCGAGGCCGATGAGCGTGACGACGGGGAGCATGGCGTTGCGCAGGCCGTGCTTGACGACGATGTCGCGCTCACCGAGACCCTTGGCCTTGGCCGTGCGCATGTAGTCGGCCCGCAACACCTCGAGCATCGAGCCGCGCGTCATGCGGGCGGCGAGCGCGGTGGAGACGCAGGCCAGCGTGACCGCGGGCAGGAGCAGGTAGCGCCACTGCTCACCGGTCGGGATGAAGAAGAAGAGCCACTCGCCGTCGCCGGAGCCGGGTGGGCCGATGCGCGACGTGCGCAGGCGGGCCCAGTCGGGCCACTCGGCCTTGTTGGGGTAGACGGCGAACAGGTACTGGAAGATGAAGCCGAGGACGAACACGGGGATGGCCGAGACCATCGCCGTGCCGACCGTGGTGAGCTTGTCGACGAGGGAGTAGCGCCGGATGGCGCTCACCAGGCCGACCGAGATGCCCACGATGATCTCGATGATCAGCGCCCAGATGCCGAGGCGCAGGCTGTTGACGGCGCGGTCGCCGAGGATCTCGTTGACGCTGCGGCCGCTCTGGTACGACTCGCCGAGGTCCCACTGGACCGTGCGGCCCCAGTAGTCGAGGAACTGCTGGTGCAGGGGGTCGTCGAAGCCGTACTCGTCGACGACCTGCTGCAGTCGCACCTCGTTCACGGGGCGGTCGGCGCCGCCGGCGATGAGGTTGGCGGGATCGCCCGGCAGGACGAAGAACAGCAGGAACAGGAACGAGATGGCGAAGAAGACCGTCGGGATCAGCAGCAGCAGGCGGCGGATGATGTAGCTCGCCATGGTCGGTGCTCGCAGTGTCGGGGTCGGTCACGACGGCGGCCGGTGGCCGGGAACAGGGGTGGCGGTGGACCGAGCCCACCGCCACCCCGAATTCACGATCGGGACGTCAGGCGTCCCGTGCGGGGATCAGCCCTTGAGGGTGATCTGCTCCCACAGCACCAGACCCTGGTTGGTCTGGATGAAGTTGTCGACGATCTCGTCGTCGTACACGTACGTGCCGGTGTACCAGACGATGGGGATCGCACCCGGGTCCGTGTTCAGCAGGATGCGCTCGGCGTCCTGGAACAGCTGGGCGGCGGCGTCGCCGTCGGTGGTGGTCTTCGCCTCGCTGATCAGCGAGTCGAACTCGTCGTTCGAGTACCCGAAGTTGTTGCCGTTCAGCGTGTCGCTGTGGAACAGGTCGTACATGAAGTTGTCGTACGTCGGGTAGTCGGCGAACCAGCCGGCGCGGCAGACGGCCTCGCACAGGTTCTCGGCCATCGCCGAGAAGTAGGTCTCGGTCGGCTGCGGATCGGCCTCGGCCTCGATGCCCACGGCGGCGAGGTTGTCGACCATGATCTGGATGACGTCCTCGTGGCCGGCGCCCGAGTTGAACGACAGCGGGATCGGGCCGTCGAGCGTGCCGCCCTCGGCCTGCCACTCGCCGAACAGGGTCTCGGCCTGCTCCGGGTCGTAGACACAGATCTCACAGATGCCCTCGACCCAGCCGGGGATGCCCTCGGGGGTCACGCCGGTCGAGACGGTACGGGTGTCGTTGTAGACGGCCGTGTTGATCTCGTCGCGGTTGATGGCCGAGGAGATGGCCTGACGGAGCTTGATGTTCTCGTCGCCACCGAGCAGGGCGCCGTCCTGGTTGTTCAGGACGAAGTGGTACGAGCCGAGCTGGCCGACGTCGCTGGTGGTGCCGTAGTTCTCCTCGGCGTCCGCGTAGCGGCCCGAGGGGATGTTGGCGACCTGCGCCTCGCCGGCCTCGAGGGCGTTGTACGAGGTGTCGGGGTCGGCCTGGACGCCAAAGATGATGCGGTCGAGGCGACCGTCCCAGGTCTCGCCGTTCACGTCGCCGACCCAGGCGTCGGACTTGACGAGGACGATCTCCTCGTCGGAGCGGGCCGACTCCATGGCGTACGGGCCGTTGCCGATCATG
The DNA here is from genome assembly GCA_041984725.1 of Acidimicrobiales bacterium. Taxonomy (GTDB): domain Bacteria; phylum Actinomycetota; class Acidimicrobiia; order Acidimicrobiales; family Salinilacustritrichaceae; genus Salinilacustrithrix. The sequence continues at coordinate 10,607 of JBHIXO010000004.1, read as the reverse complement.
ATGCCGTTCTCGTAGTCGGCGACCGGGGCGGTGCCGTCGCCGGCCTCCTCGGGCATCGGGAAGAACAGCTGGAAGGTCACGACGGCGTCGAAGTTGGCGTAGGGCTCGGTGAGCGTGACCTCGAGGGTCATCGCCTCGTCGTCGGCGACGACACCGGAGATGTCGGTCGTCTCGCCGTCGAGCGCGGCCTGGCCACCCTCGAGGAAGGCGCCGATCAGGTAGCTGTAGTCACCGGCGAGGGCGGCGGCCCGCTCCCAGGAGCGCTTGAACGTCGACGGGAGGATCTCCTCGCCGTTCGAGAAGGCCTGGCCCTCCTTGATGGTGAAGGTCCAGACGGAGCCGTCCTCGTTGGGCTCGGCCGACTCGGCCAGGTGCGGCTTCACCTCGGGCGAGCCGCTGCTGAAGTCGAGGTCGGTCAGGCCGTCGTAGAGCGACGAGATGACCTGGTAGGCGTTGAGCGTGACGCTGAGCGCCGGGTCGATGTGCTCGGGCGGGTCGCCGACGAAGGTGCCGAAGTTGATGAGCTCACCACCGGTGCCGGCGGCGTCCTCGTCGTCCTCGTCGCCGGTCTCGTCTTCGTCGTCACCCCCCTCGTCGTCGGAGCCGTCGGTGTCTTCGGTTTCGTCGTCGCCGCTGGTGCCCGCATCGTCGTCGTCGTCGCCGCACGCGGCGGCGACCATCGAGAGACCGAGCAGCAGCGCGAGTAGACGCAGCCATCGGGAGTTGCGCACGGAGATCCTCCTCATCGGGGGGTACAGGGTTCCCGTCCACGCGGGTGCGTCCACGTCGGACGGTCGGTTCACGGTACGCCCGTCGATGAGGCGAAGGGTGAACGGGCGGTGACGTTACCAACCCTCGCGCTCGATGCAAGCTCACGGACCGTGCAGAACGCCCGACCGATCCACCGGATCTACCGATGAACGTCCAGACCACGGGGTCGTTCCTGCGCGATCTGCCTCATCGATACCGGTTCTGTCCGGCCGGACGCGCAGACCGCGGAGAATCTGACGGGATCTTCGTCAGTTCTCCGGCGGTGGGGGCGAGCCCGGGCCGGCTCAGGCGTCGTCGTGCAGGCGGTACTGGACGATGCGGGCGAAGTCGTCGGCGTCGAGGCTGGCGCCGCCGACGAGCGCGCCGTCGATGTCGGGCTGGCCCATGAGCTCGGCAGCGTTGGCCGGCTTGACCGAGCCGCCGTACTGGATGCGGACCGAGTCGGCGGCGTCGGGGCCGGCGACGTCGGCGACGACCCTGCGCACGTGGGCGCACATCGCCTGGGCGTCCTCGGCCGTGGCGGTGCGGCCGGTGCCGATGGCCCAGATGGGCTCGTAGGCGACGACCATGCCGCCGACCTGCTCACCGGACAGCCCGGCGAGCCCGGCGCGGACCTGGCCCTCGACCTTGGCCTCGGCGCCGCCGGCCTCCCGCTCGTCGAGCGTCTCGCCGCAGCACATGATCGGCGTCATGCCGGCCTGCAGCACGGCGATGACCTTCTTGTTCACGATGTCGTCGGTCTCGCCGAAGAGCTCGCGACGCTCGCTGTGGCCGACGATCACGTAGGCGACGTCGAGCTTGGCGAGCATGGCGGTCGAGACCTCGCCCGTGAACGCGCCCTCGGTCTCCCAGTGGCAGTTCTGGGCCCCGAGCGCGACCGGGATGCGGTCGGCGTCGAGCACCGTCTGCACGGACCGCAGGTCGGTGAACGGCGGGTGGACCGACACGTCGACGACCTGGGTGTCCTCCTCGGTGATCGCATAGCCGAGCTTCTGCAGCAGCTGGATCGCCTCGAAGTGGTTCTTGTGCATCTTCCAGTTGCCACTGATGAGCGGTGTACGGGTCATGAGAACTCCCCTCGGAGGGCGGCGAGACCGGGGAGGTCACCCCGCTCGAGCAACTCGAGCGACGCACCGCCGCCCGTCGAGATGTGGTCGATGTCGCGGGCGAGGCCGAACTCGGCGACGGCGGCGGCGCTGTCGCCACCACCGACCACGGTGAACGCGCGGGCATCGGCGACGGCCTGGGCGACGGTGCGGGTCCCGGCGGCGAAGCGCGGGTCCTCGAACACGCCCATCGGGCCGTTCCAGAAGATGGTGTTGGCCTCGTCGACGAGGTCGCAGAACTCGGCGGAGGTGCCGGGTCCGATGTCGAGGCCCATCCAGCCGTCGGGGATCGTGGTGTGCAGCTGGCGCACCTCGCCCCCGGCGTCCGGGTCGCCGATCTTGCCGCCGGGACCGAGCGCGGTGACGTCGGAGGGCAGGTGGATCGGCGCGCCGGCGTCGAGGAGGCGACGGCAGGTGTCGACCATCTCCTCCTCGAACAGCGAGTCGCCGATGTGGTTGCCCTGGGCGGCGAGGAACGTGAAGCACATGCCGCCGCCGATGATCAGTCCGTCGACGATGGGCAGCAGCGCCTCGATGACGCCGAGCTTGTCGGAGACCTTGGCCCCGCCGAGGATGGCGAGGAAGGGCTTGCGGGCGTCGTCGCGTAGGCCGCCGAGGATCTCGACCTCCTTCGCGAGGAGGCGCCCGGCCGCCGACGGCAGGTGCCGGGGCGGGCCGACGATCGAGGCGTGCGCCCGGTGCGACGCGCCGAACGCGTCGTTCACGTAGGCGTCCTGGCCCGCGATCAGCTGCTCGACGAAGGCGGGATCGTTGCCGGTCTCGCCGGCGTCGAAGCGCAGGTTCTCGAGCAGCTCGACGCCGGGGGCCAGCTCACCGAGCAGGCGCCGGACGGGCTCCACCGAGAACTGCGGGTCGGGCGCGCCCTTCGGCCGGCCCAGATGCGAGCACGCCGTGACGTGGGCCCCGTGCTCCTGCAGCCACTGGATGGTGGGCAGGGCGGCGCGGACGCGCAGGTCGTCGACGATCTCGGTGGTGCCGTCGGAGCCCGTGCGCAGCGGGACGTTGAAGTCGGCCCGCAGGAGCACCCGCTTCCCGTCGAGGGGCAGCAGGTCCTCCAGTTGGGGTACCGGGTTCACGCCCTCAACCGACGATGGCGACGAGGTCGACCAGGCGGTTCGAGTAGCCCCACTCGTTGTCGTACCAACCGCTGATCTTGACCAGCGTGCCGTTGGCCATCGTGAGGCCCGAGTCGAACGTGCAGGAGGCGGCCGAGCCCACGATGTCGGAGCTGACGAGCGGGGCCTCGCTGTAGTCGAGGACCTTGGCGAGCGGGCCGTCGCTGGCGGCCTTGGCGAAGGCCTCGTTGATGGCGTCGGCGGTGGCGTCGGACTTCAGCATGGCGGTGAAGTCGGTGACCGAGCCCGTGGGGACCGGCACGCGGAGCGCGGTGCCGTCGAGGTTGCCCTGCATCGACTGCATGACGAGGCCCGTGGCCCGGGCGGCGCCCGTGGACGTCGGGATGATGTTGATGGCGGCGGCGCGGGCCCGGCGCAGGTCGCTGTGGGGACCGTCGACCAGGGCCTGGTCGCCCGTGTAGGCGTGGATCGTGGTCATGAAGCCCTTCTCGACGCCGAAGGTGTCGTCGAGGACCTTGACCATGGGCACGAAGCAGTTCGTGGTGCACGACGCGTTCGAGATGACCGTGTCGGTGCCCTTCTCGAAGGTGTCGTCGTTGACGCCGACGACGATCGTCTTGTCGGCGCCGCTGGCCGGGGCCGAGACGACGACGAGCGGGGCGCCACCCTCGAGGTGGGCGCTGGCCTTGTCCTTGGAGGTGAAGATGCCGGTCGACTCGATGACGACGTCGACGCCGAGGTCGCCCCACGGCAGCTTGGCCGGGTCGCGCTCGGCCAGGACCTTCAGCGTGTCGCCGCCCACGGTGATGCCGTCGTCGGCCACGCCCACCGTCTCCGAGAAGCGGCCCATGACCGAGTCGTACTGGAGCAGGTGGGCCATCGTGTCGAGCGACCCGAGGTCGTTGACGGCGACGAAGTCGATGTCGGCGCCTTGCTGCTTGGCGGCTCGGAAGAAGTTGCGGCCGATGCGGCCGAAGCCGTTGATGCCAACGCGGACGGTCATGTCGAGGAACCCACCTGTGATGTGATCGGACGAGGGGTGCCGCCATCCGACCACGCGCGCACCGGGGCCTTCAAACGGTGGCGAGCCGCCCGAGCACTCCGGCGAGCAGCCCGCTGTCGTGGGCGAGGCCGTGGGGCCGGTCGACGTCGGCGACGACGACCTCCACACCCTCGACCGACCCGACGGCGGGACCACCGTCCTGGACGACGACGACGTCGGGGCGCAGGCCGTGGCGGTCGAGGACGGCGAGATGGCCGGCGACGTCGAGCCCACGCACCCCGGGCTCCTCGGCCCGGAGGTTGGCCACGAGCACGACCCGTGCGCTCGCGGTGGCGATGGCGTCCCGAACCGCAGGGGCCACCGCGGCGGCGAGCACGCTGGCGTAGAGCGAGCCCGGTCCGAGCACGACCTGGTCGGCGGCGGCGATCGCCGCGGCGACGGCGGGCGGGGTCGGCGGGTCGGCCGGGTCGAGGCGGACCCGCTCGATGGCCTCGGCCTGCTCCACCGCCACCTGCCCGCGGACCAGGCCGTGCGCCGTGTCGGCGACGAGGTCGACCGGGGTCGTCGTGGCCGGCAGCACGCGGGTCGTGGCCGGGTCGACACCGAGCCAGCCGGCCATGCGCTCGACGGCGGCAGCGAAGTCGTGGCCGCCGTCGACCAGACCGGCGAGGACGAGGTTCCCGACGGGGTGACCGGCGAGCTCGCCGGCCGTGAAGCGGTGCTCCATCGCGGCGGCCACCACCGGGTCGGGCGTCACGGCCGAGAGGCACCGGCGTACGTCTCCGGGGGCCGGCAGCGCCATCGACGCCCGGAGCCGGCCGCTCGAGCCGCCGTCGTCGGCCGTGGCGACGACCGCCGTGACGTACGCGGCGTAGGTCTGCACGGCGCGCAGGGTCATGGCGAGGCCGTGGCCGCCGCCCACGGCGACCACCCGGGGGGCGGCGGTCACCGCTCGACGTCCCGGTGGATGACGGTCGGGCGGGGCCCGGACGCGGCGAGGCGCTCGGCGAGCGCCTCGGCCAGCGCGACCGAGCGATGCCGGCCACCGGTGCAGCCGATGGCGATCGTCAGGTACGCCTTGCCCTCCTCGCGGTACGCGGGCAGGACGAGCTCGAGCAGGTCGACGAGCTTGTCGAGGAACGTGCGGGCGCCCTCGGCGGCGAAAACGTGGTCGCGGACGGCGTCGTCGAGCCCGGTGAGCGGACGGAGCTCGTCGACCCAGTGCGGATTGGGCAGGAAGCGCACGTCAAAAACCAAGTCTGCATCGCTCGGCACGCCAAAGCGGAAGCCAAAGCTCAGCACGGAAACAAGCAGCGGGCGGCGCGCCTGCTCTTCAAAACGGCGCGTCACGAACTGGCGCAGTTCATGGACAGGCCGTGCTTGAACCCGAACGAGCGGACCATCGTCTGCATGCCGACGTCTGCGTCCGGTTGCCCGAACGTCTCGCGCACCCGGTCCCGCAGCTGGTGGACGTTGAGCCTGGTGGTGTCGATGACGACGTCGGCCTCGGCGCGCACGGGTTCGAGCAGCTCGCGCTCGCGCTCGATCGAGGCCTGCAGCGAACCGGCGTCGATCGGGTGGCGGCGCCTCGTCTGCTCGTAGCGACGGATCAGCTCGTGGGTGTCGCAGTCGAGGAACAGCACCCGGACCCGGGGCACCACCCGCTTCAGGTCGGCGATCGCCTCGGGGAGCTCGGAGTCGTAGTGGCCGGTGCCCGCCACGAGCACGACCCGCTCGATCGGCGACCCGGGCGCCTCCGCCAGCTCGCTCACCTTCGACGCCAGCGCGGGCGGCAGGTTGTCGATCACGAACCAGCCGAGGTCCTCGAAGTCGTTCGCCGCCTGCGAACGGCCGGCACCCGACAGTCCGGCGATCACCACGTAGTCGCCCATGCCCGCAGGCTACGACCGCGACCGCTTCTCGGTCCGCAGGAAGAGGAGGCGCGGGATCTCGGCGGCGTCGGTGTACTCGGCGGCCCGGGCGAGGAAGCCCGGCGGCGGCGCCGGCTCCTCCATCCGGGTGAGGAACAGGTCGTTGGCGATCAGCGCGTTGACGTAGCGGTGCAGCGGCCGGTGGATGAACGGGATGAAGACGTCCTTCTGGACCTCCTCCACGGTCGAGTCCTCGCGCAGGTAGGCGCCGATCCGCCAGTACTGCTCGGGCGGGTCGATCATCTGGTCGTCGATCCACCCGCTGTTGGGCGTCTGCAGGAGCGGATGGTTGAGGAAGAAGAGGAAGCGGCCACCCGGTTCGAGGACGCGGCCGACCTCGGCGATGGCCTCGTCGACCGCCTCGATGTGCTCGAAGACCAGGCAGGCGACGACGACGTCGAAGCTGGCGTCGGCGAACGGGAGGCCCGCGGCGCCCGCCCGCAGGTACCGGGGTCCGCCGCCGCGCTCGCGGGCGACGGCGATCTGGTTCCAGGTCGGGTCGAGACCGACGACCTCGGCGCCGGCCCCGGCCGCCAGCCGCGCGACCTGGCCCTCACCCGTGCCGACGTCGAGCACCCGACGGGCGCCGGCGAGGTGCTCGGCGGCCAGCGGCAGGATCTGCTCCTCGTACTCGGGGTCGACCCCGTCGGTGAAGCCGTCCTGCCACCAGTCGGCGTGCTGCTCCCAGAGGTCGTCGGGCTCGGTGGACACGCCGTCAGTCGACACCGTCGACCGGCGGCGCGCCAATACGCTCCGTCCATGGACGACGCCGAGCGCTGGACCGGGCGAGACCGGGCGCTCGCCTGGGCCGCTCCCCTGCTGCTCGTCGCCGTCGCCGCGCTGGCGATCGCCCGCTACCACGTCGTGCACCAGTCCTCGTGGCAGGGGTTCGGCTTCGGGATGTTCGCCACCCACGAGTACGAGATGTCCCGGACGGTCCGGATCACCGCTCTCGTCGACGGGGTCGAGACGACCGTCGACGTGCCGGCCGACCTTCGACGTCTGGAGTCCAAGGTGCTGGTCGCCCCCGGCGATCCGGAGGCGACCGCGTTGGCCGACGCCCTGCGCGCCGACCTCGGCGCGGACCGGATCGTGCTCGAGGTCTGGGGCCACGACGTCGACGAGGAGGGCGACGCGCTGCGCATCGGCTTCCGGATGCTCCGCCGGGTCGCCGTGCCGTGACCACCACGGACCGATCGCCCCGGCGCGACCTCACCACGGGTTCGGCCCACGTGCTCGTCGGCCGCATGACGCTGGTGGCCGCCCTGGTCAACGCACGCGACGACCGCCCCGTGATGCTGCTCTTCGCCGTCGCCACGGCACTCCTGTGGCCCAACCCCCGCGCCCTGGGACACCCGGCGCCGTGGCTCGTGCTCGCCGCCGTGCTGGGTGGCGCCCAGTTCCGGGACTGGTGGCTGCTCGACGACCACGTCGTGGCCACGACCTACTGGCTGCTCGCGCTCGGGCTGTCTCGTCTCGCGCACGATCCCGACCGGGTGCGCCGCACGGCGGCCCGCCTCCTCGTCGGCGCCGTCTTCCTCCTCGCGTTCGGCTGGAAGCTGCTGTCGTCGCAGTACGTCAGCGGTGAGTTCTTCCACTACACGCTCCTGCGCGACGACCGCTTCGAGCCCGCTGCCGTGCTCGTCGGCGGCGCCGACGCCGACGACCTCGACGGCGCCCGTCTGGAGGTCACCGGGTTCACTTCGACCGCGCCGCCCGACGAGGCGATCGTCGTCGGGACGGGCCCCCGCGTCGGCCTCTTCGCCGACGTGCTCACGTGGTACGGGCTCGCGCTCGAGGGGGCCATCGCCGCGGCGTTCCTGCTCCCGCTGCGCGGCCGCTGGGTCGTGGCCCGTCCACTCACGCTCGGCCTCTTCTGCTTCACGACGTACCTGGTCGTCCCGGTGGTCGGCTTCGCGCTGCTCCTCACCGCCCTCGGCGCCGCCGAGACGACCGAGGCCCGATGGCGCGGGGTCTACCTGGGCCTGGCCGTGTTCGCGTTCGTGTGGGGCGCGGTCGTCGCCACGCTGGTGCTGTAGCGAGCGGCGAGCGCCGGGGCCGGCGAGGTCATCGGCCCCGGTGCAGACGGTCCCACACGTTCTCGGCCACCTGGTCGGGCAGCCACGTGAGCGCCTGGAGCTCGTCGAGCGTCGCCGCCTTGAGCTTGCGCATCGACCCCAGCTCCTGGACGAGCCGCTTGCGTCGCACGGGTCCGAGGCCGGGGACGTCGTCGAGCACGGACCTCGTCATGCGCTTGTCGCGCAGCTGCCGGTGATACGTGATGGCGAACCGGTGGGACTCGTCGCGCAGGCGCTGGAGCAGGTAGAGCGCCTCGGACTGACGGGGGATCCGGACCGGGTCGGCCTGTCCGGGCAGGTACACCTCCTCGAACTGCTTGGCCAGCGAGGCGACGGGGATCTCGCCGAGTAGGTCGAGCTCCTCCAGCACCGACACCGCGCTCGACAGCTGACCCTTGCCGCCGTCGACGAGGAGGAGCTGCGGCGGATACGCGAACTTGCCGGGCCGCTCCCCCACCGGCTTCCCGCGCTCGGCGAGATAGGCGGTGAGGCGACGGCGCAGCACCTCCTCCATGGCGGCGAAGTCGTCGTTGCCGTCGACCTCCTTGATCTTGAAGCGGCGGTACTCCGACTTCTTCGGCAGCCCGTCCTCGGTCACGACCATCGAGCCGACGTAGTCGCTGCCCTGGAGGTGCGACATGTCGTAGCACTCGATCCGCAGGGGCGCCTCGGGCAGGTCGAGATACTCCTGCAGCTCGTTCAGCGCCCGGGCCCTCGTGTTGTGGTCGCTCGCCCGCTTGAGTCGGTGGCGCTGGAACGCCTCCTTGGCGTTGTGGGTCACCGTCTCCTGCAGCCGGACCTTCTCGCCACGCTGGGGCACCTTGATCTCGACCCGACTCCCCCGCAGCTCGCTCAGGTACTCCTCGTACAGCTCGGGGTCGTCGGGCATGTCGGGGACGAGCACCTGCTTGGGCACGCCGAGCGGCGGGTCGTCGTACATGCCCTCGAGCACGTGCTCGACGAGCTGGCCGGGCGTCAGCTCCTCGACCTTGTCGACGATGAAGCCCTTCCGGCCCACGACCCGTCCCTTGCGGACGTAGAAGACCTGCACGGCGGCCTCGAGCTCGTCGTCGGCCACGCCCACGACGTCGAGGTCCTCGCTGCGGTCGCCGACCATCTGCTGCTTGGCGATGGCCTTGCGCACCGATTCGAGCTGATCCCGCAGGCGGGCGGCCCGCTCGAACTCCAGCGCCGACGACGCCTCGGCCATCTCGGCCTCCATGCGGGCCACAACGTCGTCGGTCTCGCCGTCGAGGAAGGCGAGCAGGTCGTCGGTGAGCCGGCGGTAGTCGTCGGGCGCGATCTCGCCGACGCAGGGCCCCGAGCACTTCTCGATGTGGAACAGCAGGCAGGGCCGGCCGAGCTTCTCGTGGTGGTTGAACTTGTTGTCGCTGCAGGTCCGCAGCGGGAACGTGCGCAGCAGCAGGTCGAGCGTCTCGCGGATGGCGTAGGCGTTGGCGTAGGGCCCGAAGTAGGTCACGCCCTTGCGCTTCCGGCCCCGCATCACCATCGGTCGCGGCCAGTCGTCGGAGACGGTGACGGCGAGGAACGGGTAGCTCTTGTCGTCGCGCAGCCGGACGTTGAAGCGCGGCCGGTGCTGCTTGATCAGGTTGTACTCGAGCATGAGGGCCTCGACGTCGTTGCGGACCTGGATCCACTCGACGGTCTCGGCCGTGGCCACCATCTGCGCCGTGCGCGGGTGCATGTTGGCGGGGTTCTGGAAGTAGTTCGACAGGCGCGACCGCAGGTTCTTGGCCTTGCCGACGTAGATCACCCGACCGTGCGCGTCCTTGAACTGGTACGACCCGGGCGTGTCGGGGATGGTGCCTGCCGGCGGACGCTGGACCACGGGTGCAGGCTATTGAGCCTCCGTGACGCTGCCGCAGGACGGTGGGCCGCCCGTCGCGCCGCTCAGCGGCCGGGGCACACGCCGGGCGGCGGTTCGGTGGTGACCGATCCCTCCTGCCACCGCACCCAGTGCGTCTCCCGGTCGCAGTCCTCCGGGCGGAACAGGCGCAGCGATCGCCAGTCGCCGCCCTCGTGGAGTCGGAGTGCGCCCCACAGGTCGACCGTGTTGATCACCGCCGCGATGCCGTGCATGTCCTCGGGACGCGGCACCACCGCCCACGGCCCGTCTGGTGGGTCGTCGGGCGGGCCGTCGGGCAGCGCGGCGACGAGGTCGTGCTCGAACACCTCGCCAGCTTCGACGGCGGCGACGTAGTCGTCGACGTCCTGCAGCGACTGGACCGTGCCGCCGACCACCAGGACGGCGACCAGGACGCCGGCGGCGGCTCGCGACCGTACGGCGAGCGCGGCGGCCGGCACGGCGAGCACCACGGCGACACCCACCGACCCGACGAGGTTGTTGCGGTCGTTCACGCCGCTCACACCGAACGACGATCCACCGACGAGCATCGGCCCGGCACCGGCGAGCGCGAGCACGAGACCGCCGAGGACGACCCGGCTCCATCGCCCGAGTCCGTCGGCGTCGAGCACCCGGGCCGCGACCGGGCCGACGACCGCGACGAGCAGGACGGCGATCGCGAGCGCGGTGGCGAGGGCCCCGACGTCGACCCCGCCACGACCGAAGAGCGCGGGCACGAAGGTGTCGGCGAACGCGA
>JBHIXO010000003.1:0-55484 GCA_041984725.1 Acidimicrobiales bacterium | reverse complement strand
CGAAGGACGCACCGGAACGTCGGCGTCCACATCACCGCTCACCTTCCTGTTGAGGGACTGGAACCCGAGGAAGGCTCCCCGGGACATCAGCCCAGGTGGCGGATCACCCGTATAAGTGCCGTTGGAGGGCAGGGCCTGCTGCCGTCCCATAACGATCAGCTCGGACCGGAGACACCCGGTCCGAGACGGACTGCGGAGCATGCTGCCGAGACCGTCGGCGTCGGGTTGACCGGGCGAGCCGACTGCCCTCTGGATCGACCCGGATGGATCTCGAAGTGGAGATGTGCACCGGTTCCCGCTGCATTCCCGGACTCGCCGACGTAGCCGATGACGGTACCGGCGGCGATCGGGCCGTCGATCGAGCCGTAGGCGGCGAGATGGGTGCCGTAGTAGTAGTTGCCGTCGTCGCCCCACAGGTGCCACGAGAGGCCGCCGATGCTGTTGGCTCGGAACTCGACGACGCCGGCGACTGGGGCGACGGTTGGGATTCCGTAGCGGGCGAACATGTCGACGCCCTTGTGGGTGCGGCCGCCTGATCGGGGTGCTCCCCACGAGTCGATGAAGCTGACCGGCCCGGCGACGGGACAGAGCCAGCCGTCGGCACCGACGATGGAGACTTTGTAGTAGCTGTCAGCGATGGCGAGGACGGTGTCGACGTAGCTCGAGGAGTTGTTGTACCGGAGGAGCGCGTCGCGCTCGTCGGTGATCTCGTCGCCCGCGCCGCAGAGGTACCGGGCGGCGGCGATCGCGGCGTCGTCGATGTCGTGGGGGTTCGCGACCCCGTCGCCGTCGGCGTCGATGGCCCAAGCGTCGAACGTCGGAGCCCGGAACTGCATCGGGCCGACGGCTTGCTCGAACGGGCCGGCGAGGCCCCACCAGTCGATCCAGCTGCCGATCTCGATGCGCTGGGTGCCGTTGGATCCATCGAGCGGTGGGCCGAAGATCCACGGCGTCGCCTCCCCGGCATCGTCGAGCGCGGACCCGCCGAACGTGCCGTGCCCTGACTCGACCTCGCCGATGGCGGCGACGAGTTCCCAGCGCAGGCCCGGGCAGTAGTCGTCGGTCGCGAGGTACGCGGTCAGCGCTCGGGCCTCGATGTCGACGGCGGGCGGCGGAGCGGTTGCGCCGCCGGAGCTGGCGAAGATCGGGAGGCCGATGCTTCCGAGGGCGATGGCGGCGGTTCCGGCCAGGACGCCCGGGATCAGCCGGGAACGAGTGGTCACGCCCTACTAGGCCCGTCAGCGGCGTGAAACCTCTCACGGGATCTTTCCCGAGATTCGTTTGAGAGGTTCGGGGGTGTTCACGGGCCTAGTGGGGGTGAAGCCGATCTCCAGGAGGACTCGATGTACATCCCGCCCCCGTTCGTCGTCGCACAGGTCGACGTGCAACCGAACTCGACCGGCATGCCGGGTGCCGCGCTGATCCAGACGCTGTTGAACTGGTCGCAGATGCTCGCCCTGTGGGGGAGCCTCGGCGCGCTCCTGATCGGTGCCGCCATGTACGGGCTGGCCCGTGAGACCGGCGGCTACCAGAACGCCACCCGTGGCAAGAGCCTGGCCATGGGCGGCGCGATCGGGGCCATCCTCGCCGGCATCGCCCCGACGGCGGTCAACCTCCTGTTCCAGGCGGCGTCGTGAACCGCCACCGGAAGTACCTCGCGCACCGCATCGCGGCGGCGGCGTCGGCCTTCGCATTCGGCGTCTTCGTCCACGCAGTGGTGTCTGACGACGGTGACGTACAAGCCGCCGTGGTAGTCAGCGAACCGTCTGGGCCCGCCGCAGCCGAAGAAGTGGCGGGGTTGGACGCCGATGAGACGTCGACTGCGCTGGACGCTGCTCTTGCGCTGGCGACGGCGCCCCAGGCGTGGCTCTACCTCGACGACACCGAGCTCGAGCGCCAGGTCCGTGCGGTCGCTGCTGCAGCGTCGGCGGACGCGCTGGTCGAGGAGGTTCTCGGCGAGGTCGGCGCCGTGCGTGACGCACTCCTGAGCAGCCCAGGTCGCGTCTGGTGGATCGTTCGCCCGCTTGCGTGGCGGGTGGACTCCGTGTCCGAGCGTCGGGCTCAGGTGTCGGTCTGGACGGTGTCGGTGCTGTCGGCTGCGGACGTTGCCATGCCGCAGTCCGAGTGGCAGACGACCACGTTCGATCTGGTCCTCGAGGGGGACGAGTGGAAGCTCGTCGACTCGCGGGAGAACCCCGGGCCGTCCCCACAGCTCGGGGGACGTGACTCGTTCTGGGAGCCCGAGCCCTTCGACGACGCCCTCGACGGCTTCACCCGAGTCGGAGAGGAGCCAGCGTCGTGATCGTCGCCTTCGGCTTCCCGAACCCCGTTGGCTGGGTCATCGACAAGGTGACCGGGTTCGTCGGCGATGCCGCGACGGCCGGCTTCGAGGTGATCATCGGCGGACTTACCGCGTGGGTCGTCGACGCCCTCGTCTGGATCGTCGGCGGCGTCTTCAACTTCTTCATCGACGCCACCGACCCGAACGTCCAGGCGGACTGGTTCGTCGGCGGCCCGTACGCAACGACCGCTGCCATCGGTGCGACGCTTCTCGTCGGGTTCGTCCTCGCCGGCATCACACAAGGCGTCCTCGCCGGCGACGTCGGCGGGATGCTCCGCCAGGTCGGGCTCCAACTCCCGATGTCCGTGCTGGGCATGGTTGGCCTCGTCAGCGTGGTCCAGGCTCTCGTACGCCTCACAGACGAGCTGTCGTCGGCGATGCTCAATCGCTTCCAGGACGACGTCTCGTCCTTCACGGCCGTCATCGGATCGCTCGCAGCGCTCTCGGGTGGGACAGCGACGGCGTTCATCGTCTTTCTGCTCGGACTGATCGCCGTCGTGGCGGGCGTGATCCTCGTCGCCGAACTCGTCGTCCGCGAGGCACTTGTCTACATCGTCGTGGCGTTGGCGCCGTTGGTCTTCGCCGCGCAGATGTGGCCCGCACTTCGCGGCATCGGCAGACGTCTCCTCGACCTCTTGGCTGCGCTGATCTTGTCGAAGCTGGTCATCGCCGTCGCTCTGGCGGTGGCGTCCGCGGCGCTCGTCGGAACCGGATCGGGCGGAGAGGTCACGGCGTTGCCGCCGCCGGAGACCATCGCTGAAGACCCGGGTGGTTCGGTGACCCAGGCTGTCGGCATCCTCCTCGCCGCGGTTGCGGCGTTCGGTGTGTCGGCCTTCTCGCCGCTGCTCGTGGCGAAGCTGATGCCGCTGACCGAGGCGGCGATGGTCGCTCAGGGGGTGCGTGGCGGTCCGATGCGGGCGGGCCAGCAGGCGATGTCCATGGGGTACTACGCCAAGGGTGCGGGCGGCCGCCTGGGACGGGTGGCGTCGGGTCCGCCGGGGCTGAGTGCTTCAGGGCCACCTGCGCGGTCCGGTCCGGCTGCTGCCGGTGGCGGGGGAGCAGCCGGAGGAGCTGCTGCTGCCGGGCCTGTCGGTGTCGCCGTGGCGGGCGCATCGGTGGCCGGTGGAGCGGTTCGAGCTGTGCGCAGCTCGGCGGATCGTGCGGCCTCGTCGACGACGGACCGAGGGTCGACGCCGACCGGACGATCCCACCAAGGCGAAGCCCGGCGTTCGACGAGCGACGGAGGTGAGCGTCGATGAGCGAGCGCCCAGAACGGCTGTACCGATTCGATCCGCTCGACACATCGGGCATCTTCCTCGGCCTCGGGCTGCTGCAATGTGCGTTCCTGGGTGGCGGGCTGGTTGCGGCCGTTCTCGCTGTCACCGCCGGCCTGCCGCTCGTCGTGGCCGTTGTGCCCGTCGTGTTCGGAGGGTTCGCCAGCTTCGCCCGTGTCGATGGCTTCGCGATCTGGGAGTGGCTTCCGATCGCCATCTCCTGGATCGCCGCCCGCATGGGCCGAGGGGAGCGGTGGCTCGTGCGGCTTCCGCTCCTCGACGACGACATCGCCGACCTGCCGCCATGCCTCGCGGGCCTCGACATCCTCGAGGTTCCGTGGCGCGGGTCCACGGCGATCGGCGCGGTGCGTGACCGCGAGGCAGGCACGCTCACCGCACTCCTCGACGTAGCTGGACCGGAGTTCGTCACCCAGCCCCGTGCGGAACAGGAGTCGCTGCTCGCCGGCTGGGGCGATGTCCTCGCCCAGTTCGCCACGGAGGGCTCGCCGGTACTCCACGTGGGGTGGTCCGACTTCGCTCGCCCGTCGGGCATGTCGCAGCACGTCGAGTGGCTTGCCACAACCGGCAGCGGGTCGGTCCACGAGGCAGCCCGCGCGTCCTATGAGGAACTCCTGGAGGGCGCGGCGTCGCAGGCGAGTTCGCACGACGTGCTCGTCTTCCTCACGGTCACCCGAGACCGACTGGGGCGCCGAGCCCAGGTCGCCGACCCCGAAGCCGCACTTGCCCGTGCGCTCATCTCGTCCCTCGAGGCACTGCTACGCGCCGTCCGCGGCGCTGGCCTTCACGTCGCCGATCCCGTTTCCACGGCAGCGGTGCGACGCCACCTCAGAGTCCGCATCGACCCCTTCGGAACTCAGCCCACAGTCAACCGTGGACGCCTCGTCGAGCGTCTCGGCCTTGTGCGGGAGACGACGGCCGGTCCCACCGCGGTCGAGGCTCGATGGAACCACGTCGCCGTGGACCGGGCGCTACACCGGACCTACTGGGTCGCCGGCTACCCCCGCCTTCCCCAGCATCCGGCGTGGCTCGAGCCGTTCCTGTCGGCCCCCGGGATCTCACGAACCATGACGGTGCTCCTCGCTCCGGTGTCGGCCCACCAGTCGCGCCGCCGGATCGAGCGCGATCTCGTGAAGCTCGAGTCCGACGCCGAATCCAAGGAAGAGAAGGGTCACCGTGTCGACGCTCGACACCGTCGGGCCACCAAGGCCCTCCTCGACCGTGAAGAAGAGCTCGTCGCCGGCTTCCCCGAGATGGGCTACGTCAGCCTCGTCTGCGTCTCCGCACCGGACGAGGAGACGCTCGACGAGCACAGCGAGATCGTCGAGCAGCTCGCCCGTGACGTCGGGCTCGAGCTCCGGTCACTCGACGCACGGCACGACCTCGCATGGGCGGCGTCGCTTCCGTTCGGGCTCCAGCCACGGCACCAGCTCGTCTGATGCGGTTCCGACCACGACTCCGAACCCGATGGCACAGCGGAACCACCGCACACCTGTGCTCGCTGTACCCGTTCTCGGTGCAAGCGACGTTCGGGTGGCGCGGGCCCTACGTCGGACTCGACCTGCTCGCAGGCGGGGCCGAGTTCTGCTGGGATCCGTTCGAGGCCTACAGCACCGGACAGGTGACCAACCCGAACTGCTGGATCCTCGGCGAACCCGGGAACGGCAAGTCCGCGCTCGTGAAGACGCTCCTATGGCGCATGGCGGCGATCTACGGGACGGGCGCGGACGGCCGCTTCGTCGCCATCGCCGACCCCAAGGGCGAGTACGTCGCCCTCGCCGAGGTTCTCGGGCTCACGATCGTCCGGCTGTCTCCGGGTGGCACGACGTGCCTCAACCCGCTAGCGGAGTCGCCCTCGGGAACGGCGGACGACAAGCAGGTGCTTCGCCGGGCAGAGATGGTCACCGCGCTCGTCGCCACGGTCCTGGAGCGTCCGCTCACGCAGGTGGAGGACGCGGCCGTGTTCGCCACGATCGAATGGCTGACAGCTTCGCCGGTCGACGAGTCGACCCTGACCGACCTCGCTCGGCTCTTGGCCGATCCGCCCGACGAGGTCGTCGCCCGGCTCCGGCGGGACCGCGACGATGTCGCCGTCGACCTCGCAGCACTGCTCTACGGGCTGGACAAGCTTCTCACCCGGTCGCTTCGAGGCATGTTCGATCAACGCTCGTCAGTCCGAGTCGACTGGTCTGGCCCCGGCATCCTGCTCGACCTCTCGGCGATCCCGATCGACTCCGAGGCCCTGCCGCTGGTGATGGTCGCCGCTGCCGGATGGCTCAGCCAGCTGATGGCCACCGTCGGCCCGCAACGGGTCCAAGTGCTCGACGAGGCATGGGCACTGCTCCGCAACCGTCACACCGCCAGCTACCTCCAGTCGTGCTTCAAGCTCGGTCGCACGTACGGCGTCGCCAACATCTGCGTCGCCCACCGTCCTTCCGACCTCGCCGCCCAAGCCGACGACGGCACTGCCATCGCCAAGATCTCCGCCGGACTGCTCGCCGATTCCGCCACGAAGATCGTCCTTCGCCAAGCGCCCGACCAGCTCGATGCTGCCGTCAACAGCTTCGGGCTCTCGGAGCCGGAGCGGGAGGTCGTCGGTCGGCTCGCCCGAGGACGTGCGCTCTGGAAGGTCGGCGGCCGTACCGCCGTCGTTCACCACGTGCTCTCGACGGCCGAACAGCAGCTCTGCGACACCGATGCCCGGATGAAGGGCACCCAGCTCGAGCTGCCCCTGGAGGTGGCCGCATGACCTACGACCGCGACCGCCTCCTCGGATCACTCGATCTGCGCGACCTCGCCGACCAGCTCCTCGGACCGTCGCACCAGAACCGGCGCACGCACTGGCCCTGTCCGATGCGCGATCACGAACAGTCCGGCCGGACGCCACCATTGTCGGTCTTCGTCGGTCGCTCTGGCGTCCAGCGGTGGAACTGCCATGGCTGCGGCGAAGGCGGCACGGCCGTCGACCTCGTCATGGCCACGCTCGGGGTGGAAGTCGGGGAGGCATTCGATTGGCTCGCCAACCGCTCACCGGACTCTTCGGCCGCCCTCGAACGATCGGACGATCGACCTTCTCCGTCGAGACGACGGCCTCCCCGCCCCACAGTCCAGAGGGTTGACCTCGACCCATACGTCGACGAGTGCTTCCGCATCCTCAACGACTCACCTAAGGGCCGTCCCGTCCTGGACTGGTTGGTCCACAGCCGATCGATCCCGGAGGACCTCCTGCGCCATCACCGTGTCGGGCTCGACCCGGGCGGCGGACGGATCGGACGTCCGCCAGGCGTACCAGCCGCCCACGGCGTTGTCCTTCCGATCCGAGAGAACGGCCGCACGGTCTTCACCCAGACACGGCGGCTCAACGTCGCTGCTGGTGGGGCGAAGTACCTGAGCTGCAGCAACGAGGTTGCGCCGAACCCTCGGTTCGGTCGGTTCGATCCGCCCTCGACCTCGGCGACCTGCGTCGTCCTCTGCGAAGGGGCGTTCGACGCGATGAGCGCCAACGCGGCCGGCCTACCCGCCGTCGCGATTCTGGGCTCTGGCGTCGCTGATGCTTCCGTCGCCGACTTCATCGGCGCACGAGCAACGACTGTCCTACTGGCGCTCGACCAGGACGACGCCGGCGCCCGCGCCACCGACCGGCTCCGGGCGTGCCTGGAGCCCCACGACCTCCGAGTCCGAACGATCCGGTTGCCGGTCGCGACCAACGATCTCAACGACTGGGCCCGTGCCTCCGGGCGCAACTGGTCCACCGAGTTCGCGTCCGCATGCCGGGACGCGTGTACGCGCTCGCCCGCAATGGCGGCGTCCCTGGAGCGCTGACGGAGCCCTGGCTCCAACACGGCAAACAACAACAAGGAGAACGACCGATGCAGTACTACGAGGAGCAGAAGTTCAAGTGGGGCGACGACGACACAGTCTGGATGATCTCGTGGATGCGTGATGCCGGATGCTTCTTCGTTGACCGCTTCATCCCGGAGGACGAGGACGACTTCGATCTGGACTCGTACGTGGAGACGCCAGTCGACGGCTTCGCGTTGGTCGAGTCGCTCGACGACCTCGAGGAGGCGGTCGGCCGCCCGCTGCCGGACGACGTTCGGGAGACGCTCTCCAAGTGGAGCGCCGCCGAGCCGATCCCACCGGAGCGGCTCGCATCGTGGACGGAGTGGGACGCCTACGGGATCACCCGGCAGACGCCGGCGGGCGAGTGGATCGAGACCTTCGCCCCGCCCGGCCATCCTGATCCATTCGACATCAAGTGGATGCCGGAGCATCTTCTGTAGAGCTGTCGGTGTGGCGAGCGGGATTCAGCTCGTCCTTCAGCCGTCGGAGATGCGGGCAAGCCGTGCATCGCGGAGCGCGTGAAGGGCTCGAACGTGGTGAAAGGCCTGCATGACGAGCACAGCGTTGGGAGAGTCGAAGAAGTGTGGCTCGAGTCCGTCGTCGACGTCTGGACGCGGATGGATCCCGTAGTTCCGGAGGGTGCGCATGAAGCCAGCGAACGCGACGACCTCATGAACTCGGGACTTCTCGCCGTCCGATGCTGACTCTCGTAGCCACGCTGCCACGAGGTCGATCACCAGCGCTGTGCGATCGTTCTTCAGGGCGTTGCGGAGCTTGTCGTTCGGAGCTGGGTGCGCTTCTCCAACCTCGAACCACGCGCTCTCCACGACCGCACCGAGCAGGTTGCACGACGCGAGATGGAGGCCCCGAGCATGCGCATCGATCGCCTCTCGAAGGCATCGAACACCACGATCGTTCAGGCCGAGTTCGTCCACGCCGGCAAGAAAGCGTTCGAGGCCAGGGTCGATCTCCTCTCCCGGTAGGGCGCGGGTCGCTACATAGCTTCCCTGAGAATGCGACGGAGATGGATGCGGTGGACGGTGGCCAAAGCCGTGACCGCCGCGGCGAATCGAGATTGACGTGTACCCGCCGGGGTTGCTGTTCTCCACCGGTGTGATCAGACCCGTCCGGCGCAGGCGCTCGACCGCAAGCAAGCCGGCGTACCAGAGGCGGTGGTACGCAACGATCGGTGTGTCTCGGTCGAAGCTGTCTGGCCCTTCAACGTGCAGTTCGTTCCGACCGTGCCGTTGACCAGCCGCCAGGACGTCTGACCCGCCGAGTTCTTCGACGACCGCCGCCTGCAACTCGCGGGTGGCGGTCTTCTCGGTACCAACGCGCCTGAGAACGACGTCTACCGCCTTCTCGATCTCTTGCCGTGAGGGAGTCGCAGCAGCGTCGAGTTGCTGAGCGAGATCCGGAGAAAGGCTCATGCACGAAGCATGCCAGTAGCACCAGACAGTGGGGTCGGACCTGCCCCAGCCGCCGGGCGTTCCCTGTGCGACTCAGGTTCCCGGAAGATGTCTGAGAGGTTTCACCCCGCTCAGCGGCCTAGTAGGGCGTGGAACGGAATGGTCTGAGTACGGGCGAGGTCCTGGTCGTCGTCATCGGCGGGGCGGCGATCGTCGTCGGGGGAGTGGTGTGGGCAGGTGCGGCGCTGGCGGCGCTGCTCACCGGAGCGGCGTTCGCCGGGACGCTCTCGGATGCGTTCACGGCACTCCCTTCGCTTCCCGAGCACTTCGCTGATCCGGCCGCAGCTTGGCCCGAGCCGGCTGGCGAGGCGCTCCCGGGGCCGTTCCTCTACTGGCTCTGCACGATCGTGGTCGCCGCAGCAGCGGTCGCCGTCCTCGTCGTTGCTTTCCGACTCTGGAATCGCTCTCGTGTCGGCACCCGTGACCGCCGGCCGCTCGGCGTCGACGCCCGCCCAGGCTTCGCAACGACCCGGGATCTTCGCCCGCTGATCGTCGACGGCCCGGTCCGGGGACGGTTCATCCTCGGGCGAGCCAAGGGCAAGCTCCTGGCGACGGAAGATCGCTCGTCAGCACCGAAGACCGATCGGGCAGGTGATCGAGGTGCGGTGGCGCTCGTCGGACCGAGCCGGTCGGGCAAGACGACGGCCGTCGTGTCAGGCGTCCTCGAGTGGGACGGGCCGGCGATCCTCTCGTCGGTCAAGGACGACCTGCTGCGGGTCACCGCGGGTTGGCGGGCCGAGAAGGGGAGGATCGCCGTCTTCGATCCGACCGGTACGACCGGGCGGGACGGGACGGCGGTCTGGAGCCCGCTGGCACGCGCGACCACGACCACGGGCGCCCAACGGGCGGCACGAGCGCTCTGCGACGCAGCACCGAAGGGGAACAACGTGCAGGGCGGGCTCGACTTCTGGATGGCCCAGGCCGAGATGCTCCTCGCCGGGCTCCTGTTCGTCGCCCGTCACACGAATGCCGACATGGGGCTCGTCGCCGAGTGGGTCCTAGTACAGGACCGGCCCGGCGAGTGGGGCGAGGGCAGGGTGTCCGAGCGGCTCATCACCCTGGAGAACGCAAGGGACGAGCAGATGCGGTTCGACGCCGCAGATGCCCGCCGGTCACTCAAGGCGATCTGGGAGGACGAGGAGCGAACCCGCTCCAGCGTCTACGCAACCGCCCGGACGGTGATCTGGCCGTGGGCCGATCCGAGCGTCGCGAATGCAGCACGAGGCAAGAGCATCGACCTCGAGTGGCTACTGAAGGGGCGGAACACGATCTACCTCTGTGCGCCGATCGAGGACCAGAGCCGCCTGTCCCCGGCGTTCGGTGGCTTCCTCAACGACGTGATCAAGCAGGCGTACCTCAAGGTGGCCGAGACCGGGAAGCCCATCGACCCGCCGCTGCTCATCGTCATCGACGAGGCCGGGAACACGCCGCTGCGAAACCTGCCCGAGTACGCGTCGACGCTCGCCGGGCTGGGGATCGTGCTGGTCACCGTCTGGCAGTCGCTCGCACAGATCGAGTCGGCCTACGGACGGTCCGCCGGCACGATCCTCACGAACCATCTCTCCAAGGTGTTCTACGCCGGTCTCTCCGACCCCGAGTCGCAGCGCTACGTCTCGACGATCCTCGGAGAGGAGGAAGTCGAGACTCGAAGTAGGAGCAACGACCTCCACGGTGGCGGCCGTGGCTCGCTGCAGCTGTCCACGGTGCGGGCACCGCTCGCCCCGGCCCACGCACTTCGACAGATGGTGCCGGGCGACGCCCTTCTCATCCACGGGACATTGCCGCCCGCCCACATCCGGACGCGCCCCTACTACCGAGAGCCCGACCTGAGCGAGCGGTCCCAGCTCCCGGTCCCCGACGAGGCCGTCACCAACAAGCCCAAGAACCAACAGGAGGATTCCGATGACCGACCCGTACCTGCGCCCAGCCGATCCCGACGGTGGACCGCAGCCACCACCCGGCTGCGTCGCCTCGCCCATCGGCCGGTGGGAGGGCGTCGAACGTGAAATCGTCTACAACCCTCGCCGCCACGACATCCTCATCGTCCGCGGCCCGGCCAGAGACGTCGACCGATCACTGCCCGACGCCGGGTTCAGCTCACACGCCCGAGCACCCGAAGGACACCTCTGGATCCGCGACCGGCTCGCCCCGCAGCGCCAGCTCCGCCCACCTGTCCCGACCCGCTCGCTCGGCATCTCCCTCTGACCTCCTCCAGCTGGAGGTAGCCTGATGCCGGGTCGGAGCGTCCCAAGCACCGAGCAGCTCAGCCTGTTCGACTCGCTCCCCACCGACCACACGAAGGACGAGGACCATGGACGTTCCCGACCCGATCACGTCGCTGCCGACGACGGCGACACCCCCTTGGAGCCCGGTCACGAACGACCTGACGACCGAGGAGACCGACGACGCACTGGAGCCGTGGCTGCGCAGCCTGCGACTGCAGAGCGCGGCGACGGTGTTGGACAACCTCGAGGAACAGCTCTACAGCCAGGCGCAACAGGCGCTGATCGACCGCAACGAGGAGCCGACCCCGGACGCGATCGAAGCCTGGGTGACCTCGGCGATGGCGAACCACAACTAGCGTTTCGGCCATCGGGCCAAGGCGACCTCGCACCGGCCGGGACGTCGGCGAAGCTCCGAGCGAACATCGCCGCACTCGAGGTGCTCCGAGAGCTTCGGCCCGCGAATCGCCCCGCACGTGGTGACGAGCAGGCGGTCCTGGCCAAGTGGTCAGGATGGGGGAGCGTCCCACAGGTCTTCGACGAGGCGAACGAGCAGTACGCCGACGCTCGTCACCAGGTGCGGGAGCTGCTCGGCACCGATGAGGCGTGGAGCGCCGCTCGTCGGACGACGCTCAACGCGCACTACACGTCAGCCGAGGTCGTCGAGGCGATCTGGGCAACGGTCACCGCCATCGGCGTCGCCGAGGGCCCAGTGCTCGAGCCCGGCTGTGGCTCGGGGAACTTCATCGGCTTCGCACCGCCCGGTCTCGACCTGACCGGGGTCGAGCTCGACGCCATCACCGCCGAGATCGCCGGCCACCTCTACGGAGCAAGCGCGTCCATTCACACCGGGCGATTCGAGGACATGTCATTCCCCGACGCCTCGTTCGACGCAGTGGTCGGCAACGTCCCCTTCGCCAAGGTCACGCCGAGCGACCCCCGGCACAACCCGTACAAGCTGTCGCTCCACAACTACTTCATCGCCAAGAGCCTCCACCTCACCGCTCCTGGCGGAACGGTCGCCCTGCTGACGAGTCGCTACACGCTCGACGCTCGCAACCCGTCGGCGCGCCGGGTCATCCACGAACTCGGCGATCTCGTCGGCGCACTGCGGCTGCCAGCGCGAGCGTTCGCTGCGTCCTCGGGAACCGACGTCGTCTGCGATCTGCTGGTCCTCCAGCGTCGGTCCGGTCCTCCGCCCGGAGCCGAGCCGCCCTGGATCGAGACCGTCCCCTTCGCCGACTCCGCCGAGGTGTCGGTCAACCGTTGGTTCCGGGATCACCCCGAGCTGGTCGTGGGACGGATGGACCTCTCCCGGGGGATGTACCGAGAGCACGAGCTGACGGTCCGCTCGAACGGCAACCTTCGAGCGGGCCTCGACCAGGCGCTCGCCGCCGTTGTCGCCCGGGCACGTGAGCACGATCTGCTGCATGCTCCTGAGCGAACCAACACCGTGGCGCTCGCCGTGCCGGACTTGGTCTCGACCGTCGGCGAAGGAGCGTTCGTCGAGACGGGAGAGGGTTTCGGACGACTCGTCGGCGGGCGAGTCGAGCCCTTCGAGCCTCGCTACGCGAAGGACGCCCCGGAGCTTCGGCGACTGATCGGACTCCGGGACGCAGCACGGCAGGTTCTGGATGCTCAGATCGGATCAGCCGACGACGACGTCCTCCGAAGCGCCCAGGCCCAGCTCCGAAGGCGATACGACTCCTACGTCCGCGTCTACGGCCCGCTCAACCGCTTCAAGCTCGCCCGCACGGGACGGACCGACCCCGACACCGGCGAGGAACGGACGAGACGGCTCCGCCCACGGCTCGGCGGCTTCCGCGACGACCCGGACTGGCCGCTTGTCGCTGCGCTCGAGGTCTTCGACGAGGAGACGCAGACCGCAGCGCCCGCGGCAATCTTCACCGAGCGCGTCGTCAACCCACCGGTCTCACGCCTCGGCGCCGACACCCCCGACGAAGCGCTCGCCGTCTCCCTCGACGAGACCGGCACCGTCGACCTCGAACGCATCTCCGCACTTCTCGGTGCATCGGTCGACGACGTCCGACCCATGCTCGGATCCCAGGTCTTCGACGACCCCACCACACAACGGGTCGTCTCCTCCGCCGAGTACCTCTCCGGAGACGTCCGGCAGAAGCTCCGCAGCGCCGAGACCGCAGCGGAGACCGACCCGCGCTACCGAGCGAACGTCGACTCCCTGCGAGACGTGCTCCCGATGCAGCTCGAACCCGGGGAGATCTCGGCCCGACTCGGCACGCCATGGATCGAACCCGACGACATCGAGGCCTTCTGCCACGAGACCCTCGGGGCCCGACTGGAGATCGAGTACTTGCGCTCCCTCGGCCGATGGGAGCTCGTCGCTCCCGCCGGTCGCCGCGGAGTCGCGTTCCGAGCCGAATGGGGCACCGACCGAGCCGACGCAGCCACCCTGCTCCGAGCCTGTCTGAACCAACAGCTCTACACCGTCTACGACGAAACCGAGGACGGCCGGCGAGTCCGCAACGACGCCGAGACGATCGCCGCCCGCGAGAAGCAAGACGCGCTCGCCACCCGCTTCTCGACCTGGGTCTGGGAAGACCCGACCCGCGCCGCCCGTCTCGCCGACCGATACAACCAGCTCTTCAACTCCCACGTACCCCCGAGCGCGAACGGCGACCACCTCTCGCTCCCCGGTCTCGCCGCCGGGTTCGTACCGCACCAGCACCAGCGCGACGCCGTCGCCCGCCTGCTCCTCGACGGTCGAGCACTGCTCGCCCACTCGGTCGGTGCTGGCAAGACCGCCACGATGGTCATGGCCGCCACCGAGATGCGCCGCCTCGGGATGGTCACCAAGCCCGCGATCGTGGTGCCCAACCACATGCTCGAACAGTTCGCCCGGGAGTGGGTGCAGTTGTATCCGACCGCGCAGCTCCTGATCGCCGACCGCGACCGACTCTCCAAGGACCGGCGCAAAGAGTTCGTCGCCCGAGCGACCACCGGCTCGTGGGACGGCATCATCTTCAGCCACTCCAGCTTCGCCCGCCTCCAGCTCGGGCCGGACCTGCAACAGGAGTACCTGTCCGAGCGACTCGAACGTCTCCGAGCCGCCCTCGCCGAGAGCCGCAACGGAAAGGCACTGTCGGTCAAGCGTCTGGAGCGTCGAGTTGCGGCCGAGGAGGAACGCCTCCGGTCGCTCCAGGCCAATCACCGCAAGGACGACGGCGTTCGCTTCGAGGAGACCGGGGTCGACTACCTCCTGGTGGACGAGGCCCACGCCTATAAGAACAAGCGCGTCGACTCGGCGATCGACGGCATGGCGCACCCCGGCTCACAACGAGCCGAGGACCTCGACGCGAAGCTCTGGCACCTCCGCCGCCAGCACGGACCACGAGTCGTCACCTTTGCCACCGCCACCCCCGTCGCCAACTCGATGGCCGAGATGTGGGTCATGCAGTCGTTCCTTCAACCCGACGCACTCCAGACCGCCGGCATCGCACCCTTCGATGCGTGGGCCGCCAACTTCGGCCGGACGGTCACCAAGCTCGAACTCGCACCAGACGGAGCCTCGTGGCGGCTCTCCACCCGCTTCGCCCAGTTCGAGAACGTTCCCGAGCTCATGCGCCTCTGGCGCCAAGTCGCCGACGTCCGTACTGCAGCCGACCTCGACCTCGACACCCCCGAACTGATCGGCGGCGCGCCCCAGACCGTCGTCGTCCCCGGGAGCGATGAACTCCACGACTTCGTCTCGACCCTCGCCGACCGCGCAGAGCGGGTCCGATCCCGTGCGGTGGACCCGACCGACGACAACATGCTCAAGATCACCGGCGACGGCAGACGAGCCGCCCTCGATCTCCGCCTCGTCGGGGAGCCATCCGGTGCGGGCGGGAAGCTCGAAGCTGCTGCCGATCGGATCGCTCAGATTGCCGAAGGATCTGCCGGCCACCGGTACCGAGACGTCGCCGGCCGGGAGCACGACCGTCCGGGTGCGTTGCAGATCGTGTTCTGCGATACCTCGACCCCGAGTACCGAGCGGTGGAACGCCTACGACGAACTGCGCACACTCCTGACTGACCGCGGTCTTGAGCCCGACTCGGTTCGGTTCATCCACGATGCGAAGACCGACGACGCCAAGGCCAGCCTCTTCGCCGCCTGCCGGGACGGACGCGTCGCCGTCCTCGTCGGCTCCACCGAGAAGATGGGCGTCGGCACCAATGTCCAAGCTCGAGCCATCGCACTCCACCACATCGACTGCCCGTGGCGACCCGCCGACATCGAGCAGCGTGAAGGGCGCATCGTCCGTCAGGGCAACCAGAACCCCGAAGTGGCCATCTACCGGTACGTCACCGAGGGCAGCTTCGACGCCTACATGTGGCAGACCCTCGAGCGGAAGGCTGGGTTCATCGGCCAGGTCACCGGCGGCAGCATCACTGCCCGCCAGATCGACGACATCGACGACGACGCCCTCTCGTACGCCGAGGTCAAGGCGCTCGCCACCGGCAACCCGCTCATCATGGAGAAGGCCGGCGTCGACTCCGAGATCTCCCGTCTCCAGCGTCTCGAACACGCACACACCGACGAGCAACGCCGTCTCCGCCGCGCCGTCGAAGCAGCGCAGCGCCAGGTCGCGTCCACCGGAGCGAAGATCAGCCGACTCGAGGACGCACTCGACCTTCGCACCGATACCCGAGGCGACGCCTTCAAGGCGACCATCGGCGAGGTCACGTTCGCCGACCGAACCGAGGCGGGGGAGAAGCTGAAGTCCCTCGGGCTCTCCCAACTCGACCAGACCCACAACCGCGACGTGAGCCAGCATGTCGGGACACTCGGCAATCTCCCGCTGTATGTCGAGACCACCCGAACGATCGCCCCAGAGGTGATCGTCGTCATCGGTGATGACCTCGCCTCCGCCCGATCGTCCGAGACCGACTGGCACACCGCCAACCCCTCCCGCCTCATCACCGGGCTGGAACGACGACTCCACAACCTCGACGACGACCTCGTCTCCACCAGGGAACGGCACGACGCCGCGCTCGGGGAGGCGGCGCGAGCCAGGGGCCGCGTCGGGGAGCGGTTCGAGCACGGCCCCGAACTCATCCGTCTGCGCCGTCGGCAACAGGAGATCGAGGAGCTCCTGAACCCGACCCCGCCCGACACGCCGCCGCTCGGGGCCGACCAGCCAACGCAGCCGGCGGCAATCACCCGATGACAGCGTCACGGTCGAGCGGTACCCTGAGGACACGGCCGAGAGGCCGCTCGGGGTCCGCCGTGATCCCCTCAGTCCTGAAGACGAGGGAGATCCAATGCAGACCTGCACCCGAACGCTCGCCGCCCGCCCGAGCAACCGTTGCGAGCGCACCCTTGAGCGTGCCGATGAGGAAGTCGTCTACGGCGAGGTCGCCGCCCACGGCTGGCGCTGGCTGCCCGGCGACCCCAGCTACGACCACCGCACCCTGCTCCTCGGCGGGCCGGTCGGCTGGATAGTCACCGGGGGTATCAGCTTCGCTCGCAATCGCCACGCCCGCCGGGCTGCCGAGCGGGCTGCAGCTCCCCAGTGGCGACCGCTCGGCCCGGTCACCGTCCGGGTCACTGATCGGCGGCTTCTCGTCTGGTGGCACGGGGAGTGGGGCGTGGTCGAGTACTCCACCGTCGTCAGCGCCGAGGTGGAGGACGAAGCGGACCGCATCGTCCTCCGCTTCGCAAGCTCTCCCACCTACTGCCTCGCCGGCGCGGGTCTGGCAGATGCAGTACGGCAGGTTCCCGCGCTCATCTGACGAACCAGTGGCCGGTCTCAGCGGCGCATCTTGGCGATCGCCTCGTCAACGGTGAGCCCTTCCTCGGCAGCTCGAGCCGCCTCGTACTCCTTCAGTCCGGCGCTCAGGTACGCCTCGAACTCCTCCAGCGTCTTGCCGGCCATCAGGATTCGTTCGGCGTTGATGTTCGAGCACCGTCCCATGAGGCGCCTCGCCTCGTCGTGGGAGGCTCCTGCGTTGACGAGCGCGGCGGCGCTGCCGCCCGAGTAGCCGATGCCGATCCACGGTCGGAGACGCTCCCAGTCGACACCGGCCGATTGAGCGACTTCGCGGGGAGACAAGCCCTTCGACACGCGCAACAAGGCATCCGCCGTCGACAGTCCTGCTTTGGTGAGCGCTTCGACATCGCGGTTCATGAAGCCGGCTCGGCCGAGGGCGCCGGGTGCGAGGTCGTGGGGCTCGGAGAGTTCGACGTCGTCGAACAGGCGTCGGACAACAGCGCGGATGCCGGACCGGTCAGACACTCCCACCCCAACGTCGGCCTGGGCATCCAAGGTGTCGAGCGGGCGTCGGCGGAACGACTCGAAGCGCTCGAGGAGCTCGTCTCCGGAGACGAGCTCTGGGTCGTCGGAGAGTCGCCGCTTCGGTGGCTCGAGGCCGAGCTTGAGGCAGAGAAGCCGCATCGCGTCGTTCCCGATGACGCGTGTTCCCGAGGGCATCTGCGGAAACCCGTACGTGTCGAGTGCGATGACCACGCCGTCGAGGAGCGGCGCTGACCAAGTTGAGTTCGAGAACAGCCCGCTGGATCGGCTGACGGGAAGACCCGCCTCGCCAACGACTTTCCACACCCGCTGGGTGAACGCACCATCGACGACCCACACCCGTGGCGCCATGTCCGAACGCCGGAATACCTCTCGCCACGGGAACTTTGCATCCGCCATGACGGGAGTCTTCCCGATCGAACCCCGGATCCGGGGCTTCGACGGAAAATCCGACTCTCCAGATCTCAGCGAGCGGTCACAGTACGGGTGTACCCATCACCTGCCCTATCAAGAGCACCCGAGAGACCTGGCTCGACGACGGTGCAGCAACCGGCCGACTGCGGTGCGGTGCTCCTGCCAGGATCGATGGAGGAAGCCATGACCGATCTGAGTCCGGCCCAAGCGGGCGCGCTTCTGGTGTGTTGCGAGTGCTTCGCGCTCCGAGATCCGGAGGTCCGTGACGACGGGCATCCTCCGCAGCTGTGCGACTGCGCGCCGCAAGAAGTGCGGGACGCGCAGCCCCGCTTCGGCGACTTCAACAAGCGCGCCGAGCTCTGCTACGTGTGCGGACTCACCCTCATCAGCAGCGGATCCCGGTGGAGTCCGTTTCATTGCCGGGAGTGCATGAGACGGGTGCAGGACCTGAATGCCAGCGTGGGCCTTCTGATCGTGCCGATCGGTCGGCACTCCCTGATGAACGGCGTGGGATCTCCACGACCGAACGTCTCGTCCGAGCTTCAGGAGTTCGTGGATGGCGTGAACGACATGAACGTCCGCATCAGTGACATCTCCGACTACTCGCGACAGGTGGTGCGCAGGAACCTGTGGCTCTTGGGTTTGCCGTCGTCGGAGCACATTCCGGTGCGGAACTACTTGGAAGCCTGCGCCAGCTCCTCCCTCGACAAGCTGCTCGCCTTCCAGCGCCTCCTCGACTGGCTGGCATCGGGCGAGTGAATGGGTGACGTGCCGCTGGCTACTGTCCGCGGGGCGGAGCGTCGACTACCGAGTGGCCGAGCCGCTCCAGCAGCTCGCGGATCTCGGACTCGTCGTCCCAGTCGAAGCCGAAGTAGTCACCGAACATCCCACCGCCTCCTGACTCGAAGGACGTCACGACCTCGTCCGGTAGGTACTCGGCCCACCGCTCCGCTCGCAGTCCACTGCTCTCGCCGAAGGAGTCGCCGACGTGGGCGACGAGCGACGCGATCTGTGCCGGGGTTGCCCGCCAGTCGGCCTTCTCAGCTTCGGCCTCGGTGATCAGCTCGTAGTCCACGAGATGTGAAGCGACTGCGCCGTGATCCCAGCCGTCGTCGGCTCTCCAGTCGCCGAACTGCGCCTGGACGAGCTCGCGCACGTACGCCTCGATGCCGCTGCGAAGATGCTCGTCCTCGCCGACCAGATCATCGATGGCCCCGAGCGAGACCTCGTCTTGTTCGCAGACTCGGTAGAGGGCGTCCGCGTCGTTCGCCGCGTCGACGTAGAGGTCAGCCGGGATGATGCAGAGCATCCCGAACTCCTCGGCGAACACGAACGCTCTCGGTTCGCTCGTGGGCTCTGCGCTGTCGCTATCCGTCATGCTCGGCTCCGGGGTGACTCGTGGAGGTGGATGAGGCATCGTCGCCTTCCCGTTGAACGGTGACGAGTCCGATGTGCGAAGCGGAGGGCCTTCACGTCTCGCCCCCGTCGGCCTGGTCCCCGTGCGGTTCGTGGAAGACGGCTTGGATCAACGGTCCGAAGTCCACGGCATGGCGTGCCAGTTGGTAGCAGACCGCGTCGATTTCTTCGTCGTCGAGCGTTGCCAGGACCGCGTCAGCCGTGACCCTGACTGTTCCCACGACGTGGTGCACACGACAGAGCCGCGCTCGACTGTTCAGCTCGTTGATCTCTCGGAGCACCTCCGGGGATTCTGGAACCTCGGTCGCCAAGGACACCTCGAAGCTCACGATGTCGTCGCGGCCGAATGGGTCTCGGCTCCTCACGAGGGTGGCGATGATCTCGACTCCCTCGATCGAGAGAGGGATCGACCCGTCCTCGTGGACGTGGAGGTCTGCGTGTTCCATCCCGAGGAAGCCGGCGATTCGGCGCTCGAGATCGGGTTGGCCGAGATGGAGCGGCATCAAGAGCCCGTAGAACCCATCGGACGTGCGCAGGCGAAGCGGCTCTGTCGGCGCCCCAACGAGGAGTTCGAGACCCTGCGACCCAGCTGCATCGAGGAGCGAGTGCAAGTAGGACGCGTTGACGAGCGTGTCGATGGGCGCGTCACTCGAGCAAGGGATGAAGGCATGAGTGTCTTCCGACCCCGCCCAACGAGTCATGACGTGGAGCGTGTCGTCGCCGTCCGACCGGAGCGCGACGGGGTGACTCTGGTCGCGCTCATCGGACGAGACGAACGTGACCGTTGCATGGATCGCGGCGCGGAGATTCTCGCCGCCGACGTGCAACACCGACGGCTGTTGCGCCGGAGCGGCGAAGAGATGAGCGTCAGCGTCGGGATAGTCGAACGTCGGGACTCGGCGGGGAACGCGAAGTTCTGGTTGGGACAGTGTGATGACCGTCGCGTCGTCGTCGATCTCGAACGTGACGGTCTCAAGATCGCCCCGCACGGCGTGGCGGGCCGCGAAGTCGATCAGCTCCGCAGGAACGAGGATCGGCCCGTCGAGGTCCGACTCGCCCCGGTAGAGACATCCCATCCGGTACGAGTCGGTAGCGATCCACCGGAGGCCGTCGGCGGCTTGCGAGACGAGCACGGACTCGAGCGCGGGGCGCCGATCGGCCTTGTCGCTTCGGAACGGAAGGATGCGCTCAACGACTTCGGAGAGGTGCTCGGTTGGAATCCTGATCGTCGGCACTACTGGTTTCCTCCAGCGGTCAGGGCTTCGATGGTGGTCAAGGCGGCGTGCTCGGTCGCGACGACGACGCGGTGGCCGGTCGCGATGCAGCGGACGGCCCCCGCTGCTGTCGACGCAGACTCGGCGATCGACCAGTCGCCGACGGCGAGGCTGGGGAGGCGGAGGTCAACCCGCTCGCCGGGTTGGCGCCCAGGGTGCACGACGACGCGTGCGAGGACGGGCTGCCCGAGCAGCAGCGCGGCGCAGGAGCGGTGGTGCCCACCGAGAATGACGTCGGTGCCGTCGGAACGGCGCTCGATGACCGGCAGCCGGTTGAACGGCTTTTGCTGGTCGGCGTACGTGCGCCCTGTTCGGAACCAGTCATGGCCGAGGTAGTACGTGACGCCGCTGTGGAGGACGTAGGGCTGACTCGCCCAGAGGGTGCGGGGATCGACGAGATCGATCGCAGGGTGCTGGTTGGCGAACTCCGCGTTGACGAGGTCGAGGTCGCACAGCTTGCCGCCGGTGAGTCGGCGCGCCTTGGGCCAGGGGAGTGTCGCCTTCGCTTGGCCGCCTGGGAACACGCCAGCGACATGGTCGCAAGCCCAGAGAGCATCCAGCCTGTCCGTGTGGTGACGGAGGTGCGGCGGGTAGCTCATGCGTGTCCTCCAGTTCGAGCGTTGCAGCGAAGGAAGGCACCGATCTCGAGTAGGTCAGCGTCGCTGATGCCATGCATCGGGTCCGGGCGAACGCACAGATGGGCGACGCCGAGGTGAGCGAGAAGGTCGTCAGCGTCGTCCGGAATGGCCTCGTCGTCGATCCAGACGAACGGCCGGGGGTCTCGTCCTACGGTCTCGGCGACGCCGATGAGCTTCCACAGGCCGTGGGACGGTGCGATCCCGAAGCCGGCATCGGTTCGTGCTGCGACCGGCAGGGGAGGTAGTTCGAAGGCGGGTCCGAAGACGTCGTTGGCGGCGTCCTGCCACGTGGTTGCCCACTGGACGTCGAAGCGCGTGATGGAGGTGCGAAGCCAGTCCAGGACACGGGACCGCACCTGGATCGGATAGCGCCAGAGACGTCCGTCATCGGAGGGAACCTCGAGGGTTCGGCTCTCGTACATGTCGGCGGACGTTGTGAACGCGTTCAGGACGCCGTCGATGTCGACGAAGACGTAGGGCGGAGGGTCGGGCCTCATGCCGCGCTCCGCAGGTGCTGTCTGGTGATCGGGACGATGACGCGCGGGGTGGGTCGTTCGTTTCCGGCGCAGTCGACGGTGACCGCCGCCAGGACGGGCTCTTCGTGGCGTGTGGACTCGTAGATCTCGATTCGGTCACCGGTGGGGAGCGCGACCGTGAGCCGGGCGATCGCTGGGCCCGCACTCACACCGAGCCGCCGTGCGCACTCGGTCGTCGCCGGTCGGGTTCCTGGCCACTGGTCGGCAAGGGCAGCGCAGCCGGATCGGGCGAGATCCATCTCCGCTGGTGTCTGGCCCGCTCGGCTTCGGCATGCTGCGTCGTGCGCATCGAACGCACCGGCCTCGATCCACGACGCAGCCGACCGGGCGCCAAGCACACCCGCCCGAGCCCACTCCAGCAGGTCGAGTACTCCGCCCTCGCAGAAGCTGCGGAACTGGGCCAGCGAAGCGTCGCCGGCGATGCCAACCAAGCACATGGCGAGTGCGTGGAGCGGATTCTCGGCGTTGTGAGCAACCCACGGTGTGTGGGAGGGCGCCGCCCAGTCAGCGAGCACCGGCTGCGACCGGCCGAGCCAGTCGCGCCTCCGGGCCTCGACCTCGTCGGTGGTGATGCGGGGGCTCGTCGGGATCGCCGGGGCGAAACGCCACCGACGAGCGGGCAGGTTGCACTCACATGCGCCGGCGCGGAGCGCGTTCCAGACCCAGGCGTCGTCGTCGATCGGCCCGGAGGCGGTCTCACCGGGGAGGAGAACGGTCGTGCCCTCGTCCACGCGTTCGAACCGGAGAGTGGTGTTGCAGGCTGCGCACACGTGAACCTCGTAGGCAGGGCGGGCGTCGGGCGTGCGGGTGAGGAGCGCGGGGATCATCGCCGGCCCTCCTCGACCTCGTCGATCTCGAGTGTCGAGATCCAGTCGGGCACCAGGTCGAGTGGGCAGTGGTCGCCGAGGAGCGCGGCGATGACGGGGATCCTCGGTCGTGACTCGGGCCACCCCACCCATCCGTCGGTGATCACGACGATGACGTCGGCGTCGCTTGAGACCGCAGCCGCGATTCCAGGTGACATGTCGCTGCCGCCACCTCCGGCCAGGTCGATGTCGGTTGCTCGGCGGGTGCGCGTGACGGCATGGACGTCTGCGTCGCACGCGATCACGTCGATCGGCTCCCCCGTGCTGACGGTGCGCAGGAGCTGGTCGATTTGCGCGACCGCACCGGCGAGGTCGTCGCTACTCATCGATCCGGAGGTGTCCACGACGACGGTGGGTCGGACGACGTTGCCGCGCAGTCGGGGGAGCAGGACCGGATGCGGTGAGCGCCGACTCGGCCTCCGGGCGTCGTGGACGTCGGCGCCGGTCTGGTGCCGGGTCACTCGACGGACCCGTCGGATGAGCTCGGATCGCCAGTCGATTCGACGGGCGGCGGAGAGGTCTGTTGCCCATCGAGCGATCCCAGCAGGCACGCGTCCTCGGTGAGCGGAGACCGCGTCCGCCGCATCTCGTCGGAGCTGATCCAGCCGAGCGCCGCTCAGGCCTGGTTCGCCCGCGCCGCCGTCCGCCGGAGCAGCGGCAAGGCACGAGTGTGAGCCCGTGCTGTACTGGAGGTGCTCGTCGGTTGTCGCACCATCCCAGTGCGCGGGTTCACCCGCGTTGTCGTCGCTCGGTGGGTTGTCGGCCTCGGGCGTCGGATCCGGGGCTGCTTGGAACTGCGATGCGTACCACTCGGCGAGTCGTCCTTCGGGCAGGCCAAAGGTGGCGGGGGAGAGGAAGTCCGTCGGGAGCGGGAGATCTCCGAGGTCGTCATCGATCTCGAGGTCGCAGGCGGCAGTCCAGCCGTCGGCTCCGATCGACGGGACCCAGGATTGGCCCCGGGAGGCGTGGTCGCGCAGCAGGTGTTCCAGGCCGTGGATGAGCCGGGCCGCCAAGACGTCGACCGCCTCGTCGAGCGAGTCGTCACTCCAGAGGATCCGTCCGGTGGCATCGACGGCAAGAGGGGCCTCCATGTCTTCAGGCCGTCGAGTCGGCTCGAGCGCGAAGATCGCCGCTGCGTAGTACGGGCGGGCCGCTGCGGCCCGGAGGCGCGCGGCGGCCAGCTGGGTGGGTACCGCGGTCATGCCGGCACCAGCGCTGTGCCCGAGATGGTCAACACCTCGCGTAGGACACCGATGCCTTGCGGAATCGCTGCGTCGGCAGGCTGGTAGGGCGCGAGCAGGCGAGCGGCGCGGACAGCCAGATCGGGACTGGTCGCGGCGACGCGGACACAGACGGCGAGCGCGTCTGACCAGAGCGCAGGTTCGGTTCCGCCCACGGCGGCGACGGCGGACAACACGGCCCACAGCGCATCGGACCGCGAAGGGAGTTCGACATGGTCGGGGTCCGTCAACACCGCTCGGGTGTCCGGGAGGTCGACGTGCTCGAGCCAGGTGAGAAGCTCGATCGCCGGACCGTCGCCCACGAGTCCCGCCACCAGCAGGCGTGTGACGGTGTCGGCGACTCCGGCGGCGTCGCATGCGGCGAGGATGGAGCCGACGCGATCCCACGACCGGGCCGAGGGCCAGCCTCTGGCGACGTCGGCGTAACCGGGCACGACGTTGACGAGATCCCGGCGACGGTCGAGGAAGGCGCCGACGCGTGCGAGCCACGTCGGGCGGGCATCCACCCACCGGTCGGGGACGAGCTGGGGCTGAACGACAGGCCAGGTCCCGCAGAACCCGGAGACGACGGTGTCTGCGTCCAGATCCCAATCGAGGTGGCAGAAACGGTTCGCGAACGCCGGCGAGAGATCGAATGCGCCGGCGATCTGATCGGCCGGGTTGGCGGCGGCGACGACGGCGACGTGCGGGCCGAGGTCAAGCTCCCCGACCTGTCGGTCGAGCACGACGCGTAGCAGTGCGTTCTGCACCGAAGGGTTTGCGAGGCTGATCTCGTCCAGGAACAGGAGTGCGGCCGGAGCCTCGGCGAGTCGCCGGGCCCACGCCGGCTCGGCGAACCGGACGGAGCCGTCCGCTTGAGCGACGGGCAGGCCACTGAAGTCGACCGGCTCGTGCAGGGCGGCGATCACGGTCTCGACGTGCCGATTCGCCGCCCGGCCGGCGGCGACGACGGCGGTCGACTTGCCCGTTCCCGGGGAACCCCAGAGGAGGACCGGGGTGCCGGTGGCAATCGCGACCGAGAGCGCGTCGGCCAGATGCGTGGTCGAGTTGGTCATCACGCCACCTCCACGGAGCGGAGCTGCGTGAACGGCGCCGGATCGAACAAGTGCAGTTGCCCGTCGCAATCGCGGGTCGGCGGCACGGGCGTGACGCGATCGAGCAGACGATCGACCGCGTGGGTCGGGCCACTGATCGAGACCTCGTCGTTGGCAGACCGGACCTGGAGACCGGCGCCATCGAGTTCGGCCGCGATGCGGCGGGCGGCGGGTGGCTGATGAGGTTGGGGTGAGTTGTTCATGGTCTCCATCGTGGCACAAGTCGACGAAATTCGTCAAGTCGACGAGTTCTGACGAATCGTTTGAAGTCGTCGGAAGTATTGGGTACGTTGCTGCTGTGACCGAGAACGCCGAACCGGATCCCGCGTGGTGGGGAGACGTCTTGGTCTCGCTCTCCGAGGCAGCGGAACTGCTCGACGAGGAGCGCTCCACGCTGTCGAGCCGGCGCAATCTCAAGGCGGACAACCCGCGACTGCCCCGGTTCCCGGAACCGGTGGAGACCAGCAGTCGTGCGGTGCTGTTTCGCTTGTCGGACGTCGTCGCCTACAGCAGGGTGATCGGCAAGCCCATCGCGCCGCCGCTGTCCGACCACCTCTCAGCGCTGGCTCGCCGGTTCGACCGGGGGATCGACCGTCGAACCGTCGCATTGGCCGTCGCCGAGCGCGCCGGACTCGCCTCCGAGGTGACGCAACTCCCGCCGAGACTCGGGGACCTCATCGACCAGGCGGTCGAGCAGGACGGTCCAGGCAAGGTGATCGAACGGCTCCTGTCCGACGACGACCGAACAGGAAACCGATCGTCCACCTTCACCCCTGCCGACGCCGTCGACCTCCTCGCCGGTGTCGCCTCGGAACTCATGTCGGAGCAGACCGGTTGGACGGTGCTCGATCCATGCGCCGGGGAGGGGAGCCTCCTCACCGCCATCGGCGCCCTCGACGCAGCGTCAGAGGCGATCGGCATCGAGATCGACCCTCCATCGGCGCAACTCGCTCAGGTGCGGCTTCGGTTGGCGGGCGTGAGCGGGGGCGTGCAGGTCGCCGATGCGCTCGACCTGGACTTCGACGAACGCGCTGAACTCGTCGTCGCTGACCTTCCCTTCGATCGGGACTCCGACACTTTCGCCTGGATCAACCTTGCGCTGGATCACCTGGGGGGGGGGGGGGTGGGGCGTGATGCAGGCCCCGGACACCGTCCTTGCCAGCAGCTCGACGGCCCGTCGCATCAGGGCCGCCGAGTCCGGGAGACTCCGCCTCGTGGCACGACTTCCGGCCGAGCTCCGGCGGTCGCCGAAGAGCCGCATCCCGACACTCGTCGTCCTCGGACCGGCCCAGGACAGCTCCACTGGGACCCTGGTGGTCGACCTGAGCCGGACACAGCTCGACCAGGATGAAGGCGAGACGAAGCAGGAACACTCGCCGGTCGCAGCGCTCGTCGCCGCGGCCCGGACCGGCAGATGGGATGAGTCCTCCGGCTCGGCGGCGCCGGCAGCGGTGCTCACGCCCGATCAGCTCCTTCGAACCGAAGACGTGTGGAGCCTCGTCTCCGGACCTACCCCCGGCCACTACCGGGTCGTCCGTGAAGGGATCGAGGACTCGCTACGACGAATCGTTCTCTCCACCGAAGAGCGGGCGGGGCTGAGCCCGGAGGCCGCAGCGGAGGCGGACCAGAAGACCCTCGAGAGCCTGCAGCGTCTGCACCGCCGCCTGGGCCGGTTCCTCTCCGACAACGGTTCGAAGTGAATCGCGTGCTGGCATGGGTTCGGTTCCTGGCTGGGGACGACGGCGGAGCGTCGGGGAGCTCGACGAACGAGGTGGGGAAGTGGCTGACGACTACGAACTGAAGACGAACCGGCCCACGCACACGAAGGTCGGCCATGTGCTCTTCTACGAGGAGGACCCCTGGCGCCCGCTCCTCGAGGTCTACCGCGACAACCTCGACCAAGAGGACGGCTGGGCCTGGTTCGTCGGCAATCGCCTGCACTGGCTGGTCGGCCGACTCCTCCTGACCGTCAGCGTCGACGCGGGCTCAGTTCGGGCCGACATTGCGGTCGTGGGGAACGCATCGGTGACCGACGACGGTCTCACGCTGCTCGACGAGTTGAACCGCTCCTCTGCGGGGTGGGCGTGGTGGATCGATGGATCCACGGTTCGTTGTGGGGCGGTCGTTCCTGCGGACGCCAAGCAGTGGTGGTGGCTCGAGCTGCTGCGCGATGCCGTTCCTCGCATGGCGGCCTGCGCAGAACTCGCGGCCGATGACGTTGCCGCAGCGTTCGGCGGCGCAGTCATCGCAGATGAGCATCCCCAGCGTGGCCGCCGGCCGGGCGTCGACGGATGGGTTGATGGCGTGGTACTCGGCAGTCGTGATCTGTCAGCCAGCCTCGACCTGTTCATCACCGGGCTCGAGTACGGCCGAGCCAAAGCAGCCCTCGACTTTCTCGTCGGGGAGGATCGCGCCGTCGTCCAGACACCGCTCTTCGTCTACGCCGGCTTGGCGACAGACGTCAGCCTCGTCGTGAGCCGGGTCTGGCATCCGCTCTGGGGATGGGGCTGGCTGCGGACTGCGGTTCTCGAGGTCGGGGTCGGCGCTGACGTCGACCTGCGTCCCATCGCTGCTGACCTCACGAGCGACGCCATCCGCAATCCCATCGGCGACGCCGTCATCGGTGCTTGGTCATGGGTGGACGGGCTCGGCTTCGC
The DNA here is from genome assembly GCA_041984725.1 of Acidimicrobiales bacterium. Lineage (GTDB taxonomy): Bacteria > Actinomycetota > Acidimicrobiia > Acidimicrobiales > Salinilacustritrichaceae > Salinilacustrithrix. The sequence continues at coordinate 27,907 of JBHIXO010000003.1, read as the reverse complement.
TCAGGTCGCGTTCATCCCTGCGATGCTGGCAGAGCAGGTGGTCGACCAGTGCGACGGCACGACCGGCGAAGTCCTTGCACTGATGGCAGCCGCACCCGACCGGCGCACAGCAGTCATGGAAGCCTTGCGTTCAGCCCGTGCTGACGAACGAGTCGACGAGGCGTCCTCGTACCTCGATCTCGACGAGCTCAAGTTCGGTATCTGGTCCATCCAGCTTCGCACCTACCGCAGTGTCGCCGAACCTGCGCTCGCAGCGGACCCAGAGTGGCTGACGCCGAAGCACGAACTCGTTTGCAGCATGGGCATCTTCAACCCGTCAGGTCCGACCATCGCGAGCCTCGAGGTGTCGTGGGGGAGCGAGGGTGACTGGGAGCTCTTCTACATCCTTCGCCACACGATCCTTCCCCGAATCGTGAGCCTCGGAACGGGAACCGGCGACGTCGCTCTCGGGTCAGCCATCACGACGGCGTTCGCCGAACGGTATGAGGAGACCCTCGGCTGGGGTCTGGACTGGCTCGACATCCAAACCAGAGGAGATGCAGTCGTCTCCGGCATGGAGGGTTTCGCCGCGACGGTCGACCCAGCGGACCTCGCACGGCGAACAGCGTCGCTTCGCCGAGACCCCGACGACCCGTGGTCGCGACTGACAAACGAGCGCGACAATCCGATCGAGAGCGCCGACTTCACAATCGGAGACTGGATTGACACGATCACCCACCCGTTGGTGATCGCCGGCCACCAGCTCTTCATTCGCTCGGCCTGGGAAGGTGGTCTCGTATGGGCCCGGACGAGCGGCGACCCTGCAGGATCTCAGGGCGCTGCCGACGAGGTCACAACTCGCCGTCGTCAACGAGCGCTCGACGACTGGTACTACCGACAGCAACAAGGTCCGCTCGTGCATCCGCCGGGGATCGAATGAGTCGCCACTCTGGAAGCTGCTTCGGCGGACGAAGTCACGAAGGGCCAGTACCGCTCCGAGGCCAGTCTCTCGTCCGCAGTCCATCAGAAAGAACTTGCTCATGACGCGTCCGAACGTCGACGAAGCGCTCATCCTCCAGGGCGAGCGGATCACCGTCCAGAAGGTCGACGACCTCGGCGTCGATGTCTTCAGCGTCCTGGCTCTCACCGCGGATGGGTCGTATGTCCCCATGGAGGTGACCGCCGCCGAGGTCGCCGCTGGCCGTGCAGCCGTTCAGAGCAGGACCGTCGACCCGAAACGGGCTCTTGCGTCCCTCTATGGCTACTGGATGCGTTCGGCAGCTGAGGAGATGCGTTCGGGGGCGATCGCGACAAAGCCGATCCGGCCCTTCGCCCACCAGGACGAGGCGGTCGACCGGATGTTGGGCCAGCCCCGGCTGCGCTTCCTCCTCGGCGATGAACCGGGCACCGGAAAGACCATCATGTCGGGTCTCTACATCGTCGAGGGGCGACGGAAGCACCTCATCCAGGGGAAGGTGCTCGTTGTTGCGCCAGCCCACCTCGTGAAGAAGTGGGAACGCGAACTCCTCTCCTACTTCGGGATCGAGGCTGGGATCGTGACGTCCGAGGTTGGGCGAGACCTTCGCCCGCTTCGCGAGGACGTCGACACCTGGCTGGTGTCCGTGGATCTCTTCACCTACAACCCCGATGTCCGTTCGAAGCTCGCGGGGCGAGATGCATCCTGGTCGCTCGTCATCTTCGACGAGGCCCACCGACTCACCCCGACATCGCAGTACCTGGGAGCCGGCCAGGAGATCGGAGACCGGACGACGCACCTTCTGCTCCTCACGGCGACACCGCACCGGGGAAAGGAGCTCTTCTTCCGGGAGCTGATGGCACTGCTCGACCCGTCGATGTACTCCACCGACACCGAGCGGCCCTGCATCCCGTCCACGGGCAACTTCCTGAGACGCATGAAGGAAGACCTGAAGGACGTCGACGGTTCGCCCCTCTTCCCGCACCGCTTCTCCGAGACGCTCGAAGCCGCCCAGCGTGTCGATGAACAGTCGCTCTACCAGTCAGTCATGGAGTTCGTGGACGGCTACTACCAGCATGCGCTGACGATCGCCCGGATCATCTACGGCAAGCGCGCCGCTTCGTCGACCGCAGCGCTTCGGGCGACGCTGAAGCGCCGGCTCGACGCATTGGCGGGTCCGGCCGTCGGCCTTGGGCGCACGAGCGCAGACCGGCGGATGCTCGATGCCCTCGGTGGCAACGACACCTCCTCCGGTGCCCTCACGGCGGACGACGGCCGGTGGGACGACCTTGAGGATGTCGTCGTCAACGCCGGGAGCACCAACAGGAGCGCGGAAAGGGCGACCATCGAGGCTCTTCTGGCAGAGATCGACAACGTCGACGCCGCAGGACTGCCTTCGAAGTGGAGCGTGCTGCTCGAGAAGGCAGCGGAGCACGGGATCGAACCCGGGAACGATCAACTTCTCGTCTTCACCGAGTCGACCGACACCGCGAAGTGGCTCACCGGGAAGTTCGTAGCAGAGGGATTCACCGCCGAGATCCTGCATGGTGACGTCGACCACCACGACCGGGATCGTCTCCAACAGCGCTTCATGGCGGGGGAGTACCAGGTCCTGGTCTCGACCGACGCCGGCGGCGAGGGAATCGACCTGCAGTCGGCGAACGTCATGTTCAACTGGGACCTCCCGTGGTCCATGGTCCGTCTCGAACAGCGAATGGGTCGCCTCCACCGCATCGGTCAGGAGCGTCCGGTGTTCGTGTACCACCTGCTGTCGCCCGACACCGCAGAGGGGCGAGTCCAGCAAGTGATGCTGAACAACATCGCTGCCGCTGACGCAGCTCTGTCGGGCCGTGTCTACGACCTGATGGACGCAACTGCGGCAAGCCTCGGATTCGATCTGTCGTCGCTGCTCACCCGGGCCATCAACGGCGAGGCGGACGCAAGCGACGTTCCAGACGCCGACGCGTGGCAACGCACCGCAGCATCTCTCGTCGATGCCGAGAAGCGCCTCACCCATCAGGCAAACATGGCGGCTGCGCAGCGCCGTCTCGACGAAGACGAGCTCGAGCAGATCAACCCCGTGCACGTGAGCAAGTTCTTGCAGGCCGTTGCCGATTGCCACGGGTGGCGACTCGGGAAGGGTCTCTACAACGGGATCCACGTCCTCGACGCCGAGCCGGAGAATCTGCCGGATTATCTGGGTGGCAAGCCGAAGCGGCTGGTGGCCGTCGACCGCGAGCCCCTCCTCGAAGCGATCAACAGCGGGGCGGTCAATCTCCGAAACGACGTTGCTGTCTTCGGGCCCACCGAGGAACCGTTCGTCCTGCTCGCTGAACAGGCGATCGAAGACGGCGTCCTGGACTTCTCGTCCAACCAACCGGCGCGCCTGATCGACACCGAGACGTTCACCCCGTACACGCTCGGACTCTTCGAAATGACGGTGTCGACGATCGGCGACGTCGGACGCAAGACCCGAAAGGTGCCGTTCTTGGTGCGTCTGTCCGGCGCAGGGGAGACCATCACTCCCGAGTGGCCGACCGTGCTTCGCTTGGCGGCCAGTGGAGAGGCCCACGCTGAACCTCCTGAGCTCGGTCCTGGGAACCGGTCCGTGCTCGACGCAGCAGCAGCGAAGAAGCGGACGGAGATCATCGAGGAGCGGGTGGCGCTACGGAGGACCTGGATCGCAGAGACCAACGCTGCAATGGACGAGCAGTGGGATCGGTACCAGCAGGAGATCGCCGAGCGCCCCGATGACGAGCGCGCCGTGCTTCTGGCTCGTCGCAAGCAGGAGATGTCCGATCGCCGTCTCCTCCTCGAGAAGATGGCGAAGGTGGACGCCTCGCCGCCGACGAGGCTTGCAACTATCCAAGTGGCTGCAGGCCAGCGGGTCGACGACCCCGCGCTGCACCAGAACAGCGAACGCGTCGCGATAGCCGTCGTCATGGACGAGCTGGAACGTCTGGGCTTCACCCAGATCGACGACCTCCAGAACGTTGGCGGCGTTGGCTACGACCTGAAGGCTCTCGGCCACGCCACTCAGGGAGTCCGCGCCGTCGAGGTCAAGGGTCTCCTCGGCGATCTCGAGGGCATCACCCTCGAACAGTCGGAGTGGTCGCAAGCCCAACAGCTGGGTGATCGATACTGGCTCTACGTCGTGACCAACTGTGCGACGAACCCAACGGTCGCTATCCGCATGCAGAATCCCGCTTCGAAGGTCGACGATCCCCGCGCATATCAGCGGTTCCCGATCAAGGCTTCCGAACTCCGCCCCTACCTCGAGACTTCATCATGACGAGCGAGAACACCCGAAAGATCGACCGCTGGTTCCCGATTGAAGCTGTCGACGAAGCCGTTGGAACTTCGGTGGGATCAGGGCGTTCGGAGAAGGCGCTCATGACCTGGTTCGCATCACGCCCAATCGCTCAGGCGCGTGCGGCGGTTCTCGCTGCTCTCCTGCCGGATGCTGACGATGGGGTCCAGCGGCTGATCGACATTGCGGTACGAGGTCACGACCAGGATCCGACGGAACGCCTCATCGATATCGCTGTGAGGGGTCGCGACGTGCTGGACGGTGATCGCCCGGTGACTCATGAACGGGCCATCGAAATCCTCTCTGATTTGATCGCCAACCGCTACCAGAGTCCACCGGTGGTCCTGGACCCATTCTCCGGGCGGGGGATCATCCCTCTGGAGGCGGCCCGGTTCGGGGCACGTGCAATCGGCACGGACCTCTCCCCGCTAGCGACGCTCGGAGGACGTCTTCTCGCCGATTATCCGCTTCGGGACTGGAGCGAGGAACCGGCACTTCCCGCAGGATGGCTCGAGCGCCTCGGAAGTCCATCTGAACTCTTTGACGCATCGACGCCGCGCCTCCAGGTCGATGTCGAAGCGGTGCTCCGTGAGGTCGGCGACAGACTCGCAGTTCGGGGCGAGGTGTTGTATCCGCGAAACGAGGACGGCTCCTATCCGTGGGGCTACTTATGGGCGGTCACCATCTCTTGCGACTCGTGTGGAAGACGATTCCCGCTGGTGGGTTCGCTCGTCTTGCGGCACCCGTGGAAGAAGCGAAATGACCTGGGTCAGTGGCTGCGAATCGTGCGGTCAGGCGATGACTTCGCGATCGCTGTCGAGGATGGCATCCCTTCGGAGGAACCGACGTTTGCGTCCATTGGCTCGAAGCGCGGCAAAGTTGGAAGATGCACCTTCTGTCATCACGTGCACTCGCTTGACGCGATCAAGGCGAAGGGTAAGTCGGGCGACTACCTAGATCGACCATTGTGTGCCGCCGATCTGCGCGACAAGGGTGCGCTCAAGTTGTTCCGCGAGCTTCGGGCTGACGAAGTGTCGGCTGCGCAGGAGCCAGGCGACACCAGCTTGGAGTCGGTCGGGAACCTGTCTTTGGTTCCGGACGAGGAGATCCCGCCTGGAAATAACCACACCGTTCGAGCTAGCGGATACGGCTACCGGACGTACGGCTCGATCATGTGCCGACGGCAAGCACTGCAAACGGCTTTGGTTGCGCAGATCATTCGGGAGGTGCACCAGGATCTATTGGCGCATGGCGTCTCTGCAGAGTACGCAGAAGCACTAGCAGCGTATGCAGGCGCAACACTTGTGCGACGCGTTCGGCAAAGCACGCGAGGCACTCCACTTCGGGGCCATGGAAAAGCCGACGGGTCCGGCAACAACCGGAATCAGACGGATCACATCTACGCGAGCGAGTCGAAGGTTGCAGACGGCTTCGACTTCTTCGAAACCGGACCAGGAGATGGCCCGGCGACCTGGAACTCTGTCGTTGACACGGCGCTGCCTGCGATCCGGAGCATCACAAATCGTGACTTTGTCGCCGCCCGCCCGGGCACGTTTCGTGTCGCCTCGGCCCCAACGCTTCCCTTGCGAGACGCGACGGTCGATCTGGTCGTAACTGATCCCCCGTACTACAACATGATCGACTACTCAGACGCGAGCGACATCTTGTACGTATGGGTACGCCGCGCACTGCATGACGCGATTCCCGACCTCTTCGGACCGTCCGCTCCCGCTCTGCAATCGAAGGACGAGGAGATCATCGTCAAGAACGGCGGGACCGACAGCGAGCATCGGACCGTCGAGTGGTACCACGCCCAGCTCGCAAAGTCCTTTGCCGAGATGCGACGGGTGCTTAAGCCGGGCGGGCATTTGACTGTCGTATTCGGTCACAACGCACATGACGCGTGGGTGAGGCTCCTCGGAGCGCTGCGCGACGCGGGTTTCGTCGTGAACTCGTCGTGGCCGTCGCGGACGGAATCGGGCGGCGGTGGCGTCGCCTCGATCCGCGTCACGGTGACGATTGGGTGCCAGGTTGCTCCACCGAGCCGTCCCCGAGGATTGAAGCAACAGGTCGACCAGGAGGTTCGGGAGGCCGTCGTCTCTCGTGTCAAGCAGTGGAGCGACGACGGTTTGGCGCTTCCCGATCAGATGATGGCGGCCTTTGGGCCGGCGATGGAGGTGTACGGCCGTTACTCCTCAGTGCACGCGCCGAACAACGATGAGGTGGAGATCGGGCACTACCTCGAGCTGGCCTCTGCTGCAGTGCAGGAAGCGGCGGCGCTGACTCTCGGATCCATGCCCCTCGACCGCTTCGATCCGGTCACGCGGCTCGCCGTCTTCTGGCAGCGGGTCTGGGGCCAGCAACCGGTCGAGAAGGGCGAGGCGCGCAACATGGCCCGGAACGGTGGCGTGGAGATGGCCGACATCCGGCCACTGTTCAACGAGGGGCGGGATGTTTTTCGCCTCGACCTCGACCACCGCGACGTCGACGTCTCCGAGTCCACTCCCATGTGGCTTCTCGTGCTCGCTCTGGCACATCGTTGGTCGACGGACGGGGCCGAGGGCGCAGCGACCCTCCTGGCGGAAGCCGAGCAGTCGGCGGCAATCGAGACAGCCTCTGACGAGCGCCTCTGGGCCGTCGCCGTTGACCTCGAGCAACGCCTCGCCTCGTCGCACAAGACCGCCAAGGCACTCGCCGGCATCACGCGAAGCCGCAACCAGATCATCAACATGACCGCCCGCGGAGCTCGTAGCGTCGGCGACGCCGTCGCTGCGAAGGCTGCGCAGACCACCCTCGAACTGGAGACCTGATGGCACCGTTCCCCAACTGGGCAGAGGATCTCGCCCTCCGCGACGAAGTCATGGCCTCCGACGGCTCGGTCGGCGAACTGCAGATGTCGCTCGGCAAGGTCGTCTACAAGACGGCCGCCGTCCCGTACGCCAAGGCCGACTACTGGTGTGAGATCACCGAGCCCACGGACTCGATGGTCAACATCTTCACGGACGTCGCGCTTCGACTCTGGGGACCGGACGGTCTCGACATCGTCGCGCTGCGGCAGTTCTACCAAGGGATGGGCGGTGGCAAGTCGCACACGCTCACGGGCATGTGGCACATGGCGCACGAGCCCGCAACATTCTTAGAGTCGGATCTCGGCGCACGGGTCAAGAAGGCCGCCAGTGACCGCGGCCACGCGATCACTCCTGCGCCCGTGAAGGTTCTGGCGCTGTGCGCAGACCAGTTCTCACCGGGCAAGGCGTCGCCGTTGTTCGGCCCGGCGACGACGCTGTTCGAGCGATTCCTGTGGGGACTGCTCGACGGCGACGAGGACCGATACAACCGCTTCCGATCGGAGGGAGCGAACAAGGCGACCATCGTCAAGGTGCTGGAAGCGATCGGGCAGCCCGTCGTCGTGATGATCGACGAGTTGATGGACTACGTGGCCGCAGGCTCCTCCAACGAGTACGCCGACCAACTCCAATCCGACGAACACGAGTTCATCAACGCGCTGTTCGATGCGTGCGACGACGTAGAGCGCGTCACCGTCCTCCTGGTCATGATCCGCTCGGACTACGACGAGGAGGGTTACAACCCTGTCGCCAAGGAGTTCCGTGAGTTCGTCCAGTCGCGGATCAACCGGAACGGACATCCCGTACACGTTTCGGAGTCGGGAGACTTCCTGAACATCATCCGGCGACGGCTCTTCGCCACCTCACCTGACGACGCGGCGACATCGGCGTCAACTGCATTCTCGTCCGCCGTTGATGAGGTGTGGAAGGACAAGGTCTTCGAACGGCTTCCCGGCGGCAGGAACCTCACGTCCATCACCGACAAGCTCGCCGAGACCTATCCGTTCCATCCGGACCTCGTGGCGCTTGTCCAGAACGAGTGGTCGGCAACGCTGCACTTCCAGCGGGTGCGATCGACGGTACGGATCTTTGCCGCCGCGCTGGCCTACTGGGTTGGTGAGCACAATGCAGGTCGCTGGGTTCCGCCGGTGATCGGCACGGGTGATCTGCCCTTGAACGGACGTGGGGTTCTCGACAGCATCATCAACTCCGGCATCTTCATGGGCAACGACACGGCAGTCCAGGGGTTCACCAATCTCGCTGGCACCGAGATCATCAGCATCGGATCCACATCCGGGCACGCCCTCAACCTCGATCGTCGGCTCGCTGAGTCCGGCGTCGACCTCGCACAGCCGCATCCTGCAGTGCGCATGGCCACAGCGCTCTACAACCTGTCGCTCATCAACCGAGCACAAGGGACCAGAGGTGCGAGCAAGGAGGAACTCCTCTCGGCGGTGTGGACCCCGAACACGGAGTTCACCGCCGCTGAAGAGCTCCGGCTGAAGTTGATCGACATCGACGAAGGACTGCCGTCGCTCGAGATCGACGAGCCAGGCAACGGACGCGATCGCTACTGGTTGTCGATCAAGAACGTGCTCAACTCGTTGCACAAGGCAGCGAAGACGCAGGTCAACGCCGACAGCGCGCTCGAGCGGGCATGGCAGCGTGCGCAAGAGGTTGCGGCCCGTCACACGGGACCGTTCCTCGTGAAGCCGATCGATGCGAGCGACCCGCTTCCGACGGCATCGTCGGTGGTGAGCGAGATCGACCAGCAGACGAACCGGCTGGTGATCCTGGATCCTCGGGGATGGACACTGCACAGCGGCGACGCAAAGACGAAGGCATTCATCGACGAGATTCTCGGAACCGGCGCAGTCACCGCTCCACATGCGTCCTCGTGCGTCGTCGTCGCAGCCGACAAGGCTCACAAGGACCAGATTCGGAAGGCCGCAGTCGATGTGCTCGCCTGGGAGCACGTAAGTCGGCAACTCGCGACCGACGATCCCGAAGAAAAGAAGAAGGTCGATGCCAACCTCGCGGATGCCCGTTCGAATCTGGACACGCGGATCCTCAAGGCGTTCAAGGACTATGCCTACCTGACCTCTGGATCAGCAGGCTCAGCAGCGACGGTGCACGTCGACAAGTTCGAGGACGACGCCCACACGTCTCTCCGAGGCGATCACCTCTGGACTCAACTCGTGGCGGCTGGTCGCGCCGTAGAAGCAAGGCAGCTCAAGACGCTCGACCTTCTGCTCACGCAGTTCCCGAGATCCCTCACCCCGAACGAAGTCGTCAACTTCTTCTACAGCGATCCGCGGTTCCCTCTCGTACCCGGGACCGACACCATCACCGCTGCGTGGGACGATCTTCTCGACGGCGTCCCCGGTAGCAGCGGCGGGTGGTCGCTGATCGACAAGGACGGTGTTGCGCTGAACTTCACCGGAGCCGGCCAGATCGCGCTCAACCGCAACGACGTCACCTTCCAGCCGACGCCAGCCCCCGAGCCGACGCCTCCGACGGGCGGTGATCAGACTGGCGGTCCGACAGATGATGACGACATCTGGACGACGCCTGGGAACGACGACGAAGGCACCGGCGAGACGACACCTCCGCCGCCACCGCCGCCCAAGACTCAACGTGAGTACACGATCCGCATTCCGAATTCCGCCCTCGTCAGCACAGATGCGCGGAGCGAGATGCGAAGGCTGCTGATGCAGCTCGTCGCGATCGTCGATCCAGCGCAGGGCGAACAGAAGCCAGAGCTGATGGACCTCAACATCACGTTGACGACCTCGGAGACCGACACCTCGACCATGAAGGCTGCGACGGAGGCGCTCAACGGCAAGTTCGAGGACAAGGAACCTCTCGCCTGAGAGCGGCGTCTTGGAGCTCGAGGTTCAGCATGACGGAGCACCTCCTCACCCCAACCAAGATCAGCGCATGGCTCGACTGCGAGCACTATCTGACACTTCGACGGGCTGTTGACGATGGTCGCCTCGAGCGGCCGGGTCGTCCATTCGGGGAGTTCGCTCGCCTTCTCATGGAGAAGGGGCAGCTGCATGAGCGTGAGTGCCTCGCTGCGTACAGAGCCGGGGGCAGCAACGTCCTCGAGGTTCCGCACCGGCACCCGCGGGAGTCGTTCGAGGTCTGGGCGGAGCGGAGTGCCGACCTGCTGCAGTCCGACGTCGACGTCCTCTACCAGATGCCCTTCGTCCACGAGGGTGTGAGAGGCATTGCGGACTTCTTGGTTCGCGAGGTGGGAGAGGATGGCGAGCCTGTGTGGGAACCCGTCGACGCCAAGTTGGCCCGGAGCGAGGCCAAACCCGGCCACGTCCTGCAGCTGTGCTTCTACGCCGAGGCAATCGCTGCTGCGACGGGCAAGTGGCCCGAGCGGATGCACCTCTGGCTCGGGTCCGGTGAACTCGAGTCGATTGCACCGCCTGCAGTTCTCCCGTACTGGCGCCGGCTTCGGGGCCAGCTTGCTCGGCTTCTGAGTGGCGATAAGAACGGGACCGACACAGCTCCAGTTCCTTGTGCGCATTGCGACTTCTGCGAGTTCAACGGCGTCTGTGATGCCGAGTGGCGGGCGTCCGATGCGATCCATTTCACTGCAGGATTGCGCGGCGTAGAGCGTGACGTGCTCGTCGGTGCTGGGGTCGGCACCACGGCTGCGCTGTCCTCGCTGGCTCATGACATCGATGGACTCGTCCCGGCTCGACGGGAGCGGCTCCAGGTGCAGGCGTCACTTCAGGTGGAGGCACGACTGACGCCTGGACGACAGCCGCCGATCCAACTGCTGGCCGACCACGAGGTTGGATTCGGGATGCTCCCTGAGCCAGATGCCGGCGACATCTTTCTCGACTTCGAGGGCCATCCCTTCTGGCGCGCCGATCGAAGTCTGTTCTTCCTGTTCGGCTATATCGCGAATGACGGTGGCGAATGGGCGTACCACTCACTCTGGGCTCACACGCTGGGGGACGAGGCCGCCATCACTCAGGAGTTGGTCGATCGAATCGCCGAGCGCCGCGCCCGGTATCCGGACATGCACGTCTACCACTACAACCACACGGAGCGATCGGCGTTGGAGCGTCTCGCCATCGACCACAGCGCTCGAGAAGCTGCATTGGCCACGTTGGTCGACACGGGTTGCTTCATCGACCTCCTTCCGGTGGTTCAACACAGCCTTCAGATCGGGATCGAGTCCTACAGCCTGAAGGAGGTCGAGAAGGTCACTGGATTCGAGCGATCGCACGACATCGACCGAGGAGCCGGTGCCGTGGTCGAGTACGAGGCTTTCTCTCAGGACGGAGATGCGCAGCGACTCGCGCGCATCGAGCGATACAACGCAGACGACGTCCGAGCAACGCTTGCGGTTCGGGACTGGCTGGTCGACCGGCGACCGGCGATCCCTTGGCGTGCGCCGCAGCTCGAGGCTGATCCGACGCCGCCAGATCTCGACGAACGGACGGCGGCGCTTCTGGCAACCGGCGAGTCGACGCATCGGGATCTCGCCCATGCGCTCGGTTACTGGCTGCGCGAGTGGCGAGCGTACAAGGCGCCGCGGATTGCCAAGTGCGGCTACGAGATCGGGAAGGGACTCGCAGATCCCGAGGTGATCGTCGGGCTGGAGTTCCTCGACTTCGTCGAGCCAGAGGGCCGTCAGAGCGTTGAAGGCGCTCGGCTGACATTCCCGGAGCAAGAGATCGATGAGAAGCTCGACGACACCGCCAAGTTGCTCTTTGTCGCTGCCGACGGTCAGACCGGATATGCGTCCGTTCGTGACATCGGCGATCGGGAGCTGACGATCACGTGGACGGAGCGCTCCCGAGAACTCGGCCCGCCGCCATCGTCGATCGTCCTCGACGACTGGGTGAACGTTCGTCCGAAACCCGACGCAGTTGGCGAACTGGCAGATCAGCTCATCGCCGGTACGCAGACCGACCACGCGCTTACGTCGTCTGCGCTGCTCGGCAACGAACTTCCACGCATCGGTGGCGGGCACGGCCCCGGCGACTCCCGCTTCGTCGATGACATCGATCGTTGCGCAACATGGGTGCTGCATCTGGAGAACAGCTGTCTCGCGATGCAGGGACCGCCGGGCACGGGCAAGACGTATCGAGGGGCCCGGATCATTCGACGGCTCCTCGACGAGGGCCAGCGCGTCGGTGTGACTGCGACCAGCTACGCCGCGATCGACAACCTGCTCGAGGCGGTCCTCGGCGCCTACGACGAGGCGGGCCAGGACCCGCCAGCGATGATCCGCAAGGGCTCTCGCAGCGACAATCCGGAGCTGGCCGACCGAGGCGTGACGTTCAGCAAGAGCAACGACCGGTGCGCCAGCGACGACTTCGCGCTCGTCGGCGGGACCAGCTGGCTCTTCGCAGGCAACCAGCTCGCCGCTTCGCCCGTCGACGTGCTCGTGATCGATGAAGCTGGGCAGTACGCGCTCGCCGACACCCTTGCCGCGCTTCGGTCGACGCGGAACCTGTTGCTCCTCGGTGACCCGTCGCAGCTTCCGCACGTGTCGCTCGCTAATCACCCGGAGGGCAGTGGAAGCAGCGTGCTGGCGCACGTCTTGGGTGATGACCACACGATGCCGCCCGAGCGGGGAGTGTTCCTCGACGAGTCGTGGCGCATGCACCCCGACATCTGCTCGTTCATCTCCGACCGCATGTACGACGGCAGGCTTCGCAGCCACCCCTCGTGCGCCACACAGTCGACCGACTTCGGCACTGGCTTGCGGTGGATCGAGGTCGATCACGCCGACTGCTCGACGGAGTCGGCCGTCGAAGCAGATCGAATCGTCGCGGAGATCGAACGGATCATCGGATCGACGTGGATCGACCAGGAGGGAGAACGTCGAGAACTCACGCCGGCTGACGTCATGGTCGTGACCCCGTACAACGACCAGGTTCGCCTTCTGCGTCGCTCCGTCGCCGACAGCGCCATCGCCCGAGGGACACCGGTCGGGACCGTGGACAAGTTCCAAGGTCAGGAGGCAGCGGTCGTGTTCTTCTCGATGACCACCTCCGACGCCGACGCGATGCCGAGGGGCCCCGACTTCCTGTTCTCGGCCAACCGGCTCAACGTGGCCATCAGCCGGGCAAGGTGCCTTGCGTACCTCGTCTGCACCGAGTCGCTTCTCGACAGCCGAGCGAGGAGCATCCGAGAGATGGAGCTGTTGTCGAATCTGGCCGCGTTCGTCGAGAGGGCAGGTGACCCGTGAGCGACAGCATCATCGCCGCAGCTACGAGCTTGTTCCTCGACCAAGACGAGGCGCCGCTGGCACTGGCGGAGTTCCACGTGGAGGGCGAGCCCGCCAACAAGCTCCATCTCATCGTCACGAAGTACCGGCTCTGGGTCTTGAGGCTGGAGTTCTCCTGGACCGGGAAGGTGAAGTCGATCCAGCAGTGGGCCTGGTTTGCGTTGCGCGCCAACACCGGACTCGAGATCGAGCCCGTTCGGGGCGGAACCGGCCTGTCGTTCTGGAACGAGGGTGTCCGCCACTCGTTCGTCGGGCGCAACGCAGAGGCGACAACGTTGTGCCGGGTGTTGGCCGAGCAGGATGACCTGGCCCGGGTCGCGTCGGAGGCCGCATCGGAGCCGGAGGCGCCGCGAGAAGGTGGTCCGGCTCCATCGGACGAGCTACCTGACGATGCGCTCGAGCGGGTCGTCCGGCTTCAGGGTTCAGGCCATGGCAAGACCAAGCCGTTCGTGATTCCGGATGACGTGCTGACTTGGCGCCTTCGCTGGTCGTGCGGGCCGGATGCGACCTACCCGATTCTCTACATCGAGCGCCCCGACGGCACCGGGGTGACGAGCGGTGGCAGATCCGAGCAACCGTTCGGGGAGCTCTACGCGTACGAATCTGGTCGTTTCGTGCTTGAGGTTTCGATCTCTGACTCGTGGTGGGCCGACGTGGAGATCATCGAACGGGAGGAACCCCTTCCCGAGGTTTCTGTCGTGGAGCACATCGAGACGTTTCGCGGGACGGGCTCGCGCAGCATGAGCCCGTTCCAGATTCCGGCCGAGGCAACCGAGTGGCGGGTCCGCTGGCGCGCGGAGACCGACGAGTCGCCACAGATCCATTTGTACTGGCACGACGAGGACATGACGATGCCGCTCGGCGGTCGGGGTGCCAGACGCGGCGAGTCGTTGGCCCACGAGACCGGGACGTTCGACCTTTCCTGCCACATCGACGGCGGATGGACGATCGAGGTCGACGTACTCGCCACCCAGGCCTCTGATCTCCGTTCGACCGGGGCCGCTTCGTCGACCGGGAGCCAGGCAGCGGCGGTGCGGGGGAGGGCGCTCATGGTGGTGCGAGTACCGACTCCGTCGAGCCGATCGCTGAATCCACCTCCGGTGCGGAGCTGGACGACCTTCTCGCACAACTGCATGCCCTCGTGGGGCTCGATGCAGTGAAGGAGGACATCAGCGCGCTGATCGACACGCTGGCAGTCGCAGAGCGGCGTCGAGGCGCTGGTCTCCCGGTCCCCGAGGTGAGCCGCCACCTGGTCTTCAGCGGTGCTCCGGGTACGGGCAAGACGACCGTTGCTCGTCTCCTCGGACGGATCTACGCGTCGCTCGGGGTTCTCTCCAGGGGACACACCGTCGAGGTTGCCCGTGCGGATCTGCTGGGGGACTTCGTCGGACAAACGGCGCCGAAGACGGCGGCCAAGTTCGCCGAGGCGGTCGGCGGCGTCCTGTTCATCGATGAGGCATACACCCTCGTTCCGGACGGAGCGAAGGGCGACTTCGGTACGGAGGCAGTCGACACGATCGTGAAGCTGATGGAAGACCATCGCAATGACGTGGCAGTGATCGTCGCCGGGTACCCGGACCGGATGGAATCCTTCGTGTCATCGAACCCCGGTCTTCGCAGTCGGTTCAGTCGAACGGTGCACTTCGACGACTACACACCGGACCAACTCGTCGAGATCTTCACGGGGATCGCAGACGCTCAGGGGTTCACCTGTGGTCCTGAGACCGAGATGGCCGTTGAGGCGATCTTCCGCGGGGCACGTCGGGATGATTCCTATGGCAACGCTCGCATGGCACGTCAGTGCTTCGAGGACGCCTGGGTGCGCATGGCAACCCGACTCGCCAAGTCCGATGCGTCCTCGCCGGCCGAGCTCTCCGAGCTACTGCCAGAAGACGTGGTCGGCACCAGACCCCACACGCGGGGAACGCGCTCCAGCAGCGACACCGTGTCCGAGATACTCGACGAGCTCGACGATCTGGTCGGTATGGAGTCGGTCAAGAGCCAGATTCGCAGCATCGTCAATCGCGCACAGCTCGATGACGCCCGGCGTGCCGAGGGGCTCGAACTCGCCGCGCCGTCGCGTCATCTCGTGTTCGTCGGCAATCCGGGAACAGGGAAGACCACGGCTGCGAGACTGCTGGCCAAGCTCTACGCGAGCATCGGAGTGCTCGCACGTGGACATCTCGTGGAGGTCGGACGGTCCGACCTCGTCGCCGAGTACGTGGGTCAGACGGCAACCAAGACGGCGAGCAAGTTCCGACAGGCGCTCGGCGGTGTGCTGTTCGTCGACGAGGCCTACTCCCTGGTCTCCGGAACTACCTCCGTCGGAGCAGATTTCGGCAAGGAAGCCGTCGACACGCTGGTGAAGCTCCTCGAGGACCACCGTGAGGAGATCGTGGTGATCGCTGCCGGTTATCCAGAGCCGATGGAGCGCTTGCTCGAGTCGAACCCAGGGCTCCGGTCACGGTTCACAGCGACCGTCGACTTCCCCGATCTCAAGGACGAGCAACTCGTCGAAGCCTTCGTCCGCTTCGCAGTCGACAACCATTACGTGCCGCCGACCGAGGCACTTCGCCAGCGGCTCCTCGCGCACTTCGCCCGCATCCCTCGGGATGCCGGCTTCGGCAACGCCAGGCTCGCACGGCAGACGTTTGAGGCCGCTGAATCTCGGCTCGCAGATCGGCTTGCAGCCACCGACGCACCGACTCGGGCGGATCTCATCACGCTCGACCTCTCGGATCTTCCTGACAACTGACGACGGTGGAGGTCCTACCGGACGTCGGACTCAGGCTCGCAGAACCGCAGGCGTGCGCCGCTGAGACCGAGCTCAGCTGAACGCTCGAACGCGGTCACGACCGGGGCGTACGCTTCTCCGGCGGGGGATTTGCAGGGACCACTCGGTGGGAGACGTGGATGCAGCGAAAGCTGATGTGGGTCGAGTACGACGACGACGAGGAGCTGTCGGAGTCGCGCAAGCACCCCGGCAAGAAGAGCCCTCTCGTTCGCGACCGTGACGGCGATCTGGGCCACGTCGTTCTCGACGACGTCTCCGATGACGATCTCGCCGATCTCGGGGCGCGCAGTCCGTCCCCGGACGACGACTGGCTGGACGACGAGAGCACCGAACAGGCCATCGAGAACGTCGTCATGGTCCTTACGGTCCTCTTCGAGGTCGTAGGTCCGCATGTGCACGCTTGGTGGAAGGACCGCGGCCGTTCAGCTGCTCGAGATGCCGCACGATCCGCGAAGAATCGCATCGCCGCCCGCGTTCGACGATGGCGCGGCGAGCCGGATGACGAGCCGGGCGCGGATCTCACCACCGTCGAACTGGCCAGCGAGGTCGATCCTGACGGGCCCACCCTCACTGTCGAGGAAGCCAGCCGGCTCCTGCACGACGCTCTCACCGCGGCTGCATTCGCACAGCACCAGATGGATCTGCTCAGCCAGGCGACGATCGTCGACGACGGCTCGTCCCCTGCGCTTGCGGAAGCTCTGCGACGCCTGGGTCCCGGCAATGTCGACGAAGTGATCGCCATGCTCCGCGAGGCCGACCCGCGCGCTGTCTCTGAGATGGTCATAGCCACGCGGCCCCGGACCCTGCCCACAGCGGTCGAGCTGCCCGCTCCGGAACGCCCGCCGAGGTAGCCCTGAGTACCGAACTCGCGATCGTGAGAGGTGCGGCCCTACCCGTCACTCGAAGGAGTTGCCGACGCTGTGGCGACGCTGACGGGGGAATCGCAGCCTCTGGCGCGGAGTCCGCAGCCCCTCGACGCCTGGTCGCCTGACCAGAAGGCGCGCCCGCGGTAGCCTGAGCGGAGGCGACCAGGAAGGCGTTCGATGTCCACGACAAACGTGGGCAGGGAGCGAGCCCTACGAGTCTGGTTGGAGCCCCCTCCGACACGATTGAATGGGCTGAAACCCTGCGGGTCCTCGAGGGAGTGACCGGGGTTCGCCGAACGTCAATCTGATGCGGCGACGGTTCGTGGCATGCACGAACCACATGGCCTGCTCAACCGCGTCTCGACGGCGATGCGTCAACTGGACGACCTCGCCGGCAACACCCCACCGCCGCGGTGGGGCTGGTCGATCGTCACCGTCGAGAAGACGGGACGGATCTCGCTGCCGACGGCCGCTCGATCCGCACTCGGCGTCGAGGACGGGCATGGTGCGTTCGCCGGGATCTGTCACGCCACGTCCCTGGTCCTGCGTCCGGGCGGTCCCGAGTCGAGGAACACGTTCCGCGCCGATGGCAGGGGCCGCCTCCAGATCCCGGTGTGGCTTCGCCGTCACGATCCGCCCGCGTTGCTCGTCGGCGCGCTCGTCGACCAGGGCGTGGTGGTCATCGCATCGACGTCGCTGCTCGACGACGTCGGCGACGGGCTGTTGCTGGGGGAGCGGCGGTGACCAACGTCGCGCTCCGCGCCCGGATGCTGCTCGCCGAAGCCGAAGAGCTCGGCGTCGAGCTGGCCGATCTGATCGCTGCGGGTCGGCCGTCGTCGCTACCAAACCTCGCCGCGTTCATCGAGACGATCACGCCGACGTTCGCCGCGCCGACGGTGGCGACGTACGAGCCGCACTGGCGCCTCGCGATCGAACGCTTCGGCGACCGGCCGATCGCGTCGATCGACCTCGGCGACCTGCAGCTGGTGGTGGCCGACGCAGTGGCCCGCGCCAAGAGGAATCGCCCTGGTTCGACTGGTCGGTCGTCGGCCGAGACCTGCGTCGCCGCGCTGCGGGCGGTGTTCCGGCGAGCACGCGACGCTGGCATCATCCGAGCCAACCCTGCTGCGGCGTTGCCGAGGCCTCGGCGAGCGCGCAGTCGGCGGCGAGCGCTGTCCGACGACGAGGTCGCTGAGCTGGTCGATGCGGTCCGCACGACGAGCACTGACCCCGATCTCGATCTGTTGCTGATCCGGTTTCACCTGGAGTCAGGTGCACGTCGCGGCGGCGCCATCAACTTGACCGTTGCGGATCTGGACTCGCGGCGGTCGACGGTGTGGTTGCACGAGAAGAACGACTCCGAACGCGAGCAGCCGGTGTCGCCCACGACGATGCGCCTGCTCCAGCGCCACGTCGCCCGTCGCGCCAAGGGCGCAGGGTCGGTATTCTGGACCGGGTCGGGCCAGGAGCTCACCAGCCGTCGCTACGACGCGATGTTCGAGCGTGCCCGGCGACTCTTGCCGTGGGCGAAACGAACCCAGGTATCGGCCCACGTGCTCCGCCACACGGCGATCACCGCGGTCGGACGACTCGCTGGGTACCCGGTGGCGCAAGCCTTCGCCGGGCACGCCCCGTCGGGGACGACGGGCCGGTACATGTACGCCTCGGTGGACGAGGTGGCGTCAGCCATTGCGGTGCTCACCGGTGAACCGCATCCGCTCGCCCCGCCGACGCCGGGAGCGCAGTCTGCACGTTGCCGTCTCCGCTGACCATCCTCATGCCGGCGGACGGTGGAGCTCATCGGAGAGCAGCGTGGGCCGGGCAGCAGGAAGGGTGTGATCGCCGTCGACGGCGCGCGTCGTCACGTTGGCGTGGTTGTCGGCGAGTGCGGCGATGTGTTCAGCGTCGCCGATCGGGTCGCGGCTGCCTCGGATGAGCGTGACGGGGGTGCCGGCGGTGCCGAGGTCGCCGATGAGCTGGTTCCAGGGGCACTCGATGATCTGGTCGGTGAGGGTCTGGATGTAGGCGGGCCAGGTGTGGAGGCTGGCCTGGCGGGCGATCGGGATCGGCCAGCGTGGTGCGGCGATGGCGCTGAGGTAGCTGGCGAGGGTGCGGTGTTCGCAGTTGAAATGGCAGATCCGTCGAGCGACCGCTTCGTCGAACAGCAGGGCGCGGGACATGGCGCCGAGTCGGCCGAGGCTGTTGCGGGCGGCGTCGGGTGTGGGCCAGATGGGTGCGCCGATGCAGGCGACGCGGTCGACGCGGTCGGGGTGGTGGGCGGCGAGGCGGAGGGCGATGGCGCTGCCCATGGAGTGGGCGCCGATGGCGATGGGCCCGGTCGGGGCTGCCTGGTCGAGCAGTTCGTCGAGGGCGTCGAGGTGGGCGTCGGTGGAGAAGTCGTTGCGGGCTTCGTCGAGGGACCGTCCGAAGCCGAGTAGGTCGGGCACGAGAACCCGGTTCGAGCGGGCGAGCCAGTCGGGAGTGGTGCCGAACACGTCGCCGGTGGCGACCATCCCGTGCAGGAACAGGACCGTCGACGCCGACCCGTCGGGGCCGCCATACCGGTAGGCGAGTCGGTCGGTTCGGGCGTGGGGGAGCGTCGACGGCTGCCACCCGCGGACCGCTGGGGACCGGCGTTGGGCGATGGTCCACGCCGCAGCCACAGCTGCGCCAACGGCCAAGGTCGCGCTCGTTGCTTTCTGGTCAGGGCAATTCACTACTACAGTCTGTCGTATGTTTGGTGCGATCGTGTACGACCCGTTGGTGTCGATCGACGTCGGTCCATTGTCGCTGAGCCCGCATGGGATCTTCACGGCGATCGGGTTGCTGGTCGGTTCGGTGTTCCTGCTGCGGGACGTGGAGCGGGCCGGGTTCGACGGCGAGGCCGTGTCGCAGATCCTGTTCCGCTCGATCGGCGCAGCGTTGGTCGGGGCTCGGCTGGCGTATGTGGTCAATCACCCGTCGAAGTTCGACTCGCCGCTCGAGGTCCTGCGCCTGTGGGAGGGCGGCGCGAGTCTGCTCGGCGGTCTGACGGCAGCGTTCGTCGTCGCCGTGTTCGAGCTCCGGCGTCGCAAGATGCCTGTCCTTCGACTGCTGGATCTGGCGGCGCCGTGGTTGCCGTTGGGGATCGCTGTTGGTCGGATCGGTGATCTGATCATCGCTGACCACCTGGGGGATCCGACCGGGTTGCCGTTCGGGTATCGGTGCCCCGATGTCGTGGACGTGGGCGAGACGGTTGGCTCTCCCTGTCCGGCGGGTGAGGTGGTGCACTTGTCGGCGGCCTACGACATGGTCTGGGCGGCGGTCGTCGTTGTCCTGGTCCTACGACTGCGTCGCCGGTTCGAGCGGCCCGGGATGCTGATCGGTGCCACCGCTGCGCTGTACGGAACCGGACGATTCGTGCTGGACATCACCCGGGCCGATGATCTGCGCTTCGGGCTGTCCGGAAGTCAATGGACTGCACTGGCCATGATCGCCGTCGGCGTGACCGTCCTCGTCCGCGCCCGCCGCATCGAGGCTGCCGACGATGAGGTCGAGGAGCCGGTGCCGGCATGACCTTCAACTCGACACTGCTCCGGTGGGCTGACCGTCGGCGGTTACCGTTGCCGTGTCGTCGTGCCGTTGGTCTGGAGAGGAGCGAGTGGTGAGCGAACGTCGCCCGATGGGCGCACTCGAGGCCGAGATCATGGAACTCGTGTGGGCCGCGCCCGACGGGCTGACACCCCGCGAAGTTCACGACCGCCTCGGTGAAGACCTCGGGTACACGACGGTCATGACGGTGCTCGTCCGCCTTGCGGAGAAGGGTCGCCTCACCCGCACCGCCGAGGGGCGGACATTCCGGTACGCGCCGGCGTCGTCATCGGCCGAGCATCATGCGTCGCTCATGGCCTCGGCCATGACCGAGGCTGCCGACCGGTCCGAGGTGCTGGCCACCTTCGTCGACGGACTCGACGACACCGACCGAGCCCTTCTGCAGCGACTGCTGGACGACTGACCGATGGTCCTCACGACCTTCCTTCCGGCCGTGGTCGTCCTCTTGATCGTGGCGACCGCGTCCTTGTTGCCATGGAACCGGCTCGCTCCTCGCCGCGCCTTGTGGCTCTCGACCGGCATGTGCGTTGCGGCTGCCACGGCGGTGGCGGTCACGCTGTCGGTCCTCGTCGGTGGCTTCCTGCTCGGCGTGCCGCCGGGCCGCCGGATCGCAGAGGCCTGCCTGGCCGTGTTCGTCGATCACCATCGCATCCCCACCCCGGCCGGGCTGGCCTCGCTGCCCCTCGCCACCATCGCCGCGAAGCGAGTCCACGGGGTGCTGGCCCGCCGGGCCGATCTCGACGTGCCCGACGAAGCGCTCACCGTCGTCGACGAGGCGCAGCCGATCGCGTTCGCCGTTGGCCGTCGTCAGGCGGGTGGTGTCGTGGTGTCGACCGGCATGCTCGACGTGCTCGACGAGGGCGAGCGGCGGGTGCTGTTCGCTCACGAGCGGGCCCACCTCGACCAGCGCCACGAACGCTTCCTGCTGGCCGCCGCGATCACGGTGGCGATCGTTCCCGGAGCCCGCCGACTTGCCGACCAGGTGCGCTTGGCCACCGAACGGTGCGCGGATGAGGCCGCGGTCGGCGAGGTTTGCGGCGACCGACGCCTCGTCGCCCGCTCGATCGCCCGCGCCGCCCTCGCCGTCGACGATCACGTCCCCGCGATGGCATTCACTGGCTCGACGGTCGGCTACCGGGTCCGTGACCTGCTCGGCGCAGAAACGGCGCCGTCGACGGCGCTGTACGCCGCGATCTTCGCCGCATCGGTCGGCGTGGCCAGTGGTGGTGCCGTGTTCGCGCACCATCTCGTCGAGCTGGTGCTGCATCTCTGCTCCTGACCCCGACCTACACTACGACAATGCGTCGTAGAAGCCCGTCTGCGGAACCGCTCTTGGTCAGGCTGCTCGCACGACCGGCGCTGGTTGTCGGGATCGGGCTCGGTGTGTTCCTGGCTGCCTGTGGATCGTCGGACCCGTCCCCGACCGCGGCGCCCGTAGGAGGTGACCTGGCTGAGGGGGAGGCGTTGTACGCAGCGAACTGTGCGTCGTGCCACGGCGCCGATCTCCGAGGCACGGAACGGGGGCCGTCGCACCTGTCGATCGTCTACGAACCCAACCATCACGGCGACGATTCGTTCCGATCGGCCATGAGCAACGGTGCACCACAGCACCACTGGGACTTCGGGGCGATGCCGCCCGTCGCCGGCCTGTCGGCAGACGAACAGGACGCGATCATCGCCTACATCCGCGACGTGCAGGAGCGCGAGGGCTTCGAACGATGAGGCCTGGTGCACCCGTCGGTGTGCTTCTCGCCGCGACGCTGCTGATCGCGGCGTGTGGTGGCGATGACTCGCCGTCCGCCGTCGATGACCACGACGAGGATGTCGTCCACGTGCACGAGCTGTTGGCGGGTCCGGCGGGGGAGTACTTCGTGGCCACCCACGCCGGCCTGTACCGGGTCGCCGACGACGGTCTCGAGCTCGTGGGTGAGGACCAGCACGACCTGATGAGCGCGGCCATGGCCGCCGACGGCACGTTCCTGGCCAGCGGACACCCCGACCTGCGCACCGGGGAGCTGCGTGTCGAGGATCGCCCGCCGCTGCTCGGACTGGTGTCGAGCACGACAGGCGAGGCCTGGGAACCGGTGTCGCTGCTCGGCGAAGCGGACTTCCACGGCATCGCCGTGGTCGACGGCGCCATCTACGCCGCTGACTCCACCGCCGAGACGATCGTCGTCAGCACCGACGATGGCAAAACGTGGGAATCCCGGGGCGGCGGCGTCCAGCTGATCGCCTTCGCGGTCGACCCGTCCGACCCGGATGTCATGGTCGGGGCCGATCTCGACGACGGGCTCGTCACGTCCATCGACGGCGGCGAGACGTGGACCGTCGATGACACCGCCGACGATCTCGAAGCGCCGTTCACCGACCTCGAGTGGACCACCGACGGCCAGGCAGCACTCGACGAAAACGGCACCGTCCACCACCGCGCCGGCCCCGGCAAGCCGTGGGCAGCAGTCGACGACATCGGCCCGGTCGATGCGCTCGGGATCGACGGCGACCGCATGCTCGCGATCACGCTCCCGAACCACATCCACCGCAGCGACGACGGAGGCCGGACATGGACCCTGACGTGACCACTGCCGCCAGCACTCCAGGCGCGGCGACAGGAGCTGGGAGGTGGCGTGACCTCGTCGGCGTGACTGCGGCATGCCTGGCGTGTTGTGTCCCGATGCTGGTCCTCGTCGGCGCGGTCAGCCTCGGTGCTGCGGTCGCAGGCGCGGTGGGCCTCGGTCTACTGGTGGCGCTCGTCGGGCTCGTGGCCGTCCTTCGTCGAGCCCGTCGCTGACCGCCAGCCGAATGGGTCCGACACCAATGGGTACGACACGGTGTCGTAGTCTCGTCGGGGTTCGACGGAACGGAGGGAACGCATGCGATCGACGCGCATTCGGCTGATCGTGGCCGGTCTGCTCGGCCTGCTGTCGCTCCTGGTTGCCGTTCCTGCCGCTGCGCACACGGGGTTCGAGTCATCCGACCCGGCCGACGGCGCGGTCGTGGACGCCGGGCTCGAGTCGATCACGATCACGTTCACCAACACCGCCGAACCCTCGGGCGAGGGGTTCGTCGTCCTCGACCCCGACCTCGGCGTCCGGGAGCCGACCACGATCGACCGACCTGATGTCGGTGTGTTCGTCCTCGGCTTCGACCCGGCGATCAGCCCCGGTGACGTGGGCGTGCGGTGGACCGTGCAGGCCCCTGACGCCCACCCGATCGACGGCACCTTCCAGTTCACGGTCCAACCCGCCCCCGTACCGGCACCCACGTCCACGCAGCAGCCTGACCCCGCCACCGCCGAATCCGACGACACGCCGACCACGTCTGCAGCGGTCGACGAAGCCGTGACCATGTCGGAAGAGGCGACGCCGAGCTTGGACGAGTTCCTCGACTCCGAGGCGGGATCGACGATCGGGCGTCGCATCAGCGACGCCGGTCGGCTCATCGCGATGGGCGGGATGATGATCTCGCTCGGGTTCATCGTGTTCGCCACCCTCGTCATGCGCGGCACCCGCAACGAGCTCCGGAACCTGCTGTTCTGGATCCGCCGTGCCTCGGTCGCCGTTGTCATCGGCACGATCCTCGACTGCGCCGGCCACGTCGCCGACGTCTCCGGCGATGGCCTCACCGCCGTGTTCGACCCGGGCGCGTACCTCGACTCGCTGTCGGCGACGGCGTGGTCCGCCTACCTGCTGCGCATCGCCAGTGGCGTCATCGTGGCCGCAACAGCCCGGGTGAGCATGGTGCACGTTCACGAAGCCCGAGACGTCTTGGCCCGGGTCTCGGCCGCTGTCCCGGTCGGTGCCGGTTCGGTCGGCGTCGCCGATCATCCCGACGATTCGTGGGCGAACGATGACCGGGCCTGGGACCTCGACCGTCACGGCCTGCTGCCCGTGGCCGGGTTCGTGGCGATGCTGGCGAGTCACGCCTTCGACGGCCACACCGTGACCGAGGGCATCCGGGTCCTGACTCGTCTCGCGTCCGCCGGTCACGTGCTCGCCGCCGCGGTCTGGGTCGGCGGTGTGATCGCCCTGGCCCTGATCATCCGTAATCGCCGCCGTCACGGCGTGCGCACCCACGCGCTGGTGATGGTCACGAGGTTCTCCGTGCTCGCGACGCTCGCCCTGGTAGTCGTGACCGTCTTCGGCGTCTACCTGACCTGGGTCATCGCAGATGCTCCGAGCGACCTCTGGACGACACCGTGGGGACGGCTCCTGCTCGCCAAGCTCGCAATCGTTGCCGTCGCCGCCGGGTTCGGGGCCCACAACCACCACGTGATCACCCCCGCCCTCGAGGCTGCGGAAGAGGACGGCCCCACCGTCGAGCGGCTCCGCCGCACGCTCCTGTTCGAGGTCGCCGCCCTTTCTGCGGTCACCCTGCTCACGGCGCTGCTCGTCCGGGCATCGTCGACGATCTGACCGGACGAACGCCGTGCTCGACAGCCTCCTCGACCAGATCCCCAACGCCGCGCTCCTCGCGCCCGTGCTCGCCCTGCTCGCCGGTGCGCTGCTGACCGTGTCACCAATCGCGCTGCCCTCGATCCCGGTCGTCGTCTCGGCAGTCGCTCCGGGCACGGTCACCGACCAAGGTCGCCGGGCCGAGCCGCTGCTGAAGTCGGCACCGTCGGTGCTGGCCTTCGTGGCCGGCATGGACGGCATGCTCGGGGTCTTCGGGGCGGTGATCATCGAGCTGAGCGACTTCCTCACCCGCGCCGGCATCGTCCTGCACCTCACCTCCGCCGCCCTGCTCGGCACCCTCGGCATGCGGTTGCTCTTGCGCCGAGCGAGCCTGTGCCACCGGGCCGGGACGCTCCCACCCGGCCCCGCCGAGGCGTTCACGTTCGGGGTGTTCTTCGGTGTCGCCGGCTGCCCGGCCTGCGCGCCGATCGCGATCGGTGTCGGCGCCGCGGCGGGGATCGTTGCCGGTCCCGGGATCGCCATGGCCGTGATCGTGGCCTTCGTCCTGGGACGGACCGCTGCGCTCCTCGCCATCGCCGGGGTCGGGGCCCGGTTCCTGCCCGACACGAACGATCAGCCGAGGTGGCGGCGAATTGATCTTGCTATCGGCTGGGTCTTCCTCGCCATCGCGGCCTACTACCTGTTCCGGGTGCTCAGCGGCGCGGTCGTCACCGCCCTCCCCGGCGAACCGGGGGGCGGCCTCCCGTAGAACACGCTGCGGCGCGAGATTCAGGCGACGGTGATGTCGAGGACCATGCCGGCCTCGAAGTGACCGGGCTGGTGGCAGCCGAGCTGCACGGGTCCGGCGTCGGTGAACGTGTGGGTCAGCTCCCCGGTCTCGCCGGGTTCGACGGTGACCACGTCCTCGCCGCCGTGGTCCATGCCTTCCATGCCACCCATGGAGTCCATCTCGTCGGCGTGCTCGCCCTGCTCATCAGCGGTACCGAGGTAGGCCTCATGCGCCACGGCGCCGGTGTTGGTGAACACGAAGCGCACCGTCTCACCGGCCTCGACCTCGATCGCTGCGGGCTCGAACGCGATGTCTCGCATCTCCACCTCGACGGTCCGCACATCTCCGCTCGAAGAAGACACGTCGCCGCCGCCGCCGTCACCATCGCTGCACGCGGCGGCGGCGAGGCTGACGGTGAGCAACCCGACGACAACACCCCGGGGGAAGGGCATCGCACACTCCAGGAAAGAAGCCACCGATCGGTGGGAGTCGACCAGGAAAGCCGTGACGGCCGGGCGCGGTCGCCAACGCCCAACGAGAATCTACGACCAACTGTCGTAGAACACGCCTTCACGGCACGGGATTTCTCACCTGCTCGTCAGGAACCGGTTCGAAGGTCCAGACGGCGCAGCAGCTGCGCGTTGAGGGCGACGACGATCGTGGACGCACTCATGAGCACGGCACCGATCGCGGGAGGGAGCACGAACCCGGCCCAGGCCAGGACGCCCGCGGCGAGGGGGAGAGCGACGATGTTGTACCCGGCAGCCCAGACGAGGTTCTGGATCATCTTGCGGTAGCTCGCCCGGGACAGTCGGATCACCGACAGGACGCTGCGTGGGTCGCTGGAGGCGAGCACGACGCCGGCCGACTCGATGGCGACGTCGGTGCCGGCGCCGATGGCGAGTCCGACGTCGGCTCGGGCCAGCGCTGGGGCGTCGTTGACGCCGTCGCCGACCATGGCCACCCGCAGGCCACGGTCCTGGAGCTCGGCGACCTTGGCGTCCTTGTCCTCGGGCAGGACCTCGGCCATCACCTCGTCGATCCCGAGGTCCGCGCCCACCGCGTCGGCGACCTGGCGGGCGTCACCGGTGATCATCACGACCCGGATGCCCTCGGCGTGCAGTGCGTCGACCGCGGCACGGGCTTCGGGTCGGATCTCGTCCTCGAGGGCGAAGGCCCCGATGATCCGGTCGCCGTCGATGAGGTGGAGGACGGCCGCACCCCGGTCGACCCAACCGTCGATCGTGTGGGTGAGCGAGTCCGGGACGTCCAGGTTGCGTTGGCGGAGTAGCGCAGGACCGCCCATGGCGTACGTGGTGCCGTCGACGACGGCTTCGACGCCCCGGCCGGTGATCGACCGGAACTCCGATGCCGTCGCGACGTCGCCGTGGTTCCGGGCGGCCGTGACAATGGCCCGAGCGAGCGGGTGCTCGCTGTCGGCCTCGACCGCACCAGCGATCCGATACACGTGGTCGAGTTCGGTGCCCTCGGCGGCCGCGGCGTCGGTGACGACGTGCTCGCCCTTGGTCAGCGTCCCGGTCTTGTCGAACAGGACCGCATCGATCTCCCGCATCCGCTCGAGGGCGATGCGGTCCTTGACCAGGATCCCGTTGCGGGCCGCCATCGCACTCGACAGCGACACCACGAGCGGGATGGCGAGGCCGAGGGCGTGGGGGCACGCGATCACCAACACCGTGACCGTACGGACGACGGCGTCATCGGTGCTGCCCAGGGCGAGCCACGCAGCGAAGGTGACCACGCCCGTCGAGGCGGCGACGTAGAACAGCAGTGCAGCCGCCCGGTCGGCCAGCGCCTGGGCACGGCCCCGGCTCTCCTGGGCGTCGGCAACCATCCGCTGGATCCCGGCCAGGGCCGTGTCCTCGCCGACGGCATCCACGCGGACCCGGATGGCCGAATCGGTGGCGATCGTGCCTGCGACCACCCGATCGCCCTCCTCCTTGGCGACCGGGCGGGACTCGCCCGTGACCATCGACTCGTCGACATCGGCCCGCCCGTCGACGACGCGCCCGTCGGCGGGCACGCTGCCGCCCGGGCGGACGACGACCACGTCTCCGACACGGAGGTCCGACGGGGCGACG
>JBHIXO010000002.1:0-79992 GCA_041984725.1 Acidimicrobiales bacterium | reverse complement strand
CATGACTCCATCCTCGTTTCCAAGGTCAGGAGCCTCCAACGAACCCAGGGCGGTTCAGACTGCGACTTCGTCGCCGTTCGGCTGACGGGACGCCAATGACGAAGTTCAGGGAGCGGATCGACGCGAGGTCGTGCCGGTCGATCGTGAGGTCGGCCGTCTCGGGGAGCAGCCGGCGGAGCTCGTCGACCGTCAGGAAGTCGCGCAGCCAGGGCCATGCCTCGTCGCTGCGGACGAAGACTCCGAGATTCGCGTTGCCGCCCTTGTCGCCGGAACGAGCACCGACGACGCGCCCGAGGGGCGCGTGCGTCGTCGGTCCACCAGGCGATGCCGCATCGGGACCGGGGCGGGCCGCGACCTCGACGGAGCCATCCGGCGCCACGGAATCGACCACCGTGCGACGACCGCCGACCACCGTGACATGTTGCGGCACGACGTCGGCGGGGATCAGGGCCGGGCGGTAGACGCCGAAGGGTCGCGCCTGCTGGCCGCCGCTTCCACCAGCGCTCGTGAACCCGGGGATCGTGGCGAGGCCGAGCTCCACCGTGGCATTGAAGACGACACGGCCGACCTTGTTCTCGTCCGGGTCCTTGAGCGCGCACCTCCACGACGCCATCGCCTCCTCGTTCGACCCCGGGTCCTCCTTGTCGGTCCGGACGAGACGCGTGGTGACGCTGGCGTAGTCGTTGGGCGAGTAGGGCATGGCCTCCCAGAACGCGGCCTCGACCAGCGCGGCTTTGGCTTCGATGTCGAGGCCGACGAGCGCCACCGCCACCTCGTTGCGGAAGCCGCCGAGCTCGTTCATCGCCACCTTGAGGGTCGAGGGCGGGGGTTCGCCCCGCACACCCGAGATGCGGACGCGATCCGGAGCGGTCTCCTCCAACTCGATCGTGTCGAACCGCGCCGTGACATCGGGTCCCAGGTAGGCAGGTTCGGCGATCTCGTAGAGCAGCTGGGACGTGACCGTTCCCACCGACACCTCGCCGCCCGTGCCCTCGTGCTTGCCGACGACGCTCGAGCCGTCGGCCGCGATGTCCACCCATGGGAAACCCGTGCGGGTGAGCCCGTCGACCTCGGTGAAGAAGGAGTAGTTGCCGCCCGTGGCCTGGGTGCCGCACTCGACGACATGCCCGGCGACGACGGCACCGGCCAACTGATCCCAGTCGTCCCTGGCCCAGCCGTGGTGCCATGCCGCGGGGCCGCAGACGACCGCTGCGTCGGTCGTCCTGCCGGTGATCACGATGTCGGCACCGGCACCCAACGCCTCGACGACCCCCCAGCACCCCAGGTAGGCGTTGGCGGTGATCAGCGAGGACGTGTCGGCGATCGCTTCGCCGGTCTCGAAGTCGGTCAGGCCGACGCCGGCCTCGCGCAACTCGTCGAGTCTGCCCAGCAGGTCGTCGCCCGACACATGGGCGATGGTCGGCGACAGCCCGAGCGAGTCGGCGACCTCGGCGACAGCGTCCGCGCACCCGTCGGGATCGAGGCCGCCGGCGTTGGACACGACCTTGATGCCCCGGTCGAGGCAGGTGCCCATCACCTGCTCCATCTGGGTCACGAACGTCCGGGCGAAGCCGCCACCCGGTCGCTTCGCCCGCGTCCGCTGCAGGATGAGCATCGTCAGCTCTGCGAGCCAGTCGCCGGTCAGCACGTCGATCGGGCCGCCCTCCACCATCTCGGCGGCGGCCGACAGCCGGTCACCGAAGAAGCCCGAGCAGTTGGCGATCCGGATCGGCTCGGTCATCGCTCCGCCTCCGGCTCGCCGGCCTCGTCGATCACGAGCAACAGCGCGCCGTTGGCCACCTGGTCGCCGACCGCGACGCGCAGCTCGCTGACGGTGCCGTCGAGCGGTGCACGGACGTGATGTTCCATCTTCATCGCCTCGAGGACCACCAGTACATCGCCGGCGGTCACTGCCGCACCGACCGAGGTACGGACCTCGAGCACGCTGCCCGGCATCGGCGCCACGAGTCCACCGCCGACGTCGTCGGCCTCCGGTGGCGAGAACCGGGGCAGGAGAGCGAACTCGACCGTGCCATCGGGCACCTGCACCCAGGCGCGTTCGCCGGCCGTCGTGATCGCGCAGCGCCGTCGACGGTCGTCGATCTCGACATCGATGCCAGACGCGTCCCACTCGTGGACGCGCGCGACGCCGTCGCCGAGGCCGAAGCTGCCGTCGCGACGAGCCTCGTAGTGGACGACGTGTTCTTCGTCACCGCACCGGAAGCGCCGTTCCTGCGGTGGGAGGCTTGCGTTGCGCCACCCGCTCGGCAGGGTGGCCTGTACGACCGCTCGGTCGCGGTCCGCGCCCTGGAGCCACAGGGCCAGCGCTCCGGCAGCGAACGCGACGTCGTGTTCGGCGACGACGCGGTCGGAGAACTGAATCCGCTCGAGGTAGTCGGTCGTCGTCCGCCCCTCGAGGAACTCCGGCTCCCGGAGGACCGACACGAGGAAGTCTCGGTTGGTGACCACGCCGCCCAGATGCAAGCCGGCCAGACCGCTTGCCAAGCGCCGAGCGGCTTCGTCCCTCGTCGGCGCGGAGGCGATCACCTTGGCGAGCATCGGGTCGAAGTCGACGCCCACGACCGAGCCCCGTCCCACACCGTTCTCCCACCGGATCCCCCGCTCGTCGGGCAGTTCGTAGGCAGCGAGGGTGCCGGTGGCGGGGAGGAACCCGGCGTCGGGGTCCTCGGCGTAGAGCCGGGCTTCGATGGCGTGACCGCGGATCTGCACGTCGGCCTGGGTGATCCCGAGCGCATGGCCTGCCGCGACCCGCAACTGCTCGCGGACGAGGTCGATGCCGGTGACCTCCTCGGTGACCGGGTGCTCGACCTGGAGCCGGGTGTTGACCTCGAGGAAGTAGTGCTCGTCCCGCTCGTCGTCGTAGAGGAATTCCACCGTGCCGGCGGAGCGATACCCGAGCGCCCGGCCCAACGTCAGCGCGGACTCGAGGATTGCCGCTCGGGCCTCGTCGCCGATTCCCGGAGATGGCGCCTCCTCGATGATCTTCTGGTGACGTCGCTGAATCGAACACTCGCGCTCGCCCACGTGCACGAGGTTGCCGTGATCGTCGCCGAGGAGCTGGACCTCGATGTGACGAGCGCGCGCCACGTACCGCTCGAGGAAGACCCGGTCGTCGCCGAACCCGGACTTCGCCTCACGCCGGGCGGAGGCGATGCCGTCCTCCAGCCCGTCGGGTGATTCGACGATCCGCATGCCTTTGCCGCCACCGCCGGCCGCCGCCTTGACCAGCAGCGGATACCCGAAGTCGGCGGCCGCAGCCGGATCGTCGACGGAG
This sequence comes from Acidimicrobiales bacterium, assembly GCA_041984725.1. Lineage (GTDB taxonomy): Bacteria > Actinomycetota > Acidimicrobiia > Acidimicrobiales > Salinilacustritrichaceae > Salinilacustrithrix. The sequence continues at coordinate 76,697 of JBHIXO010000002.1, read as the reverse complement.
GGAAGCGTGGGGACGCCTGCGTCGACGGCGATGCGCTTCGCGGCGAGCTTGTCGCCCATGGCGTCGATCACGTCGGGCGTCGGTCCCGCCCACGCGATCCCGGCGTCGGTGACCTGTCGGGCGAAGCCCGCGTTCTCGGACAGGAAGCCGTACCCGGGATGGATCACGTCGGCGTTGGCCCGACGCGCCGCGTCCAGGATCGCGTCTCCGTCGAGGTAGGCGCCGTCCGGGAGGCGGATCGCCTCGTCGGCATCCGACACGTACGGAGCGTCGGCATCGGCGTCGACGTAGACGGCCACGCAGCGCAGACCCATGGCACGCCCGGTGCGGAAGACCCGGCGAGCGATCTCGCCCCGGTTGGCGACCAGCAGGACCTGGAGGACGCTCACAGTCGGAACACCCCGTAGCCGGCGGCACCTTCGATGGGCCGCGTCCTCACCGCGGACAGGCACAGCCCGAGGACGGCGCGCGTGTCTCGCGGGTCGATGATCCCGTCATCGCTGATCGCCCCCGACGCCCGCAGCGCGAGCGACCCCTTCTCCTGGGCGTCCTCGACCATCGCCACGATGGCGGCATCCTCGTCCTCGTCGAACTCCTCGCCCTTGCGCGCCGCCCGGGCTCGCCGGACGATCGACATCACGCCGGCGATCTGCTTCGGTCCCATCACCGCGATCTTGGCGGTGGGCCAGATGAAGGTGAACCGGTTCCCGAACGCCCGGCCCGACATCCCGTAGGTCCCGGCCCCGTAGCTGGAGCCGATGATGACCGTGAGGTGGGGCACCGTCGAGTTGGTGACGGCGTTGATCATCTGCGACCCCTTCTTGACGATGCCGTCGGCCTCGAAGTCCTTCCCGACCATGAACCCGGTGATGTTCTGGAGGAAGACCAGCGGGATGTCGATCTGGTTGCAGAGCTGGATGAAGTGGGCGGCCTTCTGCGACGCGTCCGGATAGATCACCCCGTTGTTGCCGAGGATCCCGACCGGGTAGCCGTGGATCTCGGCCCACCCGCACACCATCGTCGGCCCCCACCGCGGCTTGAACTCCTCGAAGCGGGAGCCGTCGACGACCCGGGCGATGACGTCGCGCACGTCGACGGGCTGCCGGAGATCTCGGCTGACGAGCCCGAGCAATTCCTCTGCATCGTGGACGGGGGCGTCGATCTCGGCACGCGGCGGTGGTCCCGCCTTGCGGATGTTGAGGTGCGAGACGATCTCGCGACACATCCGGAGCGCGTCCATCTCGTCTTCCGCGAAGTAGTCGCCGAGGCCGGAGACGTCGGCATGGACCGCCGCCCCGCCGAGCGTCTCGTCATCGGTCTCCTCACCGGTGGCCATCTTCACGAGGGGTGGCCCCGCCAGGAAGATCTTGGACTGCTCCTTGACCACGACGACGTAGTCGGAGAGGCCGGGCTGGTAGGCGCCACCCGCGGTCGACGACCCGAACACCACGCACACCGACGGGATGCGCAGCTTCGACAGCTCGATCATGTCGTAGAACGGTCGACCGCTCTCGGCGAAGTGCGTGGTCTCGGTCCTGGGCCCGTCGTTGCCCGCACCCTGCATCCGCAGGTCGGCACCGGCGGACTCGACGAAGCTCACGTACGGCATGTGGTTGTCGCGAGCGATCTCGATCGCCCGCGACCACTTCTTGCCGGCATAGGGCGTGAGCGCCCCACCGAGGACGGACGGATCGTTCCCCATGATCACGCACTCGACGCCGGCGATGACCCCGACCCCGACGACCATGCCCCCGCCGATGGTGTAGTCCGAGCCGTAGCCGGCCAGCGCGCTGATCTCGAGGAACGCGCTGTCGGGGTCGAGCACATTCGCGATCCGTTCCCGAATCGGCATCTTCCCCCGCGACCGCATCCGCTCGATGGACGCCGGCCCGCCGCCGGCGGCGGCCTGATCGAGCAGCTCGTCCATCTCCGCCAGCTGCTCGAGCACGTCGGCGCGGTTCTGGTGGAACTGCTCGCTCGACGTGTCGACGGTGGAGCGGAGCACCGGCGCGAGCGACAACGCCCGTGGGGATGTCGTCATCGCTGGATCGTCTCCGTGAAGTCGTCCGGAATCACCAGATCGGTGGGCGAGAGGTCGCGCAGCGAGGCCTTCCCGAGACCGAGCATCGCAGAGTCGATGCCGCCCCGCAGGACGTCGAGCACGTTCTCCACCCCGGCCTGGCCTCCGACGGCCAACGCCCAGAGGGAGGCCCGACCGATCATCACGCCCTTCGCGCCGAGCGCCAGCGCCTTGACGACATCGGATCCCCGCCGGATCCCACCGTCCATCACCACCTCGACCTGGTCGCCGACGGCACCGGCGATCACCGGGAGGGCGCGGATGGCGGCGGGCGTGGCGTCGAGGTTGTTCCCTCCGTGGTTCGAGACGCTGATGGCCGAGAATCCGGCGTCGACCGCCCGTCTGGCATCGTCGACCCGCATGATGCCCTTGAGCAGGAACGGTCCGTCCCACTGGCTGCGGAGCCACTCGAGATCCCTCCAGCTCGGCGGGGGCGTGCCCATCCACTGTCCGTACGCCTCGAAGAAGCCGGGAGCTGGTTCCCCCTCGCCCACCATGTTCGGCACGGTGAGATCGGGGATGCGGGCCTTGCGGGCGAAGCGCATCGACCATCGCGGTCGGCGAAGCAGCTCGGGAGCGAACCGCATGGCCGTCTTGAGATCGATCGACTCCGGGATCTGGGGGCTCCCCCAGTCGCGGCCGTGCGAGAACGACCAGTCGAGCGTCACGATCATCCCCGCAGCGCCGGCGCGCTTGGCCCGGTCGATGCGCCACGACATCTCCTCGCGTGTCCCGCACCAGTAGATCTGGAAGAATGTCTTCGGGTTCTCCGCGGCGACCGCTTCGATCGGAGTGGACCCGAAGTTCGAAAGGCCGAGGCCTGTGCCCCGCGCGGCGGCCGCTCGAGCGAGGCCGAGCTCCGCTTCGGGATGCACCATCTGCACGCCCGTGGGCGCGATCAGGACGGGCATCGACAGGGTCTGGCCCAGGATCTCGACCGAGAGGTCGCGCTCGACTGGCTTGTCGGCGACCGTGGGCGACCAGCGCAGCTCATGGAAGGCCGTGACGTTGTCCGCCAGAGTGACCCCCGCCTCCGATCCGGCGCGCAACGCTGATGCGACGCTGGGGGGCAGGATCTTGATCGCTCGCTGCCGGGCGATCTCCACGGACTCGAACCAGGTGTGCCCCATGGGGATCAGGCCGGATTGCGCACGAAGCCGCGGATGTTCTTGCCGTCGTTCATGTCGGCGTAGCCCTGGTTGATCTCCGACAGGTCGTACTCGCGGGTCACCAACTCGTCCAGCTTCAGCTTGCCCTCCTGGTAGAGGCGGAGCAGCCGGGGAATGTCGAAGCGCGGGTTGGCCGAACCGAAGATCGAGCCGACGAGCTGCTTCTGCTGCAGCGTGAGGTCGAACAGGCTCATGGTCACCTCGTTCTCGTCGATGGGAGCGACAGCCGTGTGCACGCAACGGCCACCCTTTGCCGTCATGCCCAACACCGGGCCGATGAGAGCACCGCTCCCGACGCCAACGGTGATGATGGTCTTGTCGGCGTTCGCACCCCAGGTGATCTGGCCGACCAGCTCCGCCGCCTCCTCCACGCTCGACGCCGTGTGCGTCGCCCCGAACACCATCGCCTGCTCACGCTTGAGGTCGACCGTGTCCACGGCGACGATGTGCCGGGCCCCCGCGAGCGCAGCACCCTGGATCGCATTGACGCCGATGCCGCCGGCGCCCACGACCACGACGGTCTCCCCCGGCTGGACGTCGGCGGCATAGGTCGCCGAACCCCACCCCGTGGTGACCCCACAGCCGACCAACGCCGCGACGCCGAGCGGGATGTCGTCCTCGATCTTGATGCAACTCGCCTCGGCGACGACCGTGTGCTCGGCGAAGGTGCCGAGCAGGCACATCAGGCCGAGGTCCGTGCCGTCGGACGAATGGTGGCGCGCGGTGAAGTCCGAGATCTGGCGGCCCGACAAGAGGAACGCCCCGAGGTCGCAGAGGTTGGAGCGGCCACGAGCACATGAGGGGCACTTCCCGCACGAAGGGATGAACCCCAGCACGACGTGGTCGCCGGGGGCGACGCTGGTGACCCCTGGACCCACCTCGAGGACCTCCCCCGCACCTTCGTGACCTCCGATCACCGGGAACTGCTCGAGGCCGAGGAGATCGGCCGTCTCCTGGTCGACGACCATGTCGCCGGTACGGAGATGTTCATCCGAGTGGCACAGGCCCGACCCGACCAGCCTGACGAGTACCTCGCCGGCCTTGGGCGGATCGAGATCGATCTCCTCCACGCTCCAGTCGGCGTTCTGCTCCCAGAGAATTGCGGCTCGGGTCTTCATCTGTCGTCCTCATCTCATGTCGTGGCGACGATACGTTCAACGGTGTACGTACTATGTCACATCACTCGTCGCGGCCCTGGGTCCCGACCTTGAGGTCCTTGAACGGGCTCGTGGCGTCGATGCCAGTGTCCTTGGGGAGCCCGAGCACACGCTCGCCCACGATGTTCCGCATCACCTCGTCGGATCCGCCGGCGATCCGCATGCCGGGCGTGCCGAGGATGAACTCGGTCCAGGCGAAGGTTCCCCATTCACCCGTGTCAGCGACGAGCCGAGGGCCGAGGACCTCGGCCACCCACGCGCCGAGGTCGGTGAGGTTCTGTGTCAGCGCCAGCTTGCCGATCGACATCTCGGGCCCCGGCAGCTGCCCGGCCTTGATGCGGTCGGTGGCACGCTGGCCGGTGAGCTTCGCGACCTGGAAGCCGATCCAGATCCGCACGAGTTCGTCTCGCAGGACCGGATCGTCCTGCTTGCCGAGGTGTTCCAGCATCCCCGAGAGCCGGTCGATCGACGCGACCCCGGCGCCCATGCCGCCGCTCCCAGAGCCGATGGACGCGCGCTCGTTCATGAGCGTCGTGAGCGCGACGCGCCACCCGTCGTTGACGTCGCCCAGGCGATGGTCGTCGGGGACGCGCACGTCGGTGAAGAAGACCTCGTTGAAGCTCGCTCCCCCCGTCATCTGGCGGAGGGGCCGGACCTCGACGCCCGGCGCGGTCATGTCGACCACGAAGCCGGTCAGGCCCTTGTGCTTCGGTTGGTCGGGATCGGTACGGCAGATGACCTCGCCGATGTCGGAGTACTGCGCACCCGACGTCCACACCTTCTGCCCGTTGAGCACCCACTCGTCGCCATCGCGCTCGGCCCGGGTCTGGAGGCTGGCGAGGTCGGAACCCGCACCTGGTTCGGAGAACAGCTGGCACCCGACGATGTCACCCCGCCACATCCCGCGCAGGTAGGCCTGCTTCGTCGTGTCGGTCCCGTGGGCGAGGATCGTCGGAGCGACCATGCCCAGTCCGATCCCGAAGAACGACATGGTCGGTGTCTCGTAGCGCGATTCGAGCCGGGAGTAGAGGCGTTCGTGCGCTGACGACAGTTCGCGCCCCCCGAACTCCTCGGGGCCCGTGATGTAGCCGAGGCCGGCGTCGAACCTCGTGGCCCGCCACTGCTTGGCCGCAGCCAGCTGACGGCGCTCCTCGTCCGGATCGATCTCTTCGAACATGGCGACCGAGTCGTCGCCCTCGCCCCAGACGAACCGAGCGTCGATCTCGCTGGCGCGACGTTCGGCGTTGTCGTCGAGGAAGGCGGTGACCTCCTCCTCGAACTCGTCCAACGTCACGTCCTGGCCCATCGGGCACCTCCGGAGATCGCGTCCGGCTCGCTCGCCACGAGCCGACGGCTGGGGAACACGAACAACATCATGCGTACCACGTCCCACCTGTGTCGTCGATCAACGACGAGGATCCACAACCGCGTGGACCGGTGGCGTGTCCCGCTCGCCCGCCATCGTCTCGAGCAACACCTCGACGTCGTCGAGGCCGACCGTCTCGCGTGGGAGGTCGGCGAAGGGATACCGACCGCTCGTCAACAACTCGATGGCGGCGCGGTAGGCCACGACATCGACGCCGAGCGCTCCCTCGATCCGCAGCTCCTTGTAGACGAGATGGTCGGGGTCGAAGCCCGGGACCCCTCCCCCACCGCGGGTGCCGGCGACGACCATGACCGCGCCGCTCGCCGCGAGCGCGACACCCTGAGCGAAGGCCTCCGGTGCCCGTGCCGTCACATCGACCACCACGTCCGCACCGGCACCCGCCGCCTCCCGAAGACGCGCGACGGGGTCATCGGCGAGCACGTCGACGGTGACATCGGCACCGAAGCGGTGGGCGAGCTCAAGTCGTCGGTGGTCACGCTCCCCGGCGCCGGTGACCATCACGAAGCCGGCGCCGGCGTCCTTCGCGGCAGCCGCCGCGGCGAGCCCGCGGATCCCGCACCCGAGGACCGCGACCACCGCGCCCTCGCGTGTACCGGGCACGGTGACACCCCACCGGATCCCCGCCCCGATCGGATTGAACGCGACGGCCACCTCGGGGGCGAGTGTCTCGGGGATCGGGAGCAACATCGAGTCCGGTCCGAGGTACTGGTGCGTTGCGTACCCGCCCCAGAGCCCCGGGGAGCGCTCGATGTCGATCATCCCGTACATGTCGGCGAGACCGTGCTCGCTGCAACGGCGATATTCCCCACCGACGCACGCGGGGCAGGTGCGGCACGACTGGAAGCACTCGACGGCGACTCGGTCGCCGGCCACGACCCCCCACCGCTCGGACGCCCGAGGCCCGATCTCGCTGATCCGGCCGACCGCCTCGTGGCCCGGCACGAACGCGAAACCCGGAGCGATGGCCCCGGTGTAGAGCTCGTGGTCGGTGCCGCACAGGCCGCACGCCTCGACCTCGAGGAGCGCATCGTCCTCCCCGATCGGAGGAAGCGGGAGCGAAGTCCGGCGCAGATCTCGCGGACGATCGAGCACGATCGCCTCCGCGCCCGTCATGCGGTCACCGCCATCTGGTCGACCCGGAAGTGCGTCGGTTCGGGGGCCGCCAACAGCTCGCGGAACCGCTGGTAGCTCCACGGCCAGGCGGTCGGGACACCTCGGTCGTCGAGGTACCAGCTGCGGCACCCGGTGACCCACACCGTGTGTTTGGTGGCGTCGACGCGCGCCGCCTCGAACCCGGCTGCGGCCGTCTCGCGGACCTCGACCGACTCGGCACCCTGGCGGAGCCGGTCCAAGAGCTGTTCCACGTAGGCCAATTGCACCTCGGTCACGTCGATGAGTGAGAAGTTGCCGACCGGACCGTTGGGGCCGTTGAGGAGGAAGAGGTTGGGGAAGTGCGGCATCGCCAGGGCCAGGTAGGCGCTCGGCCGGTCGGCCCAGACGTCGTCGAGGCGCACGCCGTCCCGGCCGTTGACCGCGATCGGGCGGAGGAAGCGGTCGACACGGAACCCGGTGGCGAGCACGAGCACGTCGAGTTCGTGGAGCTCTCCGCTCTCGGTGCGCACGCCGCCCGGCTCGATCTCGGCGATCGGGTCGGTCACGAGTCGGGCGTTGGGCCGCTGGATCGCGTCGTAGAAGTCCGGGGAGGCGATCAGACGTTTGCAAGCGGCGCGGTAGTCCGGGCGGAGCCGCTCCCGCAGCTCGGGATCGACGACGGACCGTTCGAGATTGTCCCGGCAGGCCGCTTCGATCAGCGCCATCTCCGGGCTGTCGGCGTCGACCACGGCGTTGGCGAAGTTGTCGGCGAACGCTCGCCCGAGACCGTCGCGGGCCTTTCGCATGAGGTCGGGGTCCTCGCGGAAGGCTCGCTGCTCCGCGTCGGTGTAGGCCGGGTTGTCGACGGGCATGATCCACTGCGCGGTGCGCTGGAAGAGCGAGAGCGACGACACCTGACCCACCAGCGCACTGGTGATCTGCACGGCACTCGACCCCGTCCCTACCACCCCGACCCGCACCCCGTCGACGTCGACGTCGTGGTCCCATCGAGCGCTGTGGAACGCCGCTCCGTCGAATCGTTCGAGGCCCGGAAGCGACGGGACGTTCGGGTGGTGGAGCACCCCTGTCGCCCCGATGACCACATCGTGACTCGCGGCGTGACCCGAGGCGGTCCGCAGGTGCCAGCGACCATCGCTCCAGGTGAGCTCGGTGACCTCGTCGCCGAACCGGGTGCGGTCGTACACGCCGTTCCGCAGGGCGACGTCGCGGAAGTACGCTTGGATCTCGGACCCCGGCGAGAACGTCTGGCTCCAGTCCGGGTTCGGCGCGAACGAGTACGAGTACAGGTGCGACGGGACATCGCACGCGATGCCGGGGTAGGTGTTCTCTCGCCAGGTCCCACCGACCTCGTCGGCCTTCTCGTAGACGACGACCTCGTCGCCGTCATGGGGAAGTTGGATGGCAGTGGCGATGCCCGCCATCCCCGCGCCGATGATCCCGATGCTGAGCGAACGTGTCATGCGCTTGGTCACCGAGTCGTCGGGAGGACGGACCGGTCGATGTCGTAGAGGTCCGCAACGTTGTCGGAGAGGATCGCCTTGGTCTGTTCGTCGGAGAGGTCGTCGGTGTGCTTGTCGAGCAGGTCCTGGGACCAGGGCCACGTCGAGTCGCTGTGGGGGAAGTCGTTGGCCCACATCAGCCGCTTCCAGTTCATCGAGTCGGCGAATCGGAAGGCCGTCCAGTCGTCCTGGAACGTGGTGTAGATGTGCTCGGCGAAGTACTCGCTCGGGAGGCGCTGGAGGTCTGCACCGGGCTTGAGCCAGTACCGGTGCCGGTTGAAGGCGTGGTCCATCCGGTACATGAAGTGCGGCACCCAGCCGGCGTCGGCCTCCACGCACACCACCCGAAGGTCGGGGTGGCGTTCGAACACGCCGCCGAAGACGAGCATCGCCATGATGTCCTGACAACCTCGGACGATCGACAGGAAGCGCGAGATCTTCGGTCCCCGCGGCGCCTGCTCCTGCGTCGTGAGGATGTGGAAGCTCAAGGGCAGGCCGAGCTCGATCGCCTTGTCCCAGAAGGGCGCGTACACCGGCGAGTCGTAGTCCTCGACGGCCGGAACTCCGGGCATCATCACGCCTCGCAGGCCGAGCGCCTTGATCGACTCGAGGTCGGCGATGCCCTCCTCCACCGAACGCATCGCCGTCTGCCCGCAGCCGAGCAGGCGATGGGGTGCGTGCGAGCAGTAGTCGGCGATCCATCGGTTGTATGCGTCGAACGAGGCCTTCTTCAGGTCGAAGTCGTCGATGTTGCACAGCACCATCCCGACGGTCGGGTAGATGACCTCGGCGGCGACGCCGTCGACGTCTTGCTCGGCGAGTCGGGCCGCGGGGTCCCAGCCGCCGGCGTGCAGTTCGTCGAAGCGCGTGCCCTTCACGCGGATCTCCGACGGGTCCTTCCCCGCGGCGGCGACCAAGCCCATCGGCACCGGCACCTTCGAACCCTCGACCACGAACACGTCGCCGATCTCCGCCCCGCCGTCGACGAGCCTCGGCGCGTGCTCCCGCCACTTGGGATCGATGTGATCGATGTAGGTGCCGGGCGCCTCGGTGATGTGCGAGTCGGCAGAGATGATCGGATAGTCCACTCTCACGATTGTTCCCCCTCGATGGTGACGCCCCCGTCCGAGGCATCGATACACGAAACACTATCCGTATCATCTATCGTCGATCCACGTGACGGCGTCTCGCAGCGACGACGGACCCGGGGAGGAGTCCTGAGCTTGCCGACGAGCGTCGCCGCGGCCCCGAGAACCACGCCTCGATCAGCGTGGATCGCACTCGGCGTTGTGCTGGTCGGGAGCTACGCGGTCACGTTGAACACCACCGTCATCGGCGTCGCCCTGCCGACGATGGCCGCCGACCTCGCCTCGGGTGGAGGACTCGACATCGACTGGGTGGTCACGGGATTTCTGCTGGGCGTCGTGACCGTCCTTCCCGCGACCGGATGGATGGCGGATCGCTGGGGTCGGTCGACGGTCTACCGCTGGGGCCTGTCAGCCTTTGCCTCGTGCACCGTCGGGTGCGTGTTCGCCCCGGCGGTCGACTCCCTGGTCGCCATCCGGTTCGTGCAGGGCTTGGCCGGCGGCATCCTGATCCCGGTGGGGATGACGATCATCTACGAGGTCTTCCCCCCGCACCGCCGCGGCCTGGCCATGGGGATCTGGGGCATCGGCATCGCGGCGGCGCCGGCGGCCGGTCCGCCCCTCGGGGGTTGGCTGATCACGGCAGCAGGGTGGCGATGGCTCTTCGTGGTCATGTTCCTGCTCGCGGCGATCGCCGCGGCCGCCGCCGCCGTCCTGCTCCCCGCATCGACCGAAGGGCGACCGCGGCCGCTGGACGCGGTCGGATGGGCCCTCGCGAGCGTCGCGGTCGTGACCGGAGTCTTCGTCGCCCGCGAGGCAGGGTCGCTCGGTCTGACCTCCACTCCGATCGTGGTGCTCGCCTCGGTCTCGGTCGGCTCGTTCATCACGTTCGTCCGCCGGTCGAGTAACCGACCCGACGCGCTCATCGACCTCCGGATGTTCCGCCACCGGGGCTTCCTCGTGGTACTTGCGGTGACAGCCCCGCTCTCGGTGACCCAGTTCGCGCGGCTCAACTTCCTCCCGGTCGAGCTCCAGGTCGTTCGCGACCTCAGCGCCCGCGATGCTGGAGTGGTGCTCGCCCCGGGCGCGCTCGGGGTCGCGGTGGCCATGCCGATCGCCGGCTGGCTGGTGGACCGCACCGGGGCGCGCTTGCCATCGGTCAGCGGTCTCGGCATCGTCACCGTCACCATGCTGGCGCTGGGGACCCTCGATCCCGGCGTGTCCGAGTGGTTGATCGCCGGCATCCTCGTCGTCCAGGGCGTGGGCACGGCGCTGGCCTACGTGCCCACGACCGTGGGGGCGATGAGCACCGTCGAGCCGAACCAGGCTGCGGCCGCTAGCGCCATGCAGAATCTCGACCGACAGCTCACGGGAGCGCTCGGCGTCGCGCTATTGAGCGCCGTGCTGGTGTCCCGGGTCGGCGCCGTCACGCCCAGCGATGTCGGGGCCGGAGCAGCTCAGGACGCCTTCAACCTGGTCTTCCTCATCGCGGCGGCCGTGGCGGCGGTCGGAACCGTGCTTGCGGCACGACTACCGCGCGGCGCCAAATCCTGAGATCGTCCGACCGTGAACTGTAGACACGATCGGCGCCGGTCGTCCGCGCAGGACGGTCAGGACGGGAACGTCGCTGCGAGGAAGTCACGGAGCTGGCGGTTGAACCGGTCGGCGTGGGTGCGGTGCGGGAAGTGGCCAGCACCGTCGACCTCCACCAACCGTGCGCCAGGAACCCGATTGGCGATGACCCGGCTGCCCGGGTGGTATCGCTCGCCGCCGCCGACGACCACCAGCCTCGGGACATGCACCTGCTCCAGCCGCTCGAGCACCACACCGTCGGGTTGGGCGCAGATGCCCTGCGCCGACGCCGGCACGCCGTGGCGCTCCGCGAAACCAGTGACGAAGTCGTTCCACGCCTCTCGCTTCGCCGGATCGCGGAACCCCGGCCCGGTGGCGACGAGCACCAGGGCGGCGATGCCCGCGGGATCGAGCACCGTGCGGCACAGCGACAGGTAGCCGCCGAGGCTATGTCCGACCAGCACCACCGGCCCGGGGTCCGCGTGCCCGATCACGGACTCGAGCCAATCCGGAGCCGACGCCCTGGTGGAGGGCTGCTAGGGATCGGAGCGCCCGTGGCCGGGGAGGTCCCACCAATGCACGCGATGGCCGTCGAGGGCTGGGCGTTGGGCGCGGAACGTCGAGGAGTCATCGCCGAAGCCGTGCGTGAGCACCACGGACGGTCCGCGGCCGGTGGTCTCTAGGTGCGTGCCCGCGGGTCGGTTCGTCGTCGATTCTCGCGGCCGGAGACCGCGCTCGCCCCTACCAGCGCACTGGCACGCGGCGGGGACCGCGGACCTGACCACCACTCCACGTCACCGCACCAGGGTCAGCCAGCTCGAAGGTCGGGATCCGGTCCAGGAATCGCTCGATGGCGACCCGCAGCTCCATGCGGGCCAGGTTCGACCCCAGGCAGCGATGGATCCCCGACCCGAAGGCGAAGTGGCGGTTGCGCTGCCGATCGATGACGAACTCGTCGGGGCGTTCGAAGTGTTCGGGGTCACGGTTGCCGGCTGGGAACGCCATCAAGATCTTGTCCCCGCGCTTCATGGGGCAGCCTGCGAACTCGGTGTCCTCGGCGACGTAGCGGGCCATCGTGACCGGGCTGTAGAAGCGGAGGAACTCCTCGATGGCGCTCGCCATCAAATCGGGCTCGTCGCGCAAACGCTGTTGGTCCTCCGGGTGGCTGGCGAGGTGGTACAGACTCGAACCGATGGAGCTCCACGTGGTATCGATCCCGGCAAGCAAGAGCAGGAAGCAGCTCCCGATGCGGTGCGGGTCGTCGAGGCGGTCGCCATCGTGGCGGGCTTCCACGAGCATGGTGATGAGATCGTCGGGACGCTCCACTTCGGGCATCCGCTCGCGCTCGTCCAGCTTCGCCCCGAAGTACTGGATGACTTCCATGACCGCGTCGGTCGCCCCTTGGATGTTCTGGAACCCATTCTGGAGGATCGTCACCGCCCATCGGGTGAAGATCGTCTCGTCCTCGAGGGGAACGCCGAGCATGCGGGCGATCACCCGCACGGGGATGTGCTGGCTGTAGTCCACTGCGGCATCTGCCTCGCCGGCGTCGACGAAGCCATCGATCAGATCGTCGGCCAGGCCGTGGGTGATCGGGGTGAGCTCGTCGATCGCCTTCGGGCTGAACCGGGGCAAGAGCATGCGCCGAGCCCAGGTGTGCACGGGCGGGTCGGAGGTGATCGGCGGGGCGATGAGCATGATCGCCGCTTCCGGGTTCAGGTCGCGACCCGGGGTGATGACGGCGATGTCACGAGAGGAGAACCGCTCGACGTCGTGGGCGATCTTCGCGAGGTCGTCGTAGCGCGTCGGCAACCAGGTGGACCCGTAGCGGTCGGTGTGGGCGACCGGGCACCGCTGCCGGAGTTCACTCCACACCGCCGCGGGGTCGGCGACGTAGTCGCGGTCGAGGATGTCGAAGTCGGTGGTCCAATCCTCGACGTGGGAGCTCGGGTCGGTGGTGGTCATGGCGTTGGCCTCGCATGAGTGGACGACAACGATCGGCACCCGACGGGCGCTTCGTGGTGAAACACTAGTGCTGCATCGTCTCACAACAGTACATGGAACACGATTCGTCGTCCGCCTATCGGCACCGCTGAGGCTCGGTCGGCCTCGGGTTCGTGAGCGATGTCGGGTCGTACCAGATCCGACCTCAGACCGCCGCGAAGATCGCCGAGGCTCGCGTCGCGTCCGTGTCCAGACCTGCGGTGACCTCGTCGACGAGGTGACCGATCGCGGGTTCGGCATGTTCCAGGAACCATGTCTCGGCCAGATCCGAGTCGCTCGGACCGGACGCCGGGTCCACCACGAGGCTCGCGGCCGTCCCCACGTCAGAGCTTCGCTCGGTGGATCACCTGCGGCTCGCTGAAGCCGAGGAGCCCCCAGGTGCCGTTCTCGACACCGATACCGCTCCACTTCGCTCCGCCGAAGGGCTGGTTCGGGGCAAGGGCGAGATGGGTGTTCACCCACGCCGTCCCGCACTCCAACTGCTCTGCGATCCCGCTGGCCCGCTCGGGGTCCGAGCCCCACACCGAGCCGGACAGGCCGAAGTGCGTCGCATTGGCGCGCTCGACCACCTCGCTCAGGTCGCGGTAGCTGATGACGGGGAGCGCGGGGCCGAACTGCTCCTCGTCGACGATTCGGACACCGTCACTCAGATTGGACAGGATCGTGGGTTCGAAGAAGTAGCCGTCACCATCCCTGGGGCCGCCGCCGGCCGCTACCGCGGCGCCCCCGGCGATCGCGTCCTGGACGAGGTCGTAGACACGGTCGAACTGCGGCCGGTTGTTGATCGGTCCGAGTTGCGCGTCGGGTTCGGTACCGGGGGCGACCTTGACCGATCGCGCCCGGTCGGCCAACCCGTCCACGATCTCGTCGTGCAACGTGTCGGGCACGTAGACACGCTTGATGGCCGAGCACACCTGACCGTTGTTCTGGAACGCTCCCCAGAACAGCTTCTCGACGATCGAGTCGACGTCGACGTCGTCGAGGACGATGGCGGGATCGTTGCCGCCGAGTTCGAGGGTCGTTCGCTTGAGGTCGCTCGCAGCAGCGGCGGCGACCTTCTTCCCGGTGGCGACCGAACCGGTGAAGCTGATCTTGCGGGGTACAGCGTGGCTGGTCATCGATGCCCCGAGGGGGTCCAGACCGCTCACGACGTTGAGCACCCCGGGAGGCAAGACGTCGCGGAGGACTTCGCCCAGCTTCAACGTGGATCGCGGCGTGTACGGCGACGGTTTGAGCACCATGGTGTTGCCGGCGAGCAACGCGGGCGCGATCTTCCACGCGGCCAGGACGAGGGGGAAATTCCATGGCGTGATCGCGGCGACGACGCCGAGCGGCCGCTGGATCACCTCGACGTGCGCCGCATCGTCGTCCTGGATCGTCTCACGTGGGATCTCGAGATCGGCGTAGTACTGCATCCAGACCGCCGTGCCGAAGACCTCCATCGACGACTCGCCGAGCGGCTTGCCCTGTTCGGCGGTGAGGATTGGCGCGATGTCGTCGGCTGCGGCCATGAGTGCGTCCGCCGCTGCCCGCAGCCGATCCCGACGCCGGGACTCGTCCTGCCGCCACTCGCCGAACGCCTTGGCTGCGGCGTCCATCGCAGCGTCGAGTTGTGCCTCCGTGCAGTCCGGCGCGGTGGCGTGCGCTGTTCCGGTGGCCGGATCGATCACGTCGAACGTCGCCTCGGTCGCTACGGCGACACCGTCGATCGTCATGGTCACGTCGTTCATGCCTGCGTCTCCAATCGCCCATACATAGAACACGTACCGTCGATTGTTCCATACACGATCCGCAGTGTCACGCTCCGCGTGACGTCGTGTCGGCGGGTGACGACGGTCGCTCGACGGCATCTGCGGTCAACGGTCGGCGACGACGGCGGGGCGGCACCGAGGCGCCGTTCTCAGGCCACGTGGTGACATCAGGCCCGGCCGATCCGGATCGGTTGATCGCGGCGTCACTCTCGCCCAGGTATGACTCGATGACCCGCGGGTGGTCCAGGACGGCGGCAGGCGTCCCCTCGGCGATGACACCGCCGAGCTCGAGGCAGTACATGCGGTCGCAGATCGAGGTGAGCAGCGGCATGTCGTGTTCGATCACCATGATCGAACACCCTGTGGATTCCTGCACTTGGCACAGCAGGGGGCCGAGTGCTTCCGTCTCCTTCTGGGCGACGCCGCCAGACGGCTCGTCCAGGAGGAGGACCGACGGTTCCTGCGCGAGGATGCACGCGAGTTCGACGATGCGGCGAGACCCGGTGGACAACTCACCGACGAGCTTGTCCCGGAACGCCCCGAGGCCCATCAGCTCGACGAGGTCGTTGACGCGTCGCCAGGCCTTGAGCTCCGACTCGTACGAGGCCGGTGCACCGAGCACAGCAGCGATCATGTCTCGGTTGTCGACGTGGCGCTCCAGAGCGGTGGCGATCGTCTCGGCCACGGTCAGCGACGGGTAGAGCATGGCCTCCTGGAAGGAGCGACCGAGACGGGCGCGGGCACGCTCGTGGGGCGGCCACTCGGTGATGTCGAGACCGTCGAGACGGATCCGGCCGGAGTCGATCCGGTGATATCCCGAGACGCAGTCGAAGAGTGTCGTCTTCCCCGCACCGTTCTGTCCGATGAGACCGAGGATCTCGCCCTCCCGGAGCTCGATCTTCGCGTGGTTCACCGCGGTGATCCCACCGAAGCGCTTGACGACCTCGTCGCACTCGAGCACGACCGGGGCATCCGGTCCTGGCGCCTGGCGAACAAGGGTTGCGGGCACACTGGCGCTGGGCTCGGGCTTCTCGTCGGGGGCCGAGGCGCCGGCGATGAATACGGAGCGGAGGATGTCCGGACGGGCAAGGAGGTCACTCGTCGGCCCCGTGAAGCGGAACTCACCCTTCTCCATGAAGACGGCCCGCCTCGCCAGGTTGAGCGCCACGTTGATCGACTGCTCGACCACGATGACGGTGACTCCCTGCCCGTTCACCTCGTGCACGACATCGATGAGCTGGCCGACGATGGCCGGCGCGAGCCCCAGGCTGAGCTCGTCGATCATCAAGAGGACAGGATCATTGACGAGCGCCATCCCGAGCGTGAGCATCTGCTGCTCGCCCCCGGACATGTCGCCCGCAGTCTGCTTGTATCGCTCGGCCAGCCGCGGGAAGAGGTCGAGCACCTCCGCCACCTTCGCCTCGGTCCGCTCGGCGTCGTCCCGGAACAGCCAGCACGCCAGACGGAGGTTCTCCCGCACCGAGAGCTGGGGGAACACACCCTTGCCACCCGGCATCTGGACCAGACCGAGCTCGGCGGTCTTGTTCGCGGGCCGCCCGGTGATGGTCTGCCCGGCGAAGGTCACCTCTCCACCCTTGGGTCGGACGAGTCCGGAGATCGCCTTGAGCAGCGTGGACTTGCCCGCACCGTTCGTGCCGAGCAGCGCGACGATCTCCCCCCGCTGGACATCGAGGTCGACACCGAACAGCACTTGGACGGGCCCGTAGGCGACGTCGACGGACCTGCAGACGAGGAGCGGTTCGCCGTCTGCCGTGGTCAGCGTCGGGTCTTCGGTGCTCGTCATCTGGCGCTCTCCATCGCATGCTGTGGACCCGAGCCCTCTGCAAGCTCGGGATCGGGCGGAACCGGTTGGTCGGTCGCCGCGGTCTGCAGGCTGTCCTCGATGAGACTCGGTGCGTGGACGCCCCGCCGACGTGCGACCGCGCGCAACCCCCGATCCCGCACCTGGTACACGAGCTGGCTCAGTCCGCCGGGCAGCACGTACAGCACCACGAGCAGGCCGACGCCCGAGACCGCGAGGCGAAGCTCCCCCGAGAGGACGGTTTCGAGGTACCGGAATGCGAGCACGCCGAAGAGGGCCCCGAGGATCGAGCCGAGCCCACCGATGACCGTCATCGCGAACACCTCGAGACTCATGCTCGGCGTGAACGAGCTGACGCGAGCGCCACGGATGACGAGCACGTACACACCGCCTGCCATTCCTGCCAGGAACCCGGAGTAGCAGAATGCGGCGAGCTTCACCATGGTGGTCGGGACCGCCTGGGCTTGCGCCGTCTTCTCGTTCTCCTTCACCGCTTGGAGGATCCGGCCCCAGCGCGTTCGCTTGAGTGCCAGGGTGAGCAGGATCCCCACGGTCAGCACCCCGAGCCCCAGGTGATACAAGACGAGCTGTTCCGACGCGTCGAACCGGTCCCAGAGGATGGGCGGGTTCACGTCGTCGGGCACGAAGTCCGGGAAGTTCACCGGGTTCAGGAAGAAGCTGTCGAGCGCGACGGCGAATGCCAACGTGGTCACGGCGAGGAACAGCCCGCGGATTCGTAGCGCCGGGAGACCGATGATCACCGCCGCGACGGCGCCGGCAATGCCCGCGATGAGGAACGTGACGAAGATGTCGAGGTTCCACCGCTGGATGACGTTGCCCGCCGCGATGGCGCCCACGCCGACGATGCCGAACTGCCCGAGGCTGATGGTGCCGTTCCATCCCGAGAGGACGACGAGCGAGACGGCCACGAGGGCCCATACCGTGGCCGTCGCTGCGAGGCTCAGCGACGAGGGCGACCAGCCACGGGGCACGAAGACGGCCAACAGCACGGCCACGGCCACCAGCCCCCAGCGTCCGTAGCGCACCTCGGGAAGTCGCTCGAGCGGTGTCGGCACCGCTCGCACGACGCCGGACAGATCGATGTTGAACGCCGCATCGTGCGCTCGGGACAGCCGCCCGGATTGCGCCAGCAGCGCGACGAGGATGACCACGAGGAAGACCACGTCGCCGGCCGAGGCCTTGTCGACGTTCCAGAAGACGACTTGGTCGAGAACCCCGAGCGCGATTCCGGCGGCGAAGGCGACCGGCAGCGACTCCATCCGGGCGATCACGGCCGCCGCGAGCGCCGGCAGGAGCACGGTGATGGGTGCGGTGAGCGGGTTGGACGCGGTGCCGGCGAACGGTGCCTGCAGGACGATGGTGAGCGCGGCGAGACCTCCGGCGACGATCCACACGATCGTCCGGAGCCGTTCGATCGGGATGCCGAGGAGCAGTGCTCGCTCCTTGTTCTGCGCCGCCGCTCGCACCGCGACGCCAGCATCCGTGCGCAACAGGAACCAGGACAGACCAGCGATGATCGGAGGGACCGCCACCATGATGAAGATGTGGCCCGCGGTGAAGCGCACCGGATCGATGTCGAATCCGAAGTCGAACGGCGTCTCGAACCCACCGACGAGCCCGACACCGCCAAAGCGCTGTGGAATCCAGATCGCGCCGATGTAGCCCAACAGCTGAGCGAGGCCGATCGTCGCGACCGTGACGACGAGACGGGAAGCATCCTTGAACCGCCGGATCACGAGGACCTCGACCAGTCCACCGACGGCGAGGCCGGTGAGCACACCGATGCTCATTGCGAGGAAGTAGTTGACGTCAGCCTCGAGGTAGAGGTTTACGCCGAGGTTCCCACCGACCAACCCCATCGCTCCGTAGGAGAAGTTGATGATGCTGTCCGTCCGGTAGAGCAGGATGAGTCCCATGGCCAGGAGCGACGTGACCGTCCCGAACACGGCGCCCTGTACCACGATGCCCAGCGGGGCGCCGTCGGGGAGCAAGGCGGCGACGACCGGATAGCCGACGATCACCGCGACACCGATGGCCACCGCCCGCAGGCGTGCATCGCTCGCCAGTCGGCCTCGCATGGTCTCCACTGCGGTCATCGACCGAAGACCGGCGGTTGGTCGGACGCCGGCAGCTCACCGGCGCCGGGCTTGAATCGCCGACCGTCGTAGCTCTCGATGTAGCCGCCCCGCTTGTTGTTCTGTGGCGAGACTGCGTCGGGGTCCCACCAGATGACTCGGTAGTCCTGCGTCGGCGTGTAGCTGTCCTCGTCGAACCCCCAGGTTCCGTACGGACCCGACCCTCCGGGATACGCGAACATCCCTTGCTCGTACGACGCCGGTGTGAGGTTGGGGCCGGCCATGTGGATCCCGAGCGCCAACATGTACATCTGCGCGTAGATCGTCTCGACGGCGAACGCCGGCTCGTCGTCGCGCACCGACTTGTACGCGCTGTACCCGATCCCGGATTCGATCGGCCGGAACGGGGCGAGGTAACTGACGCCGAAGGCGCGGGACCACTGGTCCTGATCGTAGAGCTGGCCCACGATGTCGATGTCGCTGAGCGCGGTACCGGCGACGACCCATTCCGGCCGGTAGTTCTGCTCCGCCGCCTTGGTCGTCAGGAACACCGGCATGATCGGGTCGCAGCCACAGAGGATGGTGGTGATCCCCTCGCTCTTCAGCTTGGCGATGATGCTCGACGCCTGATTCGACATGGAGTCGATGTCGAGGCGATACGTGATCCGTTCGTCGACCTCGTTGCCGGCCGCTTCCGCGATGGCGATCGCTTGGTCGACGCAGTCCACATACCACGGGTTCTCCGGCGAGAAGGCGGCGAACTTCCGCGGCTTGTCCTTCAGATCTCCTCCCGCGAATACCGCGGGCTTGTTGGCGAGCGTCTGGTTGGCGAACTCGGCGACGCTCTCGACGATGATGGAGCAGTCGGTCGCGACACTCCAGTTGTAGGGGGCACGGTCGATGTGCCAGTTGCGGGACAGGTACGGCGTGCCGAACGCGATGACCTGTTTGCGGGCGAGTGCGTCGGCGAAGGGTGCGGAGCCGCCGTTCAGTTCGGCGAACGCGCCGATCTCGTCGGCCACGGTGACCGCGTCGGCCTCGGCCTCGGCCTGGCCGGCGCCCTGGAGTTCCGCGACGCCGGATCCCCGCCCCGGGTAGAACTCGACCCGCATCTGGCGGCCGTAGAACTGCATGCGTTCGTTGAAGTACTGCGCCAGCGCGCCGATCGTACGGCGCACGTCCTCGGGTCCATCGACGATGTCGGCGCCCGCGAGCGTGGCGAGGGTCTGCTGGAAGCCTGGCTCGTCGAGGATCCGAGCCGACACGATGATCTCGTCCGCCGTGACTCCCTTGGATGTGGCGCCACCGTTGTCGCCGGAGAACTCGATGCACGGCGGCGAGTACGGGTCGCCGGGGATCTGCAGGTCGCGGTCGGGGCATCCTCCCTGGGCACCCGGGCCACTGCCTCCGTCCGCCGAGGCGGTCGCGCCCCCGTCGCCTCCGACCACGACAGCCGAACCACTGGGCGCGGCGCCGCCGTCATCACCGCGGGACGCGTCGCCACCGTCGTCTGCGGAGCCGGCAGCTCCGCCACCGGCCCCGCCGCCCGAGGACTCGTTCGGCGCGGAGCCGAAGTCGGACGACGAATCGCCTCCGGCCGTGAGCTCGGCGTCGTCACGGTACGTGGAGGGGATGAGCACCGCCATGAGGACGAACATCACGGCCAGAGTCGCCACCGGCGCGTAGCCACGCATGACCCTGCCGGCAGGCGACGGGAGTTGGGGATCGGATCGGTTCATGACGGTGACCTCGTGAAGAGAGCGCTGTGAGTCTCGGGTACGGAGACGTCAGCTGGTCTTGACGTACCGGAGTCCGTTCCGGACACGCAGGTAGTCCCGTCCCGCCGTTGCTCCCATCATCAGGAGCCCGACCGCGGCGACGGCGAGCAAGGGTCCGCCCCGACTCGCGTCGGTCGTCGACACGGGTTGAGCGGCGGCGATCTCGGACGCCTCTCGCTCCCCCGACTCAGGCGTGCCGGAGATGGTGATGATCGGGTCGCTCGCTGTGGGGACCGTGGGCATCGGGGTCGGGGGCACGACCGCCGCCGGCGGCGCGACCGCGGGCATCGGCTGAGCCTGCGAGAGCGGTGGTGCTGGGGAGACCGCGCTCGCGCCGAAGTCGAACCGCTCAGCAGGCGGCGCCGTCGATGCCGACGCCCCGCCGAGCTCGATGTCGAGCGACGAGCCTCCAGCGAGCACGCCGAGAGCGACATCGGTCAGGAGGATGGCGGCGTCCGTGTCCTCACTGCCCTCCCGGATCGCACCGAACAGCGGATCGCGGATCGGCTGGATCCCTTCGAGCACGGGGGCGAGCACCGTCCCGGCATCGCTGTTCGCGACCCGGATTCTCAGCGGGCTCAGCTCGACCACTCCTCGCTCGATACGCGCCTCGGGGAACGTGAGATCGAGCCCCACGGGTCCCAGCACAGGCGCCAGCGCAGCGACGAGGTCCCTCAGTGGAGCTTCCGCGCCCGCATCGGGCGCGAAACTCTGCCCGAGGATCGTGGCACCGCCGAGCGTGAACGTCGCTGATTCGTCCGTCGTCGCACCCGACCGGTTGACCACGTTCCACTCGAGGCCTTCGAGCACGACGGCCCCGCCGGCGAGTTCGATTCTGCCGATGTAGACCCTGGCCCGGGCCTCACGAACCCCACGGTCCACGAAGCCACTGAAGCCACTCACCTCACTGCCCCGTATCACCCCGACGCCGATGTCAGTCTCGCCCGTGATGAAGCGGCCCTCGCCGTACGGAGATGGACCCGCCGCGGCATGGAGCTCGGCTCCTGCTACGGACACCGGTGCGACCGACGGCGTCCCCACGGTACTGGTCCGGCCCGCTTCCGCGTTCTCGTCCGTCGACTCGACCTTGACGGTGGGCGCAGCGTCCATGGCCTCATCGGGAATCGAGTCTGCGAGCGCCGCGAAGTCCACGGCCCGGACATCGCCACGGCCTCGTGTGTTCAAGTAGTCGGTCAGGACCAGGCCAACCTGCGGTGCGAGGCTCAACGATCCTCGAGACGGCCCGACGCGGAGAAGCGCCGCTTGGGTCCGGCCCGACCCGGTGCCGTCCTGCCCGGCGCCGGACGACACCTCCGGCAGCACCGGTCCCGCAGTGGCTATCGAGATCACCAATGCGAGCACAACCCCCACGGCTCCACAGATTGTCCGTCGCATCTGACCCCCGTTGCCTGCCGATGACCCAGCGTTCACTGGGAGGCTCGTCTGAATCTACATCTTAGATTCTTCGTCCAACAACTCACCGCGACCGCAGCCCGAGTGGTCGGTGGGCCAGCGGTCCGGAGGCTCGGCCGACCAGGACCAGAACGACGAATGGGTCACCGATCGGACCCGGCGACGCCTGCCTTGCCATCGAGTCGTGGTCCACTGGCCACGACCATCAACCGCGATCCGGATGCAGCCCGTTCCAGAACATCGGCAGGAGCGCTTCGACGACGACATCCGCGTCGGGATCGTCCTCGGAGACGAGACAGCGCAACCCGACGGAGGTGAGGGCACCGAACAGCGCGCTCGATACGAGGTCGTCGTCCTCTTGGACGCGAATCGAACCGTCTGCTGCACCGTCGCGCAGGAGTCGCCGTACCGGCTCGTGAAACCCAGCATCGATCCGGGAAGCGACCTCTGGCATCGCACCGGCGCTCCCGAGGCTCAGGAACAGGAGTTGGCTCGTCCCAGGATTCTCGAACATGTAGCGCAACTGCGTGCGCACCAGTTCGACGAGCCGGCTCGCCGCATCGCCGGTACCCGCCGCCACCTTGCCTGCCTGTTCGACGAGCCGGTTCAACGATTCTCGCAGCACGAAGGCCAGCACCTGACCCTTCCCGTCGAAGTAGTAGTAGAGCGTCGCACGCGGGATCCCGCTGACGTCGACGATCTCGTCGATTCGCGTGGACTCGAACGAGGATCCGAGGACGTTGGCCACGGACAGAAGCCGCTCTGCCATCTCCGCCGGAACCTCGCGCACCTTTCCATTGTGGCGCGCGGCGGATCTCGGAGAGCGGACTTCCGAGTTGGACACCCGATCCAACTTCGACATGCAAGACATCCGTGCTTCGACGTATCGTGCCATCATGCGCCGACGCGAAGCAGCAGTCGTCGTCGACCGACTCCGGTGGGACCGGCACGGCAGGCCGATGCGAGCCCTCCTGAGAGGTCCGGATCCAGACGCCGGACGGCTCTCCCGGCCGGTTGCACGGTCGGCTTCAGGAACCCTTCGCTGGGGGTGGAGCGACGACGCAGCTCCCATCTGGGTGCGCGGGTGGCGCACGGGGGTGCCGAGCAACGTCAGCGATCTGCGATCCGAGAGCGCAGAAGCGCTCGAAGCAGTCGGCGTGGTCGTTCCAGCTCTCGGACACCGGCTCTCGCGGACGGACATTGTCGTCGAGCGCGTGCCATGGGGAGCGACGCATGTCGAGCCACGGGAGGAGGCGATCGCATCGTTCATCGAAGACTCACTGTTCGATCCTCTGGCCTCCGGCCGGCTCGTGATCTGCGGTGAGGCGCACGTGCTCCCCGACGGAGCGTTGACGGTCGAAGATGTCGGCGGGATCGTTCGACTCGAGGCCGTCGACCGCAATCTCTTGAGAGAGGTCCTCGACGCGCTTTCCCATCGCGACGACCAGCGGCTCGGACGGGTGATCGAGTCGGAGACGGGTAGGTACCGCCGAGAGCATGCACTGCTGGTGAAGAAGTACACGGTCTGCCTGGACATCGAATGGAACCTCCTGAGCCTCACCCTCGCACTCCGCAACCTCGCCGATTCCCTGATCGCGGGAGGCTCGACCTCAGCGACCTATCTCCGATTGGTCATCGACGAGATGGTTGCCCGCACTGCGTTGCTCGAGCGTTACCCCTCGCACTCCGTGCTTCGGCATCCTGGCGAACTCGTCGCCCTCCTCGACCGCACCGATCCATGAGGTCGTACCGCGGAAGCCGCCTGAGGACCCATGAAACACAACACTGTCCCTGTATCGTCTCTCCATGCTTCGAGCAACGCGGGTGAGAACCGGTGAAGGCGCGCTCGGCGTGCTCGAGTGGGGGATCGATGGACCGGTGGTCGTGCTGCTGCATCCGAACGGGTTCTGCGCCGGCTTGTACGAGCCCGTCGCCGAACTGCTACGTGACGTGGCGCGCGTCATCGCGATCGACCTCCCGGGGCATGGAGCGAGCTCGACACCCGGTGACCGATCGGGTTTCAGTTTCGAGACGATGGCCACCCGGGTCCTCGAGACCCTCGACGCACTCGGAATCCACTCTGCGTCCGT
Source organism: Acidimicrobiales bacterium (assembly GCA_041984725.1). GTDB lineage: Bacteria > Actinomycetota > Acidimicrobiia > Acidimicrobiales > Salinilacustritrichaceae > Salinilacustrithrix. The sequence continues at coordinate 52,681 of JBHIXO010000002.1, read as the reverse complement.
CGCCGGCAGTTCGCTGGGTGGAGCCGTCGCGATCATGGCCGACAAGCTCGACCCCGGTCGTTGGACCCGGGCAGTCTTGGCCGAGGCGGTCGCCTTCCCGACCGACGGACTCACCGGTGAGATGAGCAGAGGTGCCGACGGGCCTCGACGCGACGGCAACGGGATGGCCGAACAGGCTCGCCGTCGGCGCCCCGGATTCGACGATGAGGCCGCGATGGTCGCGTCGTTGTCGAAACGCCCGCCCCTCTCCGAGCTCGCGCCGGAGGCATTGGCGGCCTATGCCAGATGGGGCACAGTGGCATCGGCCGACGGGATCCGTCTCGCCTGCACCCCGGAGACCGAGGCCACGATCTTCGAGGTCTCTGCGGAGCGTGGAGGAGCCCAGGCCGCATGGGACCATCTTCCCCATCTGTCCTGCCCTGCGACGATCCTCGCCGGGCGGAACTCGTTCCTCCCGGACGTCTTCGCCGAACAGGCTCGCCGCGCCTCGGCGACCATCGTGCTCGTGGATGGCGGACACTTCGTCCTCCACGAGGACTCCGCACGCGGCGCCCACCTGATCCGACGACACGCACTGGCCATCGACGCCGACGCCGCGTGACCGAACATCTTCTACGGCGACAACGAACACGCCGGATCCATCGACAGGAACCCTATGGACTTCGAACTCCCCAACGACGACGACCCGTTCCGGACCAGCGTGCGCGACTGGCTCACCGCCAACCCCGAGCCGAGCGGCCGGCAACTCGCCGCGGCCGGCTACGTCGCTCCGCACTGGCCGGCACCATGGGGTCTCGACGCAGATCCCATCCGCCAGATCGTCATCGATGAGGAGCTCCGGCGAGCCAGGGTGCGACGTCCGATGAACCCCATCGGGATCGGATGGGCCGGGCCGACGATCCTCCACGCGGGCACCCAGGCCCAGAAGGATCGGTACCTCATGCGCCTGCTCAGTGGAGAGGACATGTGGTGTCAGCTCTTCTCCGAGCCGCAGGCTGGGTCCGATCTGGCCAACCTCGGGACTCGGGCCGTGCGCGACGGCGACGAGTACGTGATCAACGGGCAGAAGATCTGGACCTCACTCGCGCAGTTCTCGCGCTACGGCATCCTGATCGCCCGCACCGATCCCGATGCCGACAAGCACCACGGTGTCTCGTACTTCATCTGTCCCATGGACTCTGACGGAATCGAGGTCAGGCCGATCATCGAGATGACCGGCGGGCACACGTTCAACGAGGTCTTCCTCACCGACGTCCGAATCCCGGCCGAGAACCTCGTGGGCACCGAGAACGACGGCTGGCGACTGGCGAAGGTGACCCTGTCCAACGAACGGGTGTCGCTCTCCTCGGGCGGCGCGCTCTGGGGCATGGGACCCAACGCCGGAGACCTGCTCGACGTGATCCGGGCCCACGGACCGCTCGCCGACCCGATCGTGCGCCAACGGGCCGCCTCGATGCACATCGAGGCGGAGCTCCTGCGGCTCATCCGCCTGAGAACGGTCACCGCCGCGATCAAGGGGGAGCCGCCCGGCCCGGAGGCGTCGATCCGCAAGGTGCTCGCCGACGAGCACGGCCAGCACATCATGGCGTTGGCCAAGGATCTCGCCGGAGCCCAGGGGGTGCTGGACGACGTCGGACCGTTCGGCGGGGCCGGCGAGATGTGGTCCCACGGCTACCTCTTCGCACCGGCGTTGACGATCGGCGGCGGTACCGGCGACGTGCAGCGAAACATCATCGGCGAGCGGGTCCTCGGGCTCCCGCACGATCTCGATGTCGAGTCCGGGATGACCTGGGCCGAGGCGCGCCGTCGGAACGATGCACCGGAGCGGAGGTCATGAGCGAGCCCCATCTCCTCGTCGATGTCGCCGACAGCATCGCCGTGTTGACCATGAACCGGCCCGAGAAACGCAATGCCTTGAGCCCGGAGATGTTGGTCCGGATGGCGGAGGCCTGGCGCGCGGTCCGAGACGATCCGGGCATCCGGGTGGCGGTGCTCACCGGTACGGGTGACCGGGCCTTCTGCGCCGGTGCCGACCTGGGTCGGCTGATTCCGCTGCTGACGCGGCAACGCCCGCCCGACGACGAGTGGGACGACAAGCTCCTCTCGGACCGCGCCGCGTTCGGCGACGGACTCCTGCGGGGCTTCGTGCTCGACAAGCCCGTGATCGCAGCGATCAACGGCGATGCGCTCGCTGGCGGCACCGAACTGGTCCTGGCCACCGACCTCCGCATCGCGGCCGAGGGCGTGACGCTCGGTCTGACCGAGGTCGCCCGCGGCCTGATCCCAGGGGGCGGTGGCGTCTCGCGCCTCCCGCAACAGGTTCCCTACTGCAAGGCCATGGAGATCCTGCTGCTGGGCGAGTCGATGCCGGTCGAGGAAGCATGGCGGATCGGCCTCGTGAACGAGATCGTTCGCCCCGTCGATGTCGGCGCCCGAGCGCAGCTGATCGCGGAGCGGATCGCATCGAACGGTCCCCTCGCGGTGCAGGCGATCAAGGATGCCGTGCGCCGGTCCAGCGGGCTGAGCCTGCCGGAGGCACTGAAGATCGAGACCGACGCCGGCCGTGACGTGTTCAGCTCGAACGACGCGGTCGAAGGTCCACTCGCGTTCATGGAGAAGCGGGCGCCCAACTTCACCGGGACGTAGCGGAGCCAGTCCCGGTCGCGACGGGCGGCGCACCGTCGATCTCGTCCGGCACAGCGGAGCCGCCTTCGAGATCGATGCGGGGAACCCACCGCTCGAGCCAGCGAGGGAACCACCAGTTCGCGTCACCGAGGAGCTCCATCGTGGCGGGCACGAGGATCATCCGCACGACCGTCGCATCCACCAGGACGGCGACGGCGAGGCCGAGGCCGAACGTCTTGATGATCGGGTCGTCGCCGAGCACGAAAGACGAGAAGATCAAGACCATGATCGTTGCTGCCGCCGTGATGACGCGTCCGGTGGCGGCGAGGCCGTCGACCACCGCGGTGGCGTTGTCGCCGGTGCGGTCGTACTCCTCTCGCACGCGCGACAACAGGAACACCTCGTAGTCCATCGACAGCCCGAAGAGGATGGCGAACAACATCATGGGGATGAACGCCATGATCGGACCGGGTCGGTCAACGCCGATCAAGTCAGCGCCCCATCCCCATTGGAACACATGACAACGACGCCGTACGCCGCGCTGATGGACAACATGTTCAAGACTGCGGCCTTCACCGGGACGAGTACCGAGCGGAAGACTGCCATGAGCAGCAGGAAGGACATGCCGATCACGACTCCGATGAACACGGGAAGCCGCCGATTCAGGAGATCGGCCATGTCGGCGAAGAGCGCGGTGACGCCGGACACCGCGACGGCACCGGGCGCGGCACCCGTGACCTCGGGGATCACGTCGGAGCGCAGGTCGCGGACCAGCGTCTGCGTCTCGAGGTCGTGTGGCGCCGAGGTCGGGATCGCGACGAGGACCCCGAGGCTTCCGTCGGGGCTCCTCAGTTCCGGGAACACGACCTCGGTGCCTGGCTCTGCAGCCACCCGCTGGGCGACCGATTGCACCAGATCGTCGGTGACGCCCGGGAGTTCGCGGTCGACCACCAGCAGCAAGGGGCCGTTGTAGCCGACACCGAACGACTCGGTGATGAGGTCGTAGGCACGACGGCTGCTCTGGGACTCGGGGCCGCCGCCGAAGTGCGGTCCGCTGAGCACGAGACCGAGGGCGGGAGCGGACAACGCAAGCAACAGGATCAGTGCCCCGACCATCGCGGGAACTGGGCGTCGCTGGATCGCTCGCCCCCAGTGATGCCACGCGGTGTCATCGGAGCGGAGGCGCCTCCGACGGACTGAGAAACGGTCGATCTGGTCGCCGACGAATCCGAGGACCGCCGGCAACAAGGTCACGGCGGCGACGACGGTGCAACTGACCGCCAAGGCGGCTCCGACGGCCAGACCGACGACCATCGACACGCCGATGAGCAACATCCCGAGCAGCGAGATCACCACCGTCGCCCCTGCGCACACCACCGCCCGACCCGCCGTGCCGACGGCGATCTCCACGGCCTCGTCGCGCGGCCGCCCCTCGTCGAGGCCCTGGCGATATCGCGTGACGATGAACAAGGCGTAGTCGATCCCGACGCCGAGCCCGATCATCGCCGCCAGTCCCGGAGCGAAGGTGGACACGGACATGAATCTGGTGAGGACCACGATCCCGGCCATGCCGGCACCGAGCCCCCCGAGCGCGACGACGACCGGGAGCCCAGCAGCGATGAGCGACCCGAAGGTCACGAGCAGGACCAACAGCGCCAGCACCACGCCGACAGCCTCGCGCGAGCCCGGCCGCTCGGCCTCTGCGAACATCGCCGTCGGGCCTCCTACCGCCGCGTCGAGGCCGTCGACTGCCGACAGGACATCGGCGTGGTCGATGAGTCTCTGGACGAGGCCGATCTCGACGTCGGGCCCGAAGTCGACCATGCGCACCTGGGCGATCGCAGTCTGTCGTTCCGCGTCGACCAGGGCGAGCCCCGCGTATGGCGAGACCACCTCCATCACTCCGGGCTCGGCCGCGATCTCGGCCAGGACGGACTCGACCTCCGAGCGCACGGCGGGTTCGTCGATACCCACGTCGGAGCGGAAGACGAAGCTGATCGGGTCGCCGGCGAAGGCAGGGAACGACGCCTGCATGCGGTCGAATGCCTCCTGGGACTCGGAGTCGGCGACTCGGAAGTCGTTCTGGAACTCCCCTCCCCACGCGTTGCCCGCCACGAACAGCGCGACGACGGCGACCGCCCACGTCCCGACGACCCGCCGACGGTTGAGGTAGCACCATCTGCCCAGCGCGTTCACGAGGCGAGCTCCGATTCGGCTGGGCCACCGCGATCGAATCCCGGATAGCCGCTCTCCGCTTCGTTGCGGCACTGTTCCAGGTACAGCTGTAGCCCTCCGGGCCAATTCAGCATCTCACGCCGCTTGCCCGGGATGTTGGCCCCCATGTACCACGAGTCGGCCATCGGGAAAAGGCTCAACGACGCGATGAACTCCACTTGCTCTCGCCATGCGGTCTCGGAATCGGCCTTGGCCTCGATGCGTCCGTGACCGCTGTCTCGCAGTGCCACGAGCAGGTCGGTCAGCCACTCGCCCTGCACCTCGGCACAGGTGGGGCCGTTGCAGAACCCCGATGGGCTCTGCGGTCCGTAGAGGAAGAACAGGTTCGGAAAACCATGGCACGCGACGCCGAGATGGGTCCGGACACCGTCCTGCCAATGACGGGCGAGGGTCTCCCCGCTGGTGCCACGGATGTCGATGGACGTGAGACCCCCGGTCACCGCGTCGAAGCCGGTGGCGAACACGATGAGGTCGAGTTCGTGGCGACCGGATGCGGTCCGGATGCCGGACGGCATCACCTCCTCGATCGGATTCGTTCGGAGGTCGACGAGGGTGACGTCGTCGCGGTTGAACACCTCGTAGTAACCCTGCTCGAGCGACGGCCGCTTGACTCCGAAGGGATGGGGCGGGTCAGTCGGCGCCAGCAGCTCTGCCGTGGCGAGGTCGTCGATCCGGGCACGGACCTTGTCGCGCCAGAAGCGGTATGCCTCACGGTTGGCGCGCTCGTCGAGCAGGACATCGGAGAACGTTCCGCCCCAGAAGCTGAGGCCACCGTTGTCCCAGAGTTCCTCGAAGATGGCGCGCCGTTCCTGCTCGTCGACGTCGAAGGTGCCGCCCTGCTCCGGGAAGTCGAACCCGCTGTTGGTGCGTCGCCGGGCCGCGAACAGCTCGGGGTACCGTCGCTTCGCCTCGTCCTGGCTGTCGCGATCCAGCGAGCGTTGCTGCATGGGCAACGCCAGGATCGGCGTCCGTTGGAACACGGTCAGATGTGCCGCGACGCCCGCAGCCTCCTGGATCACCTGGACCCCGCTCGCTCCCGTGCCGATCACGCCGATCCTCCGGCCCTCGAGATCGAGTCCCTCCTGGGGCCAGCGGGCAGTGTGGTGATGATCGCCGGCGAAGGTCTCGATCCCCGGCAGTTCGGGGACGTGCGGCTTCGCGGCGAAGCCGGTGCAGAACACGACATGACGCGGTCGCAGGACCCCACCACGGGAGAGCTCGACGGTCCACCGTGCGTCGGACTCCTCGAAGCGAGCGCGCACGACACGCGTGTCGAAGCGCATGGACTCACGGAGGCCCCATCGGTCGATGACGTGGTCGAAGTATCGACGCAGCGCCCGCCAGTCGGGAAATCGCTCGTCCCAGTACCAGTCACGCCACACGTCGGGGTCGGCGAACTCGTACATCGGGACGTGCGAATCGACCCGGGCGCCGGGATAGCAGTTCCAATACCAGATGCCACCAGGAGCGGCGCCTGCCTCGACCAGAGCTACGGAGAGCCCCGCCTGTCTGGCCCGGTGGAGCAGGTGGACCCCAGAGAAGCCGGCACCGACCACGAGGACGTCGGGGTCGCGCTCGCCCGTCGAGTCGTCAGACATGGAGAGAGTCTAACCGCCGGCATCATTCAAGGGCCCGCTGCTTGAGACGCTCCGTGTCGAACGTCAGAGACATGGATGCCCGCCATTCAGGGATGTCCTGGGTTTGTTGAAGCGTGAGACGTCCATCGTGCTACGTTTCGTACACTTGCTCGACACACCCCTCTCGGGAGCACCCAATGCCACATCCGCTTCGCGCCGCCACCGCCATCGTCGGAGCGGCCGACGCTGTCTCCCCGACCGGGGAACTGGGCCGTAGCGTGGAGGACCTCGAGGTCGAGATGATCCGGGACGCACTCGCAGACGCTGGACTCGTTATCAGCGACGTCGATTCGGTCATCTCGACGAACGGGATGATGGCCTCGCTGGAGCTCGCGGAACGATTGGGGGTGCAGGGCCGGTACACCGACACGACGATGACGGGAGGCTCCAGCTTCGAGGTGCACGTCGAACACGCGGCCGTGGCCATCGCCAACGGGCTGTGCGACGTCGCGGTCATCGTCTACGCCGCAACCCCCCGCGGCGGGAAGAACCCGTTCGCCTCCGGCGGGCCGCCGGTCGCCAAGGACTCCCCCATGTTCCAGTGGGACCTTCCCTACGGGTTCGGTCTCCCGGCTGCTTCGTACAGCCTCGCCGCCAGCCGTCACATGCACCAGTACGGCACGACGTCCGAACAGCTCGCCCAGATCGCGGTCTCGTTCCGCGAGTGGGCGTCGAAGAACCCGAACGCCTACCACCAGGTGCCGATCACCATCGACGACGTGCTCGACTCGCCGATGGTCGCCGAGCCGTTGCACAAGCTCGACTGCTGCCTCGTCACCGACGGAGCCGGAGCCCTGGTCATGACGTCGGCCGAGCGAGCGCGTGACCTCGCCCGTCCACCGGTCCTCGTGCTGGGTGCCGGCACCGCCCACACCCACGGTATGTCGATCAGCCAGATGGGCGACCTCACGACCACCGCCGCCGCCACTTCCGGTCCGAATGCCATGGCGATGGCGGGGATCGGAGCGGCGGATGTCGACGTCGTCGAACTGTACGACAGCTTCACGATCACGGCCCTGATGACCCTCGAAGACCTGGGGTTCTGCGCCAAGGGCGAAGGCGGCGCATTCGTCGCCGACGGCCGACTCGGCCCCGGCGGCGCGCTGCCGACCAACACCAACGGGGGCGGACTCGCCTACACCCACCCCGGCATGTACGGGATGTTCATCCTGGTCGAGGCCGTGCGCCAACTGCGGGGCGAGGGTGGCGACCGGCAGGTGGACGGCGCGGAGATCGCGCTCGCGAACGGGTGCGGCGGTGTCATCTCCTGCACCTCCACCATCGTCCTCGGAACCGACGCCACCGCGTAGGAGCACACATGGCCCGTATCGATCCACCGATCACCGAGTTGTCCGCTCCCTTCTGGGAGTCCACCAAGCAGCGCCAGCTCACCGCGCAGCACTGCCGGGACTGCCAACGGTGGGTGTGGTACCCGCGCTCGTTCTGTCCGGGCTGTCTCGGCAACGCCGGGCTCGAGTGGGCCGAGGTCGGCGGGATCGGTCGCATCTACGCATGCAACGTCATGCGCAAGCCGGGCAACCCGATGATGGCCGACGAGGTGCCCTACGTGATCGCGCTCGTCGACCTCGACGAGGGTTACCGCATGAGCACCAACATCGTGGGCGCACCTCCCGAGGACGTCGCCTGTGGCCAACGGGTGATCGTCGACTGGTCACACGAACTCGGAGACGGGCGGCGGCTACCGATGTTCACGCCGGCAGAACTCACATCGACCTGACAGCACACATTCCGAGGGGGAGCTAGCCATGTACCCGGGAGCACATTCCCACACGACACCGGACAAGCCCGCGATCCTGATGGCGGGATCGGGCGAGGTTGTGACGTATCGCGAACTCGACGAGCGGTCCAACCGCCTCGCCCGACTGTGGCGTTCGCACGGGCTGGCACCGGGCGACCACGTCGCGATCTTCAGCGAGAACCAGCCCTGCTACTTCGAGGTGATGTGGGCAGCGCTCCGATCCGGGCTGTACGTCACGACGATCAACAGTTATCTCGCCGCCGACGAGGTCGCTTACATCCTCGAGGACTCGGGCAGCCGGTCGGTGGTGACCACGACCGCCAAGGCAGAGGTCGCGGCCGAGGCGCTCTCCCACGCCTCCGGCGTCGACCTCCCCCTCCTGATCGGCGACGCGAACGATCGCTTCGAATCCTATGCGGACGCGATCGCGTCGATGCCTGCCGACAAGCTCGACGAGGAGCCCGCCGGCGAGATGATGCTGTACTCGAGCGGCACGACGGGGCGGCCGAAGGGGATCAAGCGGCCGATGTCCGGTGGTTCGATCGAGGACGGGATGATGATCTCGGCGCTGCTCGGCGGAGTGTTCGGCATGACCGCCGACACGACCTACCTGTCGCCGGCGCCGCTGTACCACTCGGCTCCGATCGGCTTCAACCTCGGCGTGCAGTCGCTCGGGGGAACGTGCGTCGTGATGGAGAAGTTCGACCCGGCCGAGGCACTGCGTCTCATCGAAGAACACGCCGCCACCCACTCGCAGTGGGTCCCGACCATGTTCATTCGCATGCTCAAGCTCCCCGAGGCGCAACGCTCCGGACACGACCTCTCGTCGATGCAGGTCGCGGTCCACGCGGCAGCCCCCTGCCCCGTCGAGGTCAAGAAGCAGATGATGGACTGGTGGGGCCCGGTGCTGTGGGAGTACTACGCCGGGACCGAGCTCAACGGATTCTGCCTCGTCAAGCCGGACGAGTGGCTGGAACACCCCGGTACCGTCGGCAAGCCGCTCATCGGCGAGATCCACATCGTCGACGAGAACGGCGAGGAGGCGGCACCCGGAGAGGCCGGCACCGTGTACTTCGGTGGCGGTCCGGATTACGAGTACCACAACGCCCCGGACAAGACCGCCGACGTCAAGGACCCCGGCGGCCACGGCTGGACCACGCTCGGCGACGTCGGCTACCTCGACGACGAGGGATGGCTGTTCCTTACCGATCGCAAGGCGTTCATGATCATCTCCGGTGGCGTCAACATCTACCCCCAGGAGATCGAGGACTGCCTCGTGATGCACCCCAAGGTTGCCGACGTGGCCGTGTTCGGCATTCCCGACGACGAGATGGGCGAGTCCGTGATGGCTGCAGTGCAAGCCACCGACGGCGTCGTCGTGGACGACGACCTCGAACACGAGCTCCGCGCCTTCACGCGCGAACGGATCGCCCACTACAAGTGCCCGCAGCGTATCGAGTTCCTCGACGAGCTGCCTCGGCTCCCGACGGGGAAACTCTACAAGCGCAAGCTCCGCGACCAGTACTGGTCAGAACGCACATCGAAGATCTGAGACGGAGACCGACATGACTGGTTGGAACTTCGCAGACATGTGGGAAGCGGCTGCCGATCAGCAGCCGGATGCCCCGTTCGCCCGCCAAGGCAACCGGACCGTGTACTGGAGCGAGGCCGACCGGCGCGCCGACGGTATCGCTCGAACGCTGCTCGACGCCGGCGCAGGCCGCCAGGACAAGGTTGCGCAGTACCTCTACAACTCGCCCGAGTACCTCGAGTCCGTGTTCGCCTGTTTCAAGGCGTCGCTCGTGCCCGTGAACACCAACTACCGCTACACCGAGGACGAACTCGTCTACCTGTGGAACAACGCCGACGCAGTCGCCGTCGTCTTCCACGGCACCTTCGCGCCGACCATCGAATCGATCCGAGATCGCGTACCCACCGTGCAAACCTGGCTGTGGGTCGACGACGATTCTTGGCCATGCCCGCCGTGGGCGATCCCGTACGAAGACGCTGCGTCCACGGCCACTGACCGCGTGCGGTCGTTCGGAGGACGCGACGGCGACGATCTCTACATGCTCTACACCGGCGGCACGACCGGGATGCCCAAGGGAGTCATGTGGCGACAGGACGATCTCGCGGTCGTCCTCGGCGCCGGTCTGGGTCTCGCCGTACCCGAGGAGCACGATCCGGAGTTCCTCGACACGGCCTTCGCCGAGCCCGGGCCGGTGGGGATGCCGGCATGCCCCCTCATGCACGGCACCGGCGCGTTCACCAGCTTCGGCACCTTGTCCTCGGCCGGGTGTGTCGTCCTGCTCCCCAGCCGACAGTTCGACGCGGAAGAGATGCTCGACGAGATCGATGCCAAGGGAGTCAACGCCATCGCCATCGTCGGCGATGCCTTCGCCAAACCGATCCTCGCCGCCCTCGATGCGAACCCCGGACGGTGGGACCTCTCGTCTGTGCTGGCCTTTGTGTCGTCCGGTGTCATGTGGAGCGAGGAGACCAAGCAAGGAATGCTGGCGCACCGCCCCGAGATGCTCTTGATGGACGCCTTCTCGTCATCCGAGGCGCTCGGCATGGGCCAGTCGATCTCGGGCGGAGGCGCGGCCGCGAAGACGGCACGCTTCGAGCCGGGATTGAACACGATCGTCGTCGGCGACGACGGCAATCGCGTCGGTACTCCCGGCGAGATCGGACGGCTCGCCGTCGGTGGGCGTCAACCACTCGGGTACTACAAGGACGAGGAGAAGTCGGCCAAGACCTTCATCGTCGTCGACGGCAAGCGCTACTCGTGCCCGGGCGACTACGCCACGATCGACGAGGACGGGTCCATCAAGGTCCTCGGCCGAGGATCGGTCTGCATCAACACCGGCGGTGAGAAGGTGTACCCCGAGGAGGTCGAGGAGGCTGTGAAGACCTTCGACGGAGTCGTCGACGCTGTCGTCGTCGGACTCCCCCACGAGCGATTCGGGGAAATGGTCGTGGCCGTCGTGCAATCAGGGACCGCTGACCTCGACTCCCAGGAGCTCGTTGCCCACGTCCGTCGCTCATTGGCCGCATACAAGGTGCCGCGCGAAGTCGTCCGAGTCGACGACATCGGTCGCGCCCCGAACGGGAAGGTCGACTACAAGCGCCTCCGTGAGCTCGCCTCGGAGCAGTTGAACCCGTGAAGAACCACTGAAGGAGACCCATCATGGCCATCGCAGATGCTTCGCCAGAGACCGACCTCGACGTCAGCGCCTGGCTCGACGAGCACTGGTCGCCGGATCGCTCGGTCGGCGACTGGTGGCGCGCCCTGGCCGATGCCCGGCTCGCCCACCCGATGCTGCCCGAGCCCTGGGGTCGCAACTGGTCTCGCACCGAGACGGCCGTGCTCGTGCGTGCCATGCTCGAACGCGAGGCGCTCGGCCCGCCATCCGGACTCGGGATGATGCTGGCCGCGCCGACGATGATCGCCCATGCGTCCGACGATCTGAACGCGCGTCTCCTGCCCAGCATCCTCGACGGCCAGCACGGTTGGTGTCAGCTGTTCTCCGAGCCCGGTGCGGGCTCCGACCTCGCCGGACTGCAGTGTCGCGCCGAGCGAGACGGCGACGAGTGGGTCATCACTGGCCAGAAGGTCTGGACCTCGCTCGGCCAGTGGGCCGACTACGGCATCCTCATCGCTCGGACCGATCCCGATGCTCCGAAGCATCGCGGCATCACGTACTTCGCATTTCCCATGTTGCAGGACGGGGTCGAGGTCCGGCCACTTCGCGAGATGACGGGCCGGGCGCTCTTCAACGAGGTGTTCATCGACGAAGCTCGAGTCCCCCACGAGAACATCATCGGCGACATCAACGACGGCTGGCGCGTCGCCAACACCACCCTCATGGTCGAACGGTCGGGGATCGGCGGGAACAACGTCGCCGCCCCGAGCGCCGCGATTCCCGGAACGATCGCCGGCCACCTCGATCGGCCGGCAGGATCGTTCGGCGACGAGGCTCCCGCGCTCGGCGAGGGTGCCGTGGGATCGGGGCGCGTCCGCGAACTCCAACGTCTCGCCGAGGCCAACGGCACGATCGAGGACCCGACCATCCGCCAGGACCTGATGCGACTCCACTCGATGATCGAGGTCACCGGATGGCATCTCGGCCGCATGAAGTCCGGCAACGCCGCGACGGGCGGTGAAGGCAACCTCGCCAAGTTGCGCCACAGCGACATTACCCGGCTGGCACGTGATCTCGGCTGCCGAATCCTGGGACCTCACGCGTTGGTGGACGGCCCGGCCTCGATGAGCGCCGGGAGCATTCAGGGTCTGACCCTCTTCTCGCCAGCGCCGTCCATCTATGGCGGTAGCGACCAGGTGCAGCGGAACATCATCGGCGAGCGGGTACTCGGACTGCCCAAGGAACCGGGACCCGGCAAGGAGACGCCGTTCCGAGAGCTGCCACAGAACACGACACCCTGATCCGTGTCGAGCGTACGAAAGCGCGATGTGGCGCATCGACAGTTCCCGGCAAGCCGCGGCGCGGTCGATCCTCAGGGCAACTTGAGTACTGCACCAGCACAGTAGATCCTGACGAACTCACGCTGCTTCGCTGCAGTCCGCTGCCTGGGGCCGGTCACCGAGAGGAGCGAAAGGATCATCCGCAGGACGAACTCAGCCGCGTCCTCGGCCTCGACGCCGGGGCGGACCAAGTCCTCCGCACGGGCCTGCTCGAAGATCGGTCGGAGAAAATCAGTCGTGATCTCGAACAGCGCTGTCGAAGCACCAGCGATGGCCGATGTCTGTCCAGCGACCTCCGGAGCGAACAGCAGTCCGAGGTGTTCGTTCTTCCGCACCGTCGACACGGTGTGCAACACACCTTCCACCACCGCGTCCTCGAGCGTCGCCTCGCGCTGGACCCTTCTCGCCAGTGCGTCGAGGAAGTCCCTCGCCTCTCGCAGGACGACAGCGAGGATAATCTCGTCGCGGCCACCCTCGAAGTACCGGTAGACAGTTGCGCGCGAGACCCCAGCATGTGAGGCGATGTCCTCGAGCGTCGTCTTGGCCGCTCCGAACTTCGTGAAGCAGGCTTCGGCCGCGTCGATCAACCGATCGCGGGCGTCATCAATCGTAGTTGGCGCGTTGCTCCCCCACGATGCGCCTCCGTTTCGTGCCATGGTCGCAGACTAGAGCATCGAGGCCCACTCGCGATAGGACATGAGATACGATTCGCCTCATGTTGCCAGACGAGTTCGCAGCCAGGTTCGACGCCGAGATCGCAGAAGCAATGCTCGATTCATCAAGCGCCGCAGGTGGACTACCAGGACATCTCGGGATCGAACACGTTCGCTTCGAGCCAGGGAGGTTCTTCTGCAGGGCGACGATCGACGAGTCGCTCCTCACTCCCTTTGGGAACGCGCACGGGGGAGTTACAGCCGCGATCGCCGATCACGTCACCGGGGTCGTGGTCTATCCACTGATGGAACGCGGGCAGTGGGCGGCAACGACGGAGGTCAAGGTGAACTATCTCGCCCCGATCAAGGCGGAAACGATCGACGCCGAGGCATCGGTCGTCGCGATGACCAAGCGGTCGGCTGTCGTGCGCTGTGAGCTGTATCGCCAGCAAGATCGGCGAGTTCTCGCAGCGGCACAAGCCACCCTCACGATCGTCGATCCTCGGTGAAGATGCGTGTGGGCTGGGTGGCCGGCGCACTTGGGGGTCGTGGCACCGGCCACCGAGCCGATCGGTCCGGGGCGAGGCCCTCGGCCGAGATCTTCGATTTGCTGCAGCGATGTCAGTCCCGTTGCGAACCCAGCAGCGTCAGAACGGCATCGAACGCGGCCGCCTTGACAGCGGTCTCACCAATGCTCGCGAGGATCCGCGCACCCGACAGTTCGACGGAATGCTGATGGATCAGGAGCCTGCGGGCCTCGTCCACGATCTCCTCGACAGTTGACCCCTCGAACACGAAGTCACCGGCCAAGTCGAGGACATCAGGCAGATTCCAGTACCCGGCGTCACGCAGGCGGTGCTCGATCTCCATCGTTTCCCGGACCACCGGGTCATCGACGAAGACATCGGTCGGCTCAGACCGGTCGGAACTGCTCACGAGCCCACGAGTCGCGCCGACGGATCGCGGCCGTCCGCTTCCCACTTCTCGCGAAGTGCCGCGCCGAGCAGCGCCTTCGGCGGCGCTTGGATCCTCGGTGATCCACCCAGCGTCGCCGCGCCAGCGACACCACCCGACTCCGCGAGGAGCACGTCGAGTTCCGTCTGCCAGTCGCCGGCGCGCCGACGAAGTTCGGGCGACCGAGCGAGGTCCTGGATCATCATCTCTCCCTCTGCCAATTGCTGGTGCAGGTCGCCGAGCATGAAACCCAGGATGCGGACCGTCGGCGCGTCGACGATGTCGGAGGTGACGTGACGGTGAAAGGTGTAGGTAGCGAGCAGATGCGGCACCAACACGCGGTACACGCCGACGAGCTTCTCGACCGTCTGATCACCTCCGTCGGGCGTTGTGAGGCGCGACATGAACGCAGCGAAGCCGTCGCTGGCCGGTTCGGCTCGGTGCTCGTTGGGTTCCTTCAGCTCTGGCAGGCGTTGACGCCAGAGGTCGGCGTGCCAGGCGTGCTGGTAGCAGTGTGGTCCGAGCATGGCCTTGACGTCGAGTTCGGGAATCGTCGCAACCCAACCGCCGAGTGCGGCGGACACCTGCTGCTGTGCCCACCGATACCCGACGATGCGTTCGACCGACTCCTCGACGGTCCATTCCCCGACCAAACGCCGGCGATCCCAGTACGGGAAGGGACGAGCATGTCGGTCGGGGCCGTAGCCGGCGACTGCATCGGACGAGACGCGTGCGTCACCGTTCGACCTCATCGGCCCGTAACCTTCGGCCCGGCTCCGGCAACTTCGGCGATGTCGGTGTCGGAGAAGCCGGCGAGCTTTCGCAGCTCGCTGGCAATCGGGAGGAACGCCGCCTGATTGGCGCCGTCGTACGAACCGCGGAGTCCTCCAAGACTGAATGCGCGGTCCACCTTGCGTTGGAACGAGACCACCTTCGTGCGGCGCTCGGGGTCGTCCTCGGTGAGCGCCTTCGACCAGACCTGGCCGAACCGGACATGGGTGACTTCGTCGGCTGCGACATAGTCGACGCTTCGCCAGATGACTTCGTCCTCGGCCTGTTTCCCGAATCGGATGGTGTCGTCGAACACGTCGAGGGCAAGGCCCTCGAGGCACCGGTTGACACCGACGACACGTTCGGCTGGGTCGTCAGAACACCCGAACTCGAAGAGGAAGAGGTTCTCCGGGAACTCCCCGATCTCACAATCGACGTGTTCGAGCAGAGCGGAGTACGTCTCCACGTGACGCGTCTCGTCCCAGCATTGGCGTGCCATGTCCAGCTGGAACTTCCAGGGCAGCTCGTCGTCATCGCAGAAGTCCCACGCCGACCGACCGGCCGCCTCGAGCGCCTGCATCTCTCCCATGAAGATGCCATGCATCTGGGATTTGATGAACATCGGGGCATCGTCATCGGTCGGTCGGACCCGCTTGAAGAACTGCGGTGCACCGCCATCGCCGGACTCCATCGCCTCACGCATCTCGTCGTTGGCCATGAGGTTCTTCATGGTCTCCTCGACCTGCTCCACCGTCACCTCCTCGGCCATCAGGAAATCCAGCGGGACCGGGGTCCGGGTGAACCGAGTGTCTCGCTCGAGCTCGTCGGGCTTCATGAACTTCTTCACGGCTGGTCTCCTCCTGTGGTCACGGTGACGTCCATGCATCGAACACGAACGGCTTGTTCGACTCCCGAACAGCGCCAGCCGCGGGATGGTCCATGGGGACGATGGTGTCCACGGGACACGGATCGAAGCATCGATGGCAGCCCGGGCATTTCTCCCCTTCGACGACGAACTCGAAGTCGTCGCTCATGAAAATGGCGTCGTACGGGCAGACGCGTTCGCAGATCCCGCACTCGATGCAGCCATCGATGATGACGTACGGCGCACCGGCCCGCCGATTGAACGATCTCCCCATGTGAGACATAGTACGTCACTTGTGTTGCGTCAGGCAAGGGTCATTCGAGTTGATCCGAGATCTTGGTGAGGAAGCACTTGCCGCCGTACTTGTCCTTTTGGTCGCTCGTGAAATAGCCAGTTGCCGGGGTACGGAACGCCACCTTCTTGTCGGCGTCCCACTGCCACTGGGCGATCCACACGACTTCGGAGCCGGTCTTGCAGTTCGGAGCCATCGAGATGATCGGGGGCGTGATGCCGGTTTCGAAGTTCTCGACGTTTGCAATCCAGTCGAGCACGCCTTCCTTCGTGATGTTGTCACCCTGGGCTTCGAGCGCGGCCACCAGGAGCTTGGCTCCGGACCAGTAGCCGATCGTGGCCGGCGACTCGTAGTGCGTGAGCGATGCGATCTCTGGGTGGTAGCGCTGGATGGCGTTGACGTACTCGTCGTGAGCGGCGGTCTTCTCGCGCGGTGCTCCGTCGGGCTGGTCTCCCTGGGCACCGCCCCAGATGCCCTCGACCCACGGGCCGACCTGATTCGCCAGACCGCCGACGCTCGTCGGCCAGTTGCCCCAGCCCACGGGCGGCCGGTACTGCTGTCTCTGGGCCGCCGAGGCACAGAGGATCCAGCCAAGACCCTGGAAGTCCCAGTAGTCGATCTCGAGGTCCTTCATCTTCAGGACCAGGTTGGTGCAGTCGCCATCGGTGAGGTTGAAGGGATCGGTCGACACGACCTCGGCACCCGCGTCCTCCCATGCGGCCGTGAGGAAGGGCACATAGGGACTCACGTCCAGGATCTGCGTGTCGTACATCATGCCGACTCTCATCCCCTGCTCGAACACCCCCTGGTCCTTCAGCCCCCGGATGACCTCCTGGGTCCAGATCAGAGCATTCCCGACGATCGGGTAGATGGTCGGGTACTTCGACGAGAAGGACTTCGGCGTGACGCCGAACACGATCGTCGGGATCCGGTTGCGCGTGGCATAGTCCGCGATCGGATCACCGAACGCGAGGAACACGGCGGCGACCTTGTCCTGCTCCCACAGTCGACGCACGTTGGCGAGGGTCTGTGACGGGTCGAACCGATCGTCGTAGCTGATGAGCCGGAGCTTGCGGCCGTTGACGCCTCCACGCGAGTTGATGAGCTGAAAGTACGAGTCGATCGCGCCGAACACCTCTTCGCCGAGGAACCCGGTGACGCCTGAGAGTGGCCCAGTCCCGCCGATGAGGATCTCGTCGTCGGTCACGCCCTGGGACAACGGGCCGGCCGGGGCGGCCGCGCCTGCCGGGGCGGCCGGGCCGCCGGCCCCGGTCGCGGACTCGCCACCCTCGGCTGCGCCAGCACCGCCCCCGTCGGATGGCACCCCGGATCCAATTCCCTCCGCGGCCGCGCTCCCGTCGGCGGCCCCCTCCCCCGGTATCGGCCCGACCCCCCCGGATCCGACGCCGTCGCCGGTCGTTGCACCGCCGTCGTCAACCCCCGGCGCCGAGAAACCACCAGGCGCAACGTTCTGGCCCGAGGAGACCGCCTGGTCGGTGACCCGTGTGCCACACGCTGCGATGACGAGTGCGCAGAGCACGCCGATGACGATGGCTCGGGTGGGTCGGTGACGGAACATTCGTCCTCCTGCTGCGGCCGCGTCAGGCCGCGTCGTTGGCGAGATAGGTGTCGATCAGTTCGGGAGAGCTCCTCAGCGTCTCGGCATCACCCGAGAGGGCGATCTCGCCCTTGTCCAGGACATAAGCCCGGTCGGCGATCCCGAGCGCCACTCCGACGTACTGCTCGACGATGACCAGGGTGATGCCCTCGTCGCGGATCGATCCGAGGAACTGGTAGAGCTGGTCCACGATCACCGGTGCCAGTCCGAGCGATGGCTCGTCGATCATCAGCACCCGAGGGTCGGCCATCAGGCCGCGCGCGACCGCGAGCATCTGTTGTTCGCCACCGGACAGCGACCCGGAGCGCTGTCCCATCCGCTCCCGCAGTCGAGGGAAAGGTTCGGTGACCCGGTCGAGATCTTCCCGGAGGGCGCGCGACGTCTTCCGACGTGCGTACGCCCCCATCAGCAGGTTCTCGCGGACCGAGAGATCGGCGAACATGCCGCGACCTTCGGGCACGAGGACCAGACCTCGGCGGACGCGACCATCGGCATCGAGCCCGGTGATGTCGGTATCCCGGTCGAAGAGCCGGCCATCGGCGACGGGAAGGACTCCGGCGAGGGCCTTCATCGTGGTCGTCTTGCCCGCCCCGTTGCGGCCGAGGATGGCGAGAACCTCGCCTTCCTTGATCTCGAGCGAGAGGTCGCGGACCGCACGCACCGGGCCATACTCCACGGACACTCCGTCGACGACGATCATCCGGTCGCTCCGCTCCCGAGATACGCCTCGGCGACGACGGGGTCGGCGAGGACTTCAGCCGTCTTCCCGGCGGCGATGACACGGCCGAACTCGATCACGGTGCACTCCGAGGTCAGCCGCCGAACGAAGCTCATGTCGTGCTCGACCAGGAACACCGTCACCCGGAACACATCGTGGGCTCTCGCGATCACGGACGCGAGCGCGTCGGTCTCCGCCGGCGACATGCCCGCCGACGGTTCGTCGAGGAGCAGGAGCTCGGGGGCGCAGGCCAGGGCGCGCGCGATCTCGAGGCGCCGTCGGTCGCCGTAGGGGAGGTCCGAGGTCGGTCGGTGCGCCTGGTCGGCCAGGCCGACGAACGCGAGCGCTTCCATTCCGAGCGCACGGAGCCGCTGGTCCTGTCGCGTCGACCGAGGTCGCCGGACCACCGCCGACAGGATCCCCGAATCACGAAATCGACCGAACCCGAGCGTGACGTTGTCGAGCACGCTCAGACTCGTGACAAGGCTCAAGTTCTGGAACGTGCGCGCCATTCCGCTGCGGGCGCGCTGTTGACGAGTGGCCGAGGTGATGTCCTCACCGTCGAGTACGACGCGACCTGAGGTCGGGGTCTGCGCTCCGGTGATGACGTTGAACAGCGTCGTCTTTCCCGCGCCGTTGGGCCCGATGAGGCCGGAGATGCCGCCAAAGGGAACCGCAAGCGTGATCGCATCGTTGGCAACGAGGCCACCGAACCGCACCGTGACCTCTTCCACGCTCAGGTGCGTGTCCGCCCCGGGGCTCGCGGTCTTGGCGACTACGGTCGGATCGATGGCTGCCGTCACGACCCGTTCTCCGATGCTCGCGATGGGTCGGTCGTCACCGCGTCGAGCCGATGCCGGAGCTCGTCGAGCTCGTCGAGGACATCGCGCAACGCTTCCCGGTCGCGAATGTGCTCGAAGCTCACCAGGAGCGTCACCCCAATGGCGATCAACGCGGATCCACCGAACCCGCCCGAGCTGATGTAGGGCATCTGCTCGCCGGGGTCGAGGGTGCCGGACACGCCGAACCAGGCGACCACGATGCCGAGCATGCCGAGACCGACCAATCCGCCGCCCACCGCTTGACGCCAATCGAGCGCGTTGAGCGCGCCGAGCGTTCGCCGTTCTGGTGGACGACGGCGGGAAGCATCGACGCGGCGATCGGGGCCCGTCAACCCAGGCTGCAACGGGTGATGATCGATCTCGTCCGGATCGGCACGGAGAGGTTGGCTTCGTGTGGACGGCATGGAATCAACTCCGGGGGTGCATGACGGTCAGTCGGCGGCACTTGACGAGGAAGGGGATGCTGAGGGCGAGCAACGAGAACGGTGCCAGCCATCCGCCGTCGATGCCCCAGCCGGGGACGCTCGCGGTCCGGAGGAAGGTGTCGGACGACGGCGTCGGCGCATTCGACCCCGGGTCTGGAGCATCCGGCAGCACGAGTTCGGGAGCCCCGGTAACCGGCCCATCGGTGGCTCCCCCAGAAGTGAGCGATCCTCCGGTACCGGACCCCGCAACGGGATCGGTTCCAACGAACGGGGCCGGGGAAGCCGGGGCCGGAGTCGAGGAAGCCGGGTCCGGGGAAGCCGAGTCGAACGGCGCATCGTTGGAGGCGGCCATCGAGACGGTCACGTTGCCGAAGGTGAGGCGGACGTCGGACCCCGACGTGATGTTCCGGTACCGAACTTCGAGACATCCGAACCGGCGCTCCAGGACCGTGCCATCGTCGCTGATCGTCGTCACCGGGACCGGGTTGGGGATGATCGTGACGGTCCCGAAGTCGGCGGGACCGACCTCCCCACCGATGGTGCCCAACAGGTCGTTCACGAGTCCGCTGACGACATCACCACCGGCATCGGTGTCACTTCCGGCGAGGGTGATGGCGTCCGTCCCCAGCTCGATCTCTTCGCCACCCGCGCGGACGCCGGCGATGTTGCACTCGAACTGTTCCTCGAGGGTGTCCGCCGTCCCGGCGAGCGCGCCGGAGAAGCTGGCGTGGACCGACTCGATGTCGAGCAGGCCCGCGATGTCGATGCCGCTGGCCCCCGCACTCGAGAACGCGGTGATGCGCCCGTCGATGACCCTGGACTCCGATGTCGCTGCGAGTGCCCCGAGGGAAACAGGGGCCAGCGGTGAGGACGCACCAGGCGTGATCCCAGTGGTACGAGCATCCGATCTCGACGTCAGACTGCCGGGATCACCGTCGGTTCCCGACGATGTCGTGCTGGCACTCCCGGCACCGACTCGATAGCCGAAGAAGTCCTGCGCACCTCCACCGCACTCGGCGTGCCGGGGCTCGTCGGGGAAGTTGCTGGTGCACCCGAGCTGCGGTGGGTCGGGGAGGGGCTGTCCTGCGACGGCATCGGCCAGCGGGTCGAGTGGTACGAGCGACGGGTCCACGGGGAGCGGGTCGAGGCCGAGCAACGACGGCGCGCCGACGACGAGCCCTGGCGCGAGACGGACGACGACGGACAGGACACCGGACGTGCCGCCAAGGAGACCGAGCGCGTCGAATAGTGGGACGAAGAGTGGCGATGCCGTGGATTGCACCCGGGGCTGGCTGTTCAGCCCGACCTGGGCATATGCGACCCCGGCAACGACATCGAGCGGGAGGGCGGCCGGAGCCGAGATCTCGATGAGCATGCCCGTACCAGCCGCCTGGACACTGAAGCTGTCGGGGGCTTCGGTCGTCTGCGCGATCGCGGGCGTCGGTGCGAGGCCCATCACGATGAACGGGAGCGCCAGAAGGGCCTTGCGCACACGGCCACGACGTCGATGTGCAGGACTCATGGCGCGAGAACCTCGATGTCAGCGTTGTACGCCGGCTCCCGTTCCGACGAACCGGTGGCGGGTTCGTCCGTCGGGGCGATGGTCGGATCGGGCGGGGACGCGCCATTGCTCGCGCTCACCGCCATCCGCGCTCGCCACCGGGCGACGGTGACGTCGAAGCGGCCGAACGACGAGCGCGCCGGGGCACGCGAGGACAGGGGCCGAGCCTTGAAGAGCGAGGCGATTCCGTCCGGACGTAGTGCGAGCAACAGAAGCACGGCAACCCCTGCGATGAGATCCGGCACGGCGGATGCCGAGGAGGACTGTCCTTGGATGAGTTGGGGAACGACGCCGAACAGCAGCCCGGCCACAAGGGGTCCGCCGAGCGACTGCACGCCCCCGACCACCGCGTAGATGAGCAGTGCGATCGACAGGATGAGGGAGAAGTCGAACGGCTGGAACCCTGTGAGCAACACGCCATAGAAGCCGCCACCGAGCGCGGCGATGAACGACGCGAAGAGAAACGCTGCCATCCGCGTGCGAGCAGGGTCAGCTCCGAAGTGAGCCACCGTCGTCGGTGCATCGCGGGCCGAGATGAGCAACGGTCCGAACGTCGATCGCCGGATGTTCCAGACGGTCACGTACAGGATGGCCGTGACCGGGAGCATGAAGTAGTAGAGGTTCGAGTCCGGGAAGATGTCGACCCCGAACAACGTTCCGCGGGGAAGCGACTTGGGGAACTCCGTCCGTCGGAACAGCCATTCCGATGCCGCCCCGGCGAACACGAGCGACGCGATCGCGAACTGCAGACCGCTGAGCCTGAGCGCCGGGAGGCCGGCGACGGCGCCCATCACCACACCGGCGAACCCCGCCCCGACCAGCGCGAGCTCGAGCGGCCATCCGTGCGTACCCACGAGCAGGGCTGTCGTGAACGCTCCGATCCCGGCGTATGCACCATGCATGAGACTGACCTGGCCACCCCAGCCGACGAGCAGCACGAGGCTGAGTGCTTGGATCGTGAAATACAGGCCGCGGGCGCCCACGAACCCCCAGTAGTTGCTGGTCGCTGGGACGACCAGGATGAGGGCGATGCCGATCATGGCGACGGGCCAACGCACGGCCCGATACGCACGCCCGACCAGCTGGGTGACAGGCGCCAGCCGCTCCACGAACCCGAACGAGCGACTGGGGGGCGAAGCTCCCGTCTCCATCTCCCCGGGCCAGGTGCGACGAACCACCAGGAGGAGCACCACGAGCGCGAGCGTGACCAACTCCTTGGCTCCGGGCGCGGACGAGTTCAACACCGTGAGACTGTCGGCGACTCCGATGCCCAGCGCTCCCGCGAAGGTGAGCGGGAGAGACACGAGACCACCCACGAGCGTGGCCGCCAGCGCTTTCGCCAGCAGCAGCGTGAACGTCGAGGCAGTGATCGGAGCGAGCGGCGCCAGAAGCACCCCAGCGAGCCCCGCCAGACCAGCACCGAGTGCCCAGTTGAAGCGAGCGACGTTGGTCAAGCTCACACCCATCAAGCGCGCCGACTGCGGATTCGCCGCGACTGCTCGGATGGCCGTACCGAACCGCGTGGACCGGAGGAACCAGCCCAAGCCGCCCGCGGTGATCCCGGCGAGGACCAGGATCGCACTCTGCTGATGGGCGATGCGGACGTCACCGACGACGATCGAGGAGTCCGGCAGCAGGAGCGGCGCGCTGGTCGGCTCGAACCCGTAGACCAACAGCAAGAGCGCGGTGGTCAACTGGACGACCCCGAGGGTGGCGATCATCTTGGTCGCGCCGGAGGCGTCCCGAACGGGCCGGAGAACTCGTTCGACGACGAGTCCGTAGCCGATCGTGAGCGCCACCGCAGCCACCGCCGCGACGACCACCGGCCAACCTTTGCTGCCCGCGAAGTCTGCATAGACGTACGCACCCACCGAGGCGAAGCCGGCGTGGGCAAAGGACAGGAAGCCGGTCGACCGGTACATCAGGGTGATGCTGACGCCGAGGATGGCGTAGCTCCCGCCGGTGAACACTCCGACGATGATCCCGTCGATGTTGAGCAGATCGGGCACGCGTCCCCCAGGTGGAGCCCTACGCCTGCGGCGAGGCTACCTCGTCGAAGTGACCTACGCCACTCTTTGGTGAGGCATCCTACGCACAACGTCTCATGCTACGCAAGGACCCCTCTGCGACATTTCGGGCAATCGCCGGGGCGTCCGGGTGCGCCCGAACGAACGGCACGCGCGACGGGCGCGGCCCTACCGGTCCCAGAGGAGGCGCGCCACCCTCCCGATCTGCACGGGCCTGGGCCGCCAGTTCCCGAACAGCATGGACGCGACCGGTGGAAGCCCGGGGAGGCGGTCGGTCGCCACCGCCGTTGGGACAGCGAACTCGAGGATCCCGGCATCACCGTGGAGCCGACCGAAGCCGGACTCGCGGACGCCGCCGAATGGCAGCGCAGGAATCGCGGCGGTCGCCAGGGCGTCGTTGACCGAGATTGCACCGGTGGACAGCCCCTCGACGATCGCATCAGTCTTGGATCGGTCGCGACCGAAGACGCTCCCCGCGAGCCCGAAAGCACAGTCGTTGGCGGTCTCGACGGCCTCTTCGACATCGGCCACCGGCATGATCGACAGCACAGGACCGAATGTCTCGGTCCTCGCGAGGTCCATGTCCGGCCGAACGCGGTCGACGATCGTCGGCTCGAAGAAGCTCGACCCGAGGTCATCGCGACGTCGACCGCCGACGACGATCTCGGCACCCGCGTCGACCGCGGAGCGAAGCCGCTCCTCGATCACGTCGATCTGTGCAGGTTGCGTGATCGCTCCCACCTGGCATGACCGGTCCGACCCGACCAAGACGCGTCGGGCGGCTTCGACCGCCGCCTCGCGGAACAGCTCGTGGTTGGCCGGGGTGACCAGGACGCGCTCGATCGCGATGCACGTCTGGCCAGCGTTCGCGAAGCATGCACCGACCGCTGCTCGAGCCGCAGCCTCGACGTCGGCATCGTCGCAGACGATCATTGCGTCCTTGCCACCAAGCTCCATGACGGTGGGAGTGAGATTGTCGGCGGCAGCGTGGAGAATGCGACGGGCGGTTGCCGGGCTGCCCGTGAACGCAATCTTGTCGACATCGCTCGAACACAGGGCGGCGCCGGTGGAGCCGTCGCCCGTCACCACCTGCACGAGATCCCGGCCCGCGGAGTTGACGATCTCGCCCAGGAGTACCCCGGTGAGCGGGGTGAGCTCGGACGGCTTCAGAACGGCGGTGTTCCCTGCCGCGAGGATGCCCGAGAGCGCCTGCACCGGCACGAACGCCGGATAGTTCCACGGGCTGACGACGCCGACGACCCCATGAGGGCGATACCGGATCTCGGCTCGCTTCGAGTAGAGCGGGAAGGACGACACGCGGCGGGGGGCGAGCACCTTCGTCGACCGGCGCGCTGCGTGCGTGAACAGCAGGGCGCAGTTGAGTACCTCGGCCATCGCATCGAAGTCCGGCTTCCCGGTCTCGGCGGCGATGACCGCAGCGAGCTCCTCTGCACGCGACGCCAATCTGGCCCGGACACGTCGGAGGTGATCGGCTCGCTCCGACAATGGGAGCGGGCCCCAGTCGGACTGGGCATTGCGAGCGCGCGCGACCGCCGATGCCACCTCCTCGGCGCCGTGCAGGGGGACCGACCCGACGACGGAACCATCGCGCGGGTCCAGCGACTCGATCATCGCCTCCGCCTCGCCGGTCGTACCGTTCGGTCGCTGGGTGGGCGTCATGGTCATGTCGAGGATCCCTCGTTTCGAGAAGGTCAGGAGCGTTGGAGGATGTGCACCACACACACGGAGCCTGCCCCGGCCATGTGACACAGACCGGTTCGCGCGCCATCGATCTGGCGAGGGCCCGCCGCCCTGCGCAACTGCAGCACCGTCTCGTGGATCTGGGCGAGACCCGTGGGTCCACCAGGATGACCGCGCGCGGTCAGCCCGCCGTCGGTACTGAAGGGGATGCGACCACCGAGCGAGGTCTCCCCCGCCGCGACCAGCTTGTCGCCCTCGCCCTCGCCACAGATCCCGAGCAGCTCGTAGTAGACGAGTTCCTCGACCGGGAACGCGTCGTGCACCTGCACCAGATCGAGGTCCGAGGGGCCGAGTCCTGCCTGCTCGTACGCCGCGGTCGACGTGTCCCGGGTCATCTGCGCCGGACCGATGACGGCTCCGAGGAACACGTGACCGTCGGTGTAGGTCTCCGATTGCTGCTGTGATGCGACGACCCGGATCGCTGGTCCGCCGAGGCGCCGGGCGACCTCCTCCGTGGCCACGATCGCTGCCGCGGCACCACCGCCGGCGGCACAGGCCATCTTCGAGGTGTGGGGAAACGCGATCATCGTCGAGGCGAGGACCTCCTCGGCCGTCATCTCATGATCGGCCCGACGCTGCGCCAGCGGGTTCGAGCGCGCGTGGTTCCAGTTCTTCGCCGCGATCCTGGCGTAGGTCTCGATGGTGGTGCCGTGATCGTGCATCCGCCGTGTGGCCCACATGGCGAAGAACGCCGCCGGCAGCATCACGTCCTCCGCGCCGAGCCCGCGTTTGGACCCCCCGGCGAAGCCACCCATGCGATTCAGGTCATCGAATCCGAGTGCCATGGCGACATCGACGCGGCCTCCGGCAACGGCGTGCACAGCCTCGCCGAAGGCGCACGACCCGGTCGCCGAGGCGTTCTCGACCCGGGTGACCGGGATGCCCGTGAGACCGAACTCCTTGGCGACCCGGACGCCGGTGCCGATGGACCCACCGATGTGCCCGTTGTACAACGCCCCCACGTCGGGGAAGTCGAGTCCAGCATCGTCGAGCGCGGCGATACCGGCGTCGTAGGCCATGTCGTAGACGGACAGCGCGGCATTGTTGAAAGGATGCATCCCCACGCCGACGACGTAGACCTCGCGACCGAGGCGACTCATCGGACGACCTCGAAACGGAACGTCACGTACTCGCGACCCTCGTCGTCCGATCCGACCGGAAACAACGTGAGGCCCATCTCGTCGCCGATCTCCCAGTCTTCAGTCGTCCCCATCAAGGGGGCCTGGATGCGGACGCCCTCGGGGAGGTCGACCTGCCCGACGCCGTACCCGCCACGCTCGCCGAAGGAGACGTTTCCCATGCGCGGGACATGGAGGAAAGTCCAGGAGTACAAGGTGCCGACGGGGCCGAGGTCCACGTCGCGGACCGGAGTGCGAGTCACGGGGCACCGCTTGCGTCGTGGCCAGAAGTACCGCTCCGATTCCGGGGCGAAGGATCCGAGCAGGCGCGGTCGAGACTCACCCTCGTCGGGCAGGCGGAACAGTTCGTCGTCGGTGGGGATCATGCCGGAACCGCTGCCCCCGACTCGAGGCGATCGAGGAACTCGACCACCGCGCCCGCGAAGATGTCGTTCCGATCGCCGACGACCATGTGGCCGGCGTCAGCGATGTCGCGGAACTCCGCGTGCGGGCACTGCTCGAGGAACAGTTGTGCGCTCTCTGGGCTGACCATGTCCGACATCCGCCCACGGACCAGCAGCGTCGGCACCCGCAGGGCTCGGGCACAGTCCCCGAGGAGCTCGGGGTCGCGGCGACCGTTGCGTGTCTTGTCGCTGAGGAACGCCGGGTCCCAGTGCCAATACCAGCGTCCATCATCGCCCTCTCGCAGGTTCTTCCGCAGCCCGTCAAGGTTCGTCGGCCGCTTCCGATTGCGGTATGCCGCGATGGTGTCAGCTGCTTCCTCGAGCGTCGCAAAGCCGTCCGGCGCGGCCGACATGAACGAGACGATGCGCTCGACTCCTTCCGCCTCGAGCTGGGTCGCGATGTCGACGAGCACGAGCCCGCGCAGGCGACCGGGTCGGAGCCGACCTTCGCTCATGAGGCCGACGAGGCCACCCATCGAGGCCCCGACGAGCACTGGCGGCCGACCGATCTGCGCCAGGACCGCACCGAGATCCTCGACCATCGCCTCGGTGCGGTAGTCGCCATCCGGGGCCCAGTCGGAGTCACCGTGACCGCGTAGATCCACACTCCAGCACTCGTGCCCCTTCGCCGCGATCTGCGATGCCGTGGCCCCCCAGCTGTGACGCGTCTGCCCACCTCCGTGCAGAAACACCACCGGAGTCCGTGGACCGGAACGCCCGACGACATCGCACGCCAGGCCAAGGCCACCGGACGCGCGGATCCGGATCGTCTCGATCGTTGCAGCACTCATCGCTGCGTCCCGATCGCGAGCTCGGAGAAGGGCACATCCTTGTCGACCCGCGGCTCGCCCGGGAGCCCGAGCACGCGCTCACCGATGATGTTGCGCTGGATCTGATCGGAGCCACCGGCGATCGAGATCGCCGGACTGAACAACGCCAACTGCTGGAGGAGACCACCGAGGGGTGTGTCGTCACCCATCAGCTGGCCTGTCGGTCCAAGTGCCTCGAGTCCGACGTCGCGGAGCTGCGCCACGAGCTGGGAGGCGAGGAGCTTTCCGGTCGATACTTCGGGACCTGGTCCTCGCCCAGCAGCCGCAGCCGCCTGGACTCGCAGGCTGGTGAACCGAGCGATCTCCATGAGCGTGTAGATGCGCATCATCTTGTCGATCAAGATGCGGTCATCTGCGCGACCCACCAGCGTCGGCAACGACTTGAGCAGGTCGCCGCCCCCCCCGAACGCCGCCGCCATGCCCGCCATCTCGGCCCCGCCCGACGAAGGTTTGCCCGCCGGGCGAGAAAGATCGTTCTGTCCGATGATCGCCCCGCCGGCGGCGCCGGCCATCCCGGACGCGCCGAGCGAGTTCCGCTCGTGGGCGAGCGTGGTGACGGCCACGCCCCAGCCGCGATGGACGTCGCCGATGACGTTCTCGTTCGGCACGCGAGCGTCGCTCAGGAAGACCTCGTTGAAGGTCGCTCCCCCGGTCATCTCCTTGAGCGGCCGGACCTCGATGCCCGGCTGGTCCATGTCGACGACGAAGTAGGTGATGCCCTCGTGCTTGGGAACATCGGTCCTCGTCCGAGCGATGAGGATCCCCCACTTCGCGAACTGGGCACCCGAGGTCCACACCTTCTGGCCGTTGACGATCCACTCGTCGCCGTCCTGTTCGGCGCGACACTGCAAGCCGGCGAGGTCCGATCCGGCGCCGGGCTCGGAGAAGAGCTGGCACCAGATCTCCTTGCCGTTCACCATCGTCGGAAGGAAGCGCTCGCACTGCTCGTCGGTTCCGTGGTCGATGATCGCGGGGCCGGCCATCATCACCCCGATGCCACTCGGGGGTCCGACGGCTCCCGTTGCGACACGCGCTGCATGTACGTCCTTGGCCTGCTGCGACGTGAGGCCCTTGCCGAACCACCGCTCCGGCCATGTCGGGAAACCCCACCCGCTCTCGGCGAGTCGTTCCCACCACTCCCCCAGCGTGAGGTCGGGATCCCAATGCTCCGTGAACCAGCGATCCGCTGCTTCACGGATGGTCGTCGTGACGGCCACTACCTACTCCTCGGTCTGATCGGCTCCGGTACCCGTTCTGCGATCGGGTTCGGTTCGCCGACACCGTAGAACATAGAATGCTGGCTGTCACATGTGTCGAGGGGGCGCCACGCCCCGATCGAGGAGTCACCACCAATGAGCGACATCGGGTTCGATGGTCAGGTCGCAGTCGTCACGGGCGCCGGGCACGGCCTCGGACGGGAGCACGCGCTGCAACTCGCAGCCCGGGGTGCGAGGGTCGTCGTCAACGACCTGGGCGGAGCGGTCGACGGCTCCGGCGCAGATGCCGGGCCGGCCCAGACCGTCGTCGACGAGATCACCGCCGCCGGTGGAGAAGCCGTGGCCGACACCAATTCGGTAGCGACCAAGGATGGCGGGGAAGCCATCATCCAGACCGCCGTCGATGCCTTCGGGCGAGTCGACATCGTCGTGAACAATGCCGGGATCCTGCGCGACAAGGCGTTCCACAACCTCACCCCCGACCTCCTCGACAGCGTGATCCAGGTGCACCTGTACGGAGCCTTCTGGGTCACCCTGCCGGCATGGAAGCTCATGCGCGAACAGAACTACGGCCGCGTCGTCAACACGACATCGGCGGCGGGGCTGTTCGGCAACTTCGGGCAGACGAACTACGGCGCAGCGAAGATGGGACTCGTCGGCTTCACGCGTGCGCTTGCCCAGGAGGGCGCCAAGCGCAACGTCCTCGCCAACGTCATCGCACCCGGCGCGCGCACGCGCATGACCGAGGACCTGCTGGGCCCCCTCGCCGACAAGCTCGATCCCGAGGCAGTGACCCCAGCCGTGGTGTTCCTGTCATCCGATCAATGCGATGTCACGGGCCAGATCCTGTCGGTGGCAGGCGGCCGCGTGACCCGTGTGGTCATCGCCGAACCGCTCGGGTACTACTCCGAAGCGCTGACCCCGGAGCAGGTCCGAGACAACTGGGACACGATCGCCTCGATGGACGATCTGATCGTCCCCTCGACGGCAATGGAGGAGATGGGACAGCTCCTGAACCTGGCCGGCTGAGCCGTCAGAGACACCTCACCCGAAGGACTCGGACGGGCCTGGCATGACCGACACACTGCTGCTGTTCGTCACCGTACCGGTCGTCACGGCCGTCATCGGCTACGTGACGAACTGGGCAGCGGTGAAGATGATCTTCAACCCGCAGGAACCGATCGGCGTCGGCGCGCTGTCGTGGCAGGGAATCGTCTACAAGCTGGCTCCGAAGTTCGCCGCAGAGATCGCGACGACGACGGGCCACGTGCTCTCGCCGGCCGATCTGGTCGAGCGCGTCGACCTCCCTGCGCTGCTCCGCCGGCTGGAGGAGACGTTCCCGGCCGAGTTCGACGCCGTCGTGGCGGAGGCGCTCGATGTGATCGTCCCAGGAGCCTGGGATGACATGGCGATCGAGGCGCGAGAACAGATCAGACAGGTGATCGTCTCGGTTCTGGCCGAGGCCGGACAGGAACTGGCAGTCACCATGGCTGCAAGCGCCGACGCCGTGCTGGATCTCGATCGACTGATCGTCGAGGAACTGACCGGCGAGAACGCCGATCGTCTGGCGCGAGTCGCAGAGGAGATCGGTCAGCGCGAGCTTCGATTCATCGAGTGGTACGGAGGGGTGTTCGGCTTCGGCGTCGGCGTGGTCCAGGCCGCAGCCTTCTCGCTGTTCGGGCTGTGGTGGACGATGCCCATCGTCGGCGCCGTCGTCGGTCTCGGCACCAACTGGCTGGCCATCCAGATGATCTTTCGCCCCCTCGAGCCTCGCCGGTTCTTCGGCGTCGTCACCTATCAGGGGATGTTCCCCAAGCGGCAGGCCGAGATCGCTGCCGACTACGGGCGCATCGCTGCTGGCGAGGTCCTGACCCCGGCGAACCTGATCGATCATGTGTCCCGGTCTCCGAGGCTTCCTGACCTCCGAGAAGCGATGGGAGCCCAGATCCGGGCCCGTGTGGCGTCGCTGAGCCCGATGCTCGCAATGCTCGCAGGATCTACGCCGAGCGACGACGATCTCGTCAAGCTCGAGCACGTGCTCGAACGTCGGATCAGCGACCTCGCCCCCATCGCGCGCCCAGTGGTCGAGACTCATCTCCTCTCCTCGCTGCGACTCGAGGAGCTCATCGAGGGTCGGCTCTCGTCCCTCGACAAGTTGCAGTTCGAGCGAATGCTCCGCGGGATCTTCGAGGAGGACGAGATCATCCTCGTCGCGATCGGCGGTGTGCTCGGCGGAGCGATGGGCGCGATACAGGGCGCCATCGTGCTCGGCGCCGGATGGTGACCGACCTCACGTCGTCTCGACGTCGACCACCTTCCACCCTCCGGGCGTGTCGACGAGGATGACCTCGATCCGGAGCCGGCTCGACAAAGGTCCGTCGGTCGCTGCGCTGGTCACCACCTGTTCCACGATCGCGAACACGCGAGCCTCGTGGTCGCCGAACTGTGCGAGCAGCGGACCTCTCGTGATCTCCGCCGTCGCCGACGCCCGGTTCTCCTGCATGGCTTCGACGAATCCGGAGCCTCCGAGCAGCGTCGTGTAGCGGCCGGCGAACGCGTCGATGGAGGCCTCCTCGACCGCGGCGAGGGTCTCGTCGAACCGGTCGTGGTCGTACGACGCGAAATCGATGATGAAGGCGCCGGCCTGGTCGAGGACCTCGTCGCGGCCGCCGGCGTCCGAGTCGTCCGGCGCGAATGCGACGCCGAGCACGCCGACGGCCGCCAGCACCGCACCCGCGACCCATCCTGCGAGACGTGAAGGCGGTACCGTCTCATCATGCCCGCCCGCAGATTCGGATGGATCTTTCGCTCCCGCGTTGCCGGTGGCGTCTCGATCGCCATCGGCATCGTCGTCGCTGTGATCGGAGTCGTCACCTTCCTCGACGGTGGCGGCGGTCCCGACGCCGACCCCGACGAGGTCCGACTGGTCGAGGACTTCGCCACTGCGGTCACCACGTTCGATGCCGCCCGCGTCGACGCCGACATCGACCGCATCCTCGACTTCGGGACCAGTGACTTCGCCGCCGACTTCCGGGCCTCCATGGGCGAGACCTTCGTCGCCGACCTCCGCGCCAGTGGAGCCAGCAGCATCGGCGAGATCGTCGCCGGACCGACCATCCAGCGGACCGAGGGATCCACCGCCGTCTACTTCGTCGTCGTCAACCAACGGATCATCGCTCCTTCGTCTACGGATGCAACGGCCGAGGACGCGGAAGCCTCGCCCACCCCACCGACCCCGACCTCGGAGTCTCGCATCATACGGGTGGGGCTCCTGGTCCAACTCGACCGCGACACCGACCTGGTGTCGAGCGTCGAGGTCCTCTGACCGATCGTCACCCGCCGGCGGGCCCGCCGGACCGAAGCTGTTCACCGACGGCGTCGATGAGCCCGACCAGACCACCCGGTTCCTGGGCTGCGGCTCCGATCTGATCGTTCGGCAGCAGCTGGATGAACCCGAAGTCCGGGACACCAGCCTCGGCGAGGTCGACCTCGATTCGCTGCGCGATCGTGGGTGTGAAGATCCGGTCGAGCCGGAGTCCGGTGCCGTACACGGGGATCCCGAGCCTCGGGTTGTACGCCGTGGCGAACGGGACGCCGCCACCGGCACTCAACCAGAAGTTGCCACCTTCGAAGGTGCGACCGAAGCGGTCGATCATCAGCGGCGTCAGCTCCAGGATCTCCTCGACCTTGCCGGGCCGGTCGGCCAGGACCGAGAAGGTCGTGTCCAGTCCGGCGAGCACGCCGTCGATGTCGTCCCGGACCTCGTCGAGGAGCTGGGTGCCCTCGGCTGCGAGCGACGATCCCTCGCGCAGGATCGACTCGAGCTCGGCCGTCCGACCGGCGAGCACGCCCGAGAGCTGCGCGAAGCTGTCGAACGCGGATTCGATGTCACCGGACGCGCCGTCCAGCGTCTCGGTCAGGCGCGCGGTGTTGCCGAGGATCGATTCCAACTCCGCCTCCCGGGCCGTGATGGTCTCTGCGATGACGGCGGTGTTCTGCAGGATCGATCCGATGGTGTCCTCGCGTCCGGCGAGCGCAGCGGCAGCGCCGTCGACGACAGTTCCGAGCGAGACAGGATCGACGTCGGCGAGCAACGCGTCCGCATCGGTGAGGAGCTCTCCGAGCCCCGAGGGAACCGACGTGCGTTCGATCGGGATCGTTGTGCCGTGGTGGTCCGAGCGCGATGCCAGCGGCACGACCGCCGCATCGTCGCTCGGGCCGAGATCCACGTAGGGCTCACCCAGCGCGGACTTCTGGCGAACATCAGCGCGCAGCCTCGCCGCGACCTCGTCGGGCAGGTCGACCGACATGGTGACCAGCACGCCGTCCGGCCGGATCTCCGACGACGACACGGCCCCGATCGGCTGGCCGAGGTAGGTAACTTCCGCCCCTGGAAGGGCACCGGCCGCAGTGGGCAGCATCGCCCGGACGGTCGTCGGGTCGGGTCCGAACAGATTGACGTTGGCCAGCCCGATGATCGCCCAGATCAGCGCAGCACCACCGACCAGCGCAACCACCAGCACGTTGAGAACGGTCCGGAAGTTGAGTCTCACCGATCCTGCTCCTCGTCGAACTCGGCCTTCCCGTCGTTGGCGGATCCCGCACCGATGTCGATCTCGCCCGTGCCGATCGGATCGTCGATCGTGAGTCCGTCGAGTCTGGGGAACAGGTGGACCTGGGTCGGCCGCGAACGACTCGCCGGACCGTCTTCGATGTTGTCGCACCGACTCGGGTTGACGTCGACGGTCGCGAGCTCGGGTGTCAGTGGGAAGACGAAGTTCAGGTAGTGCCCGTCGGCTGCACAGGCCCAGCCCCGGTTGAACCCGGGGAGTCCGGTGAGGACCGACTCGAGTCCGCCGAGGTTGTCGATCGCCTCCTGCAACGTGTCGCGGATGATCGGAGTCGCTCTCACGAGGCGGTCCCGGTTGCGGGCCAGCGTGCCCGACAGCGAGTCGGTCGCCCGGTTGAGCTCCGTCAACAACGTCGGGATCCCGTCGTTGGACGAAGCGAGGGCCTCGGCGCCAGCAGCGAAGCGATCGATCGCCGTCGTGAGCCGAGCCGTCTCCGGAGCGAGGCGAGCGCTGAGCGCGTCGACTGAGTCGATGGTGGCCACCAGGTCGCCGCGGAGGTCGCCGATCGACGACGCGGTCTGCGCCATCGACTCGAACAGGTCCCCGACGGCGTCCGGATCGCCGCCCAGTCCCTCGTCGACGGCGGCCAGGATGCGGTCGATGTTGTCGATGTTGACCTGGGCGGTCAGCTCGCCGGCCTGGGACACGATGGTCTCCAGCTCCGCGGCCCGCCGCGTGCGGTCGATGGGGATGACCGATCCGGCGTCCAGCTGTCCTTCGCCCTCGGGGACGAGTGCGAGGAAGAACTCGCCGAGCAAGGAGGTCTGCCGGATCTCGACCCTCGTCTGGTCGGGGAGGGCGACGTCATCAGCGACCTCGAAGTTCACCCGTGCGTCGAGACCGGCCAGGTCGATCGAGGTCACGTGGCCCACGATGACATCGTTGAGGCGGACGTCGTTGCGCTCGACGATGCCGGACGCGTCGTCGACGATGGCGGCATAGGAGATGCCCTTCTCGGGCCACAGTGATGCCAGCACCAGTGCGGCGACGAGGGCGAGGACCAACGCGATGCCAGCCCGGACCTTCGTGACCAGGCTCATCGCCCGCTCCCTTCGCCGTCGATGGTGATCGGCCCGATACTCCCCGACGGGAGCAACGGCCCCACGCCCAGGATCGGCGTCGTGTCGATCTCCTCCGGAACGATGTCCCGAGCCACGGAATCCTCGAAGTCGACGCCGGGGACGAACCGGTTGTCCCCGTTCTCCGAGCCGATGCCGCCGCCCGAGTTGAGGTTCGGGACGAACGGCTGCACCAGGGTCCCGGTCACCTGCGGCTGCAGGAACCAGCGGTCACCGTCGCGGCTGATCGCCCGGGCGAAACCGTAGGAGGCCAGAGGCAGGTAGTGCACGACCTGTTCGAAGTCCGCTCGGTGGCCGGCGAGGAGCTCGCCGATCGTGCCCAGGTCCGCAGTCACGTCGGTGAGTCCCGTGCGCTGGTCCCGGGTGAAGGTGGCGAGTTCGCCGACCAGGGTATCGATCCCGGTGATGGCGGCGTCGAGGGCTCCCTGTTGGGCCAGCAGCGCCTGGGACACCGTGGTGCCGTTGCGCAGGACCGAGACGATGGTCTGGTCCTCCTCGGCCAGGGCGGCAATGGCCCGATCGAGCGCGACGAGGGTCTCGTCGATCTCGTCGGCGCGCTGGGCGACGACCGCTCCGGCCGCATCGAGCTCGGTGAGCAGGGTCGCGACCGCTCGTCCCTCGTCGGCGAGGACCGCGGCGAGCTCGTCGACGACACGCCCGAGGGCGGCGCTGTCGAGCTCTCCGGAGACGCGGCTGGCCTCGTCGAGGAACTCGGTGATCTCGGCGGGGATGACGGTGCGGTCGAGGCCGATGACGTCTCCTCCCGCCAGGCGCTGCCCGGCTCCTGCCCAGACGGAGTCGAGCTCGACGTAGCGTTCACCGATGAGCGAGCGGAGGCGCAGGACGGCCTTGGTGTCGGCGGCGATGGCGATGTCGTGCAGCTCGAGCTCGACGCGTACCCGGTCGGGGAGGATCTCGATGTCGGTCACCTCTCCGACCTCGACCCCGTCGGCCACGACCCGCGACTGCGGGTAGAGGCCGACCGCACGTTCGAACTCGGCCACGACCCGGGTCTCGTCGGGAGCGAACGGGTTCTCGACCGGCACGCCGACCGCGACGCCGGCGAGCTGCGCGCTCGACAGGGTGAACACGAACAGGACCGCTGCGGCGATTACCTTGCGCGGGAGCGACAGGGTCGGCGTGATCGGGTGACCGGGCATCAGAACCCCTCCGGTGCGTCGATGGTGCGGTTGTCGCCGGTGTCGATGTCGATGCCACCGATGGTGGTGCTCGGCAACAACTGGGGCGGGTCGACCCACAATCGGGGTGGACCGCCGGTCTGGCCCGGCTCGCCGCTGGACGAGCCGAGGTCCACCGGGTTCGCGACGAATGGGGTGGCGACGACGCCGACGATGTAGACGTTGACCCAGGAGCCCTCGGCGGTGACGGCGTAGAAGCGTTCGGCCAGGTCGGGCAGCTGAGTGAGGGCGAGGTCGAGCCGGTCGTATTGGCGGACCAGGATGTCGGTGACGGTGTCGAGGTCACCGAAGAGTGTCGTGAAGTCGTCGCGGTTCTCTGCGAGCAGCGGCGTCAACGTCTGGGACAGCCCGTCGACACCGTCGAGCAGCGACGTCAGCGAGTCACCCCGCTGCGCCAGCGTGGCGAGCACGATGTCGAGGCCGTCGAGCACCGACGTGAGCTCTGCGTCCCGCTCGCCCACCACGGTGGACAGCTCGGCGGTGGAATCGATGAGGCGCGCCAGTTCGTCCTCTCGGTCACTGAGCGTGCTGGCGAGGTCGCCGAGATCGGCGAACACCGACCGCAGCTCGTCGCCGCGGCCGGCGAGCGTCCGGTCGACGCTGGCGAGCAGTCCGTTGATGCTGTCGACATCGATCTGTTCGACGGTGGGTTCGGCGGCGTTGAGGAGGGTGTCGACGTCGGTGGCGGGCTGCGTCTGCTCGATGGGGATCACGGAGCCGGCGGCGAGGAGCGGCCCGGTGCCGGGATCGTCGAGGTGGAGGTACTTCTTGCCGAGCAGGGTGCGCAGCCGAACCGACGCCGTGCTGCCCTCCGAGATCTCCACGCCGTCCTCGACACCGAACGTGATCGCCACCGTGGCGTCTTCGGGCACCCGCTCGACCGATCGGACCTCGCCGATGTTCACACCGGCGACCCGGACCGGGTCGCCCGACTCGATGCCGGATGCGTTGTCGACGACGACCGTCATCTCGTACGTGCGCTCGAGGATCCGCATACCGCCGATGGCGAAGCTGACGGCCGCGAGCACGACGATGATCGCCGAGCCGATCGCGGCCTTGAGGGGGAGGTGCCGGTCGATCATCGGTCTCCCCCGAGCAGTGCGCCGAGAAGCGCTTCGAGACCGTTGCCGGGCGACGATTCTCCGGAACGGGTCTCGGGAGACGGGTTGACGATCGCCGGCCCGAGACCGGTCTCGGGGATCGGTGGCGTCGGGACACTCGGTTCGCCGAGCAGCGGCTCGGGTGCCGTCTGGTCGTCCACGCCAGTGGCGTTGTGGTCGGGACCGATCACCGGCTCGTTCAGGAACGTGTTTACGACGCCGACCCCTCGTGCGTACACCTGGAACCAGTTACCGTGCGCGGTCACCCGCGTGATCGCCGCCGTGGCCCACGGGAGGGTGCGGATGCCTTCCTCCAATGAGTCGGCGTTTGCGACCACGGTGTCGAGGATGTCGATCGACTGGTCGATGACCACGTCGAGGTCGTCGACCGATGCGGTGAGCACGTCGTCGAGGACCGAGGCGAGCCTGTCGAGCTGCGTCACGGCGAGGCCGGCGTCGCCGGAGCTCGCGGCGAGCGTCTCGGCCGTGGAGCCGAACGCCACGAGGAACCGGGACACCTCCTCGTCACGCTCGGCGATTCCCGTGATGATGGTGTCGAGGTTGACCAGGCTGCGGTCGATCGCCTCGCGACGGGTGTCGAGCTCGGCGAGCAGCACCTGCGCGTCGGCGATCCCTTGTGCGTAGGTCGCCTCCCGTCCGGCCATCGCTGCAGCGAGCGTGCTCATCACGCTGTTGAGCCGGGGGACGTCGAGCTGCGCGAAGAGGGGCTCGGTGTTGTTCAACAAGAGCGACAGGTCTGCCGCATCGCTGGTGTCGGCGGCGGTGAGCCGGGTCTCCGGTGCGAGGCCGGGTCCACGGGGCACCGCGCCGGCCGGCGGCACGACCCGGACGAAGCGCTGGCCGAGCAGGTTCTTCCAGGCCAGCTCGAGGCGGCTCCCCTCGGGAACCGCGTAGCGCTCGTCGATGTTCATCGACACGACGGCGACGCCCCGCTCGACTTCGACGCCGCCGACCTTGCCGATACGCACGCCCGCGAGCCGGACCTCGTCCCCGGACGTGAGTCCGGTGGCATCGGTGAACTCGGCCGCGATGTGGTAGGTGTCCGCGAACGCTCCCGCGGCACCATCGAGCTGGCCGATCTCGATCGCCAGCGCGGCGAGCGACGCCAGCCCGAGCGCGGTCAGGACGGAGAGCCGGATCCAGAGTCCCATTAGCGCTCTCCTCCCAGGAGTCCGTTCAACAGACCGACGATCGCATTGCCGGCCGTCGTCAGCGGATCGGAGCCGGCCTGGGTGCCGACGTCGACGCCATCGAGCGGGAAGCCCTCGATGACGATGTCGGGTCCGATTCCGGCGCCGCCCTGCCCCTCGCCGAACTCGCCGGCTGCATCGAGGAGGCTGCCGGGGTTCAGCACGGCGAAGTTCGCGATCGGCGCCCGGAACGCTCCCGTCGACGTGGCGGCGGCGAGACCGTTGACGAACTGTGGCGCGCCCCTGAGCAGCGCATCGAGCGCACCGGGGTTCCGGTCGACGAGGTCGAGGACCGTCAAGCCGTCGGTCAGGACCCGGTCGATGCGGTCGGCCTCGGTGTCGAGGATCGACGCCGCTCGGGCCGACAGCGTGGCGGTGTCGGTGACGAAGTCGGCCAGAGGCTGTTCGTTCTCGTCGACCAGCAGCGCCAGCTCGCCGAACGCATCGGCCGCCTGAAGGAGTTGGTCGGCTCGGTCGGTGACGGAGCCGGCGACGCCCGGCACCGACCGGAAGATCCGTCCGAGGTCGTCCTGGTTGCGGATGAGCGCCTCGAGCGCTGGCGGCAAGGACTCGACGATGGTCGCCAGGTCGCCGCCGTGGCCGTCGAGACCCTCGGCGAGGGAGCTGATCGTCCCGGCGAATGCCACCGGATCGACCGAAGCCAGCACGGGTTCGAGTCGATCGAGTACCTCTTGGACCTCGCTCGGCGCCTGCGTGCGCTCGAGCGGGATGTGCGTTCCGTCGCCGGCTTCGGGCGCTCCCGGCGCGGCCGGGTCGAGGGCGACGTACTTCTCACCGAAGAGCGTCTTGGGAACCAGGGTCGCTCCGGAGTCCGCGGCGATCGGGGCGGCGGTGTCGACGGAGAGGACATAGGTCGCCGTGAAGTCGTCGCGGCTCACGTCGATCGAGCTGATCCGGCCGATGGGCACGCCGCGGAGGCGCACCTCGTCGCCGGCCCGGACGCTGAGGCCGGCTCGGTCGAAGTCTGCCGTGATCCGCTTGCGATCGGGGCCGGGCTGGGAGATCAGCGCGGCGACCACCCCGACGACGAGGAGCCCGATCGCCACTCGGTGCAGCACGGGTAGCAACGACGCGTTCATCCGGAGAACCTCACGGTGTCGCCCGCCCCCCAGAACGAGAGCGAGAGGAAGAAGTTGACGATGAAGATCAGGGTGATCGACAGGCGGACCGCCCGACCCACGGCGAAACCGACGTCCTCGGGCCCGCCCGACACCCGGAACCCGTAGGCGCAATGCGTGAACGTGATGATCGCGATGAACACGAGGATCTTGATGACGCTGTAGACGACATCGATCTTCGGCAGGTACAGACCGAAGTACTGGTCGTAGACGCCGGGCGCGACCCCGAAGAAGACCGTGGACGTGAGCTTGGTCGTCAGAAGCTGGATGTAGAGCCCGATCACGTAGAGCGGGAGCACGGTGACGAACGAGGCCACCAGCCGGGTCGAGACGAGGTAGCGCAGCGAGCTGATGCCCATCGCCTCGATGGCGTCGACCTCGTCGGAGATTCGCATCGCGCCGAGTTCTGCCGTGAAGTTCGCACCGATCTGCGCGGCGAAGATGATCCCGGCAGCGAGTGGCGTGATCTCGCGCACGTTGGCGAAGGCCGAGAGGAACCCGATCAGGTCCTCGGCCCCGATCAGTTCGAGACCCTCGTATCCCTCGAGCCCGACCTGCACGCCGATCACCGCGGTCATGAACACGACCACGATCACTGCGCCCGCGCCGACGATCATCGCACCCGACCCGACCGCGACGTCGGAGATGAGCTTCACGATGTACGCCCGGTGCGCGAACGCCGCCGGGACATTCACCAGAGCCTTGAAACTCACCTGACCGATGTCCGCTGCCACGCGGAACGGCCGCGCTGCGGGGGCAAGCGCGGCCTGCGTCGCGGCCTTCAGCGAACTCGACGTCGGCGTGGGCGTCGTCGTCGTCATTGGATCGCGTCCGGGACGATCGCGAGGTAGCCGAAGGTCATGATCATGTTGACGACAACCAGCGCCAGGATCGTGATGACCACGCCCGTGTTCACCGCGTAGCCCACTCCGCCAGCGCCGCCCTTGGCGTACAGGCCGCGCCAGGCTGCGATGATCGCAGCGACGACCCCGAAGACCATGCCCTTCGCCAGCGCCAGGTAGAGGTCGGGCATCTGCGCGAGGACGGAGAAGCCGTCGATGTACGCTCCCGCGTTCGAGCCCTTCAGGAGGACGGAGTAGAAGAACCCGCCGGCGAGGCCACCCATGATCACGATCCCGGTCATGAGCCCGGCGGCAATGGAGGCTCCGAGCACCCGCGGCACCACGAGGCGATGGATCGGATCCACCGACATCACCTGCATCGCCGCGATCTCGTCGCGGACGGTGCGGCTCCCGATGTCAGCGGTGATCGCCGTTCCCGCGGCTGCAGCGAGCATGAAGGTCGTCCCGAGGGGACCCGCCTCGCGCACGATCGCCAACACCATAGCCGCACCCTGTGCCGACTCGGCCCCGAACTGCCGGGTGATGTTGTACACCTGCAAGCCGATCACCAACCCGAAACTCAGTGTGAGCAGCATCGCCGGGAACAAGGTCACCGACGCGACGAACCAGACCTGTTCGGCAACGGCACGCGGCCGCCACGGGCGGCGAGGGATGCGGATGAGGACCGCCCAGCAGAGACCGAAGATCCGTCCGAGCTCGTCGACGAATCCACGAGCCTTGCCTGTCAGCACAGCAGTCACGGCGGTCACGCGCATCTCCCCCAGTTCGACCCAACGAGTGCGACTGTAGAGTGACGTTCGCCACGATGCGAGTCATCTCCTACCTAGACGCATCGAAAGTTTTGTCTCATCTTGAGGCACCCTCCCTGCAGCGGATTCCCTGCAGCATGCTTCAACCACGGCCGCGCGAGGCGATCATCCAAGGTGAGGCTGGAATGAGACATCCATTCATGATCGTCTTGAGAAATGCGCAGGAACGAGACAGACTTCGTCGCATGACGCGACCGCTTTCCCCCGATCTACTGGGCCACGAACTCCCACCGACCTCGATCAGCTGGACCGACAAGGATGTAATGCTCTACGCGCTCGGCGTGGGGGCACGCCCACCCGCGGATCTCGACTTCCTCTACGAGGGCAACGGCCCCAAGGTCCTCCCCACCTACGGGGTCATTCCCGGACTGTCGGCGATGGGCCACCTCTTCGGCGAAGTCGACGTCGATCCCACGATGATCCTCCACGGTGAACAATCGATCACCTGCCACCGGACGATCCCGCCACGGGCCGACGTCGAGATCCAGGGCCGCATCAACCAGATCTGGGACAAGGAGAAGGCGGCCGTGATCGGGTTCGAGGGCACCGCCTCCGACGCCGACGGGCCGATGTTCACGGCATCGGCGACCCTGTTCGTACGCGGAGCCGGCGGATTCGGTGGTGAGCGGGGCCCGTCGTCAGCGGGCCGGGACGCTCCGCCAGACCGGGCGCCGGACGTGGTCATCGAGCACGAGACGCGAATCGAACAGGCGGCGATCTACCGCCTCTCCGGCGACCGGAATCCGCTGCACATCGATCCCGGCTTCGCAAAGCTGGCGGGCTTCGACGCACCGTTCAACCATGGGCTCTGCACATTCGGCTTCGTCGGACGCGCTGTGCTCGAGGGCGTCTTCGGCGGAGACGTAGATGCGTTCGGAACTCTCCAGGGTCGGTTCGCCGATCAGGTTTGGCCCGGGGACGAGATCATCACCAAGATCTGGAAGACCGAAGACGGCGCCTTGGTCCAAGCCGAGACTCAGAAGCGCAACGTAGTCCTCAGTCAGGCTCGTTGCATCGCCCGCTGAAACGACCATCGACAAGGCATCCGACCCCGTCGAGCCGAATCACGATGCAGGGTGCCGAACAGAGTGGACCGGGGCATGATCTCGGAGCTGGGCGTAGTGGGGGTAGGGGTCGTCGAGGACGTCGGCGTCGTAGGGGTCGAAGGTGATCGTGGCTTGGGTCATGCTGCGACCTCGACGGGCAGGGTGGCGAGGCCCCGGAGGGTGAGGGTGGTGCGCCATTCGGGTTCGGTGAACCGGGGGTCGATGGTGCGGCAGCGGGCGAAGAGGGTGCTGAAGACCTCTTCGCCTTCCATTCGGGCGAGGCTGGCGCCGAGGCAGTGGTGGATGCCCCATCCGAAGCTGAGCGGGCTGTTGTCGCTGCGGCCGAGGTCGAGCTGCTCGGCGTGATCGAACCGTTCGGGGTCGCGGTTGGCGGCCCCTTGGAGGATGACGACCGAGTCGCCGGGTTCGAGGGGTTCGCCTGCGATGTCGGCAGGTTCGAGGGCGGTGCGCATGTTGAGCTGCACGGGGCTGTCCCAGCGGAGCAGCTCTTCGACGGCGGTGTGGGCGAGGTCCGGGTCGTTCCGCCA
This sequence comes from Acidimicrobiales bacterium, assembly GCA_041984725.1. Classification (GTDB taxonomy): domain Bacteria; phylum Actinomycetota; class Acidimicrobiia; order Acidimicrobiales; family Salinilacustritrichaceae; genus Salinilacustrithrix. The sequence goes on along the minus strand of JBHIXO010000002.1, from coordinate 10,198 downwards.
GCGTTCGAGCTGGTCGGGGTGCTGGAGCAGGGCGAGGAGGCCGTTGCCGATGAGGTTGGTGGTGGCCTCGAAGCCGGCGGAGAACAGCAGGACGGCGGTGGCGATGACCTCGTCGTCGGTGAGGGCGTCGCCGGCGTCGCGGCTGGCGATCAGCCCGGAGAGCAGGTCGTCCTGTGGTGTGCGGCGGCGTTCGTCGACCAGATCGGCGAAGTAGGAGCGGGCCTGGTCCATCGCCGCGGCCGCAGCGGTCATCGAGTCCCGGCCCGCGCTGGGGTCGAGGGCGACGACTGCGGCGCGGATGAGCGGTTGGAACGCGGGGCGGTCCTGGGCGGGGACGCCGACGAGCTCGCCGATCACGGCGACGGGCAACGGGAACGCAAGGACCTCCATCACGTCGACGTCGCCGGCATCGAGCATGGTGTCGATGTGCTGGTCGACCATGGCCCGCACCGCGGGGCGGAGGGACTCGACGCGTTTGGGGGTGAAGGCTCGGCTGACGAGGCGGCGGAGTCGCGTGTGGTCGGGTGGGTCGGCGAAGAGCATGTTGTTGCCGGCCCGGTCGAAGAACTGGCGTCGAAGCTCGGGGTCGATGTCGAAGCCCGCGAAGCCGATGCCCGGCATCCCGGCTCGTCCCCGCAGGGCCATGCCGCGCCCGAGACGCGGGTCCCGCAGCGCCGTCATGCAGTCTCCGTAGCGGGACAGGACGATGGGCCCGAAGCTGCTGCGCAGCACGGGTGCTGCCTCTCGTAGCTGGCGGTAGTGGGCGTAGGGGTCGGCTCGGCCTTCGGGGGTGAGCAGGAGCCGGATCAGGACGTTGTCGGCGTCGGTATCAGTGACGGCGGCCATGCGCCACCTCCATGTCATCGTCGGGTTGGTGAGGGTCCGTTGGGCTGGTGCGAGCTGCGCTCACATGGGCAGCGGCGGTCGTCGTGACAGCGACGATCACGCCGACGGCGAGCGCGAGCCCGGCGCTCGAGCGCGACTCGGCGACGATTCGCTCCTCGATCCGGTCGGTGTAGGTGTCGAGCACCGAGCTGATGAGGGGAGCGTCTTCGAGGTCGGCGGGCAGGCCGATCTCCTCGAGCGCGGCTCGCTGCAGCTCGTCGTCGCTGGGGCGGGTCAGGCCGAGGACGATCCACCCCGTCGCGAGTCCGACGGCGACGCCGATCAGGGCCGCGATCGCGAGGCTGCTCCAGCGTGGGAGGTCGGGTCGAGCGTCGGCCGCCGTGGTCATTCGGTCTCGGGTGGGGTGATGCCGTGCCAGAACATCGGACCGATCAGGGCCATGACCCGGTCGACGTCGATATGGCCGTCGACGACGAGTGCCCGCAGCCCGATGACCAGCACAGCGCCGAACAGCGCAGTCGCGCCGAGGTCTTCGTGCGCCACGGCTCGCAGGGTCCCGTCGGCGGCGCCTTCGGCGAGGAGGTGGCGCACGGGCACTTCGAAGCCTTGGTGGACCTGGGTGGCGATGTCGGGGAGTTTGCCGGCGCGCCCGAGGTTGGCGATGAGCTGCTGGCTCGCTGCCGGGTGGCGGTCGAGGTGCTCGAGCTGGGCGCGGATCACCGCGGACAACCGTTCCGAGGGCGTACCGGGCCCGGACGCGGCCTCGACGGTGGCCGTGGTCAGCTCCTCGAGCATCGACCGCAGCAGGAACGCCAGGATGTCGTCCTTGTTGGCGAAGTAGTAGTAGAGCGACGAGCGAGCCACGCCGGCGGCCTCGGCGATGTCATACATCTGCACGTCGTCGAAGGACTCGAGGAGCCGGTCGGCGGCGGTCCGCAGGTTGGCGGCCATCTCGGCGGGGATCTCGCGCATGCCGACCAGTGTCGCGGGCTGCGGGATCTGTCGGGTGGTGGTTGAGGGCACGGTGTGTTGGCTCGATCTCGTTCGCTTCGACTCGGGAGCGTCTTCGGCGCTGTGCTTCGACGTGCTGTTCGACGTCATGTTGGACACTGTGTCGAAACTGAAGTTACTGTCTCGGGGCGATGGTGTCGAGTGCTGTCCGGTTCGACCGGTTCGAGGAGATCGAGGCGCAGCGGCTCGGGCGTTGTCGTATCGGCGTGGTCGAGGGTGTCGTTCGGGCACCGACCATCGACCGGCTGGCATGGACCTGTGATCCCCGATCGGTTGCCAGGCCTGCGCCGGGGGTTGTCGATGTTCGCCCGGTCGCCTCGGGCCGGTCGAGCGTTCTGTGCGTCGCGTCGGACTCGGCGGGATTCCCGTGCTTCGTGCGTCGCACCACCGTGGAGGCCGCGCCCGTGCTTGCTGCGGGGCACCGGATCGGTTCTGCGCTCGTCGGCGGCGTCGACGTGCCCGACGTGGTCGGTGTCGATGGCGGCGATGTGTGGATCGACCATCTGCCTTGGGCTTCCCGCCAGAGCCATGCCGGTGACGTCGAGGTCGATGACTATGTGACCAGCCTTCTGTCCGGCGTCTTCGACGCCGGAGTCTTGGTCGGTACCGGAGAGGTACGAGTCGGCCGAACCAGACGTCTCGTGTGCGAAGACGTCGTCGTCGCCGCCCGCCTCGAGAACGATCAGCGCAGCATGCTGCGCCAGATCGTGGTGGCGTTGGCCGACCGTGATCCGGTGCGCATGGCTGACGCGGTGGCGGAGCTGTGCCACCTTCGCCCGCCGAGGCTGTTACGGACGGCGGGGGCGGTCGCGCGTTCGTTGGAGGCCCGCTGGGATGCGGTGGCGTTCGGGCTCGCCGTACACGGTCTCGGTCGTGCAGTGCTCGGGGCCGGCATGCGGTGCGAGCCGCTCGTGCTGCTCGGTGACGAACTGCTGCACCGCCTCGACCTGGCCCACCGACACCACGTCTCGGTTCGCGGCTTGTCGACGCCTGGCCACGTCATCGACCTGGCGTCGAGCCGAGGCCCAACGTGAGGTCGGCGATGGTGGGGCCATGGTGTCGAGCGCGTTGCTCTTCACCGGATGCGACCTGGAAGGCGCGGACGACGCTCGGCCATCGGCGACCACACCGGCTGCCGAGCGCAGGGCGGCGGAAGTCGCCGAGCTCCGAGCCGACCTGGAGCTCCTGCTCTCACCCGAGCCCACGTGTCCCCGACCAACGCCGGCCGAGACCTTCCCCGGCGAAGAGCCCGCCGCCGCCCTGGACGAGATCCTCGGCCTCGCCCCCAGCGACCCCTCTTCCTGCTCCGAAGGTGACCAGCAACCGTGATCGCCCGATCGTTCTCCAAGCTCGTCCCACCGGCGACATCCGAGGAGAACAACACGCCACCTCCTGCTGGGTCCCAGACCTCGGTCTCCCCGTCATCACCGACCAGAAGATGAACAACACCTTCAGCAGCATCAACTTCCGAATCGACCTCCACTTCGAGCTCGCCACCACACCATGACCACGAACCACACCACCCCCGAGCCCATACGACTGACCACCAGCGGCGGCCTGCACCTCGCCGCCGACCGCTGGGGCAACCCCACCCATCCACCGGTGCTGTGCCTCCACGGCGCCGGGCAGAGCCGACGCGCCTGGGACGACACCGCCCACGCCGTCGCCCACGCCGGCTGGCACGCCATCACCGCCCCCTATCGACGGACGGCCTCGACCCCGGGGAGTTCACGAGAGCGTGCGCCGGATGTCCTTCATGAGCAGGAAGAGGTGCAGCAGGTCGGTGGGCGACGGCTCGAACTCGGGCACGAGGTGCTCGTAGAACGACTTCGCTTCACTCGTCTCAGCGTGCACGAGTAGTTCTCGACAGCCGATCTCGGACCCCAACGCATGCGTCCGAGCGATCACGTCCTGCAGGAGCCCGGCGCCGAGGCCGTGACCTTCGTGCTCGAGCGCGACGCCCAACCGCGCGAGCAAGGCGACGGGCTGGGGGTAGCGCCCGGCACCCTTCCGCAGCCGGGCCGGTGCGTCGGCCGGCGCCACGCTGGCCATGCACCAGGCGTAGAAGGCGACGACCTCCAGCGAGTCGACCGTCGTGACCACCAACACACGCGTCGTCCCCGAGCCACTCGACTGGCGAGCATGCCGGCGGAGCCACTCTGTCTGCTCCTCCGAACGACACTCGAAACCGTCAAGGTCGTGGTCGGGTTCGAGCAGGACCGGCGATCGATAGGCGACGCTCACTCCTTGTCGGTGAACGGCGACGGACGGTCCATCAGGCGACGCAGACCGGGGAGGTCGCGTCCCAGGCGCCGGTTGACAGCATCCCACGCGTCCGCAGCATCCGGATCGAGACGGAAGTCGGTCCGATCCGCAAGCACCCGCCGAGCCGCGACTGTCAGGTTCGAGATCACGAACTCCGTCAGGTCAGTGCCCTGCTCAGCGACGGCTCGGTCGATCAGCGATCGCTCGTCCTTCGTGGTGCGAACCTCGAGCCGTTCGCTGCGTAGTCGTGTTGTCGACATGACGACCTCCTGTCCGGCCAGTGTACGGCCACCTGGGCGGAGCCGTAACGGCCTTCGCCCTCGGCACGCCGGTGGACGTCCACGAACGAGGACGGACGTCGGCCTGGTGACCGCCGCGACGGAGCTCCCGTCCACGGAGGTCCACCAACGTCCGCCCCTGTCCGTCGACGACACCGAGCCGACCACCCCGGTACACGGACGGTGCCGTTACTCCCGCGGTTACTCCCACCGGACTGAGTCCGTCGGCGTCGCACCCCGCCTGACCAGGCCTTTCGCGCCGCTTCGCTCCCCCGGGGTTCGATTCCCCCCAGCTCCAAGAGCGCTCGAGCTCAGGTTCGAGCGTTGTTGGAGCTGCCCGATGCCCCCTCGTAGCGGCGAAGGATCTCCTTCGCCCAGGCCACGGCATCCGAAGCCCGGATCCCGCTGTGCTGCGGGCGAACCCAGAGCTCCAGGTTCTCGCGCCGGTTGTCGTCCTTCACGCCGTTGAGGTGGTGCACGGACTCGTCCGCCAGGAGGAACCGACCGAGCTCTGCCTCCATCACGAGGACGTGCTCGAACACGTACGGACTCCGCGAACGCGCTCTTGGGTGGCCAGGCACGCGGCGCATCACGTATCCCGCCTTGTGGTACGTCTTTCCGCCCTTCCAGTTCCCGTTGGCCTCTCCGCCGGTGGGCTGACAGTTCCGGCACGTCGCCGACGTCGGCTGCTTCAGCGATCCGCACTCGCATCGATCGAGCGATTCCTGCAGCCGACAGGAAGGGCACCGGAGGTGCCGGCTCGACGGCGAGAACTCGCGCGCACAGCTAGGGCAGTTCCTCGATCCACTCGGCTTGCGGGAGGTCATCGGGCAACCGTACGCAGGGTCTACGACAGGAACGCCGGGCTCGGAGACAGTCCCTGACTCCCGACAGCGCCCCCAATCCGGTGTTTCGGGACGATTCTCGATGCCGGTCCGATGCGCGCGTTTGGGGACATTCCTCGGTCCCTGGTGGTCCGCGCTGCACCGTCTCTCGGCGGTGATCGCTCAGTGGTCGATGATGCCGGTGGCCACGATTGCTGGTGCTGGAAAGGCGACGGTGCCGTCGGATGCGACGAAGCGGACGAGTTCGTGTTCGGCACGGCGGATCAGTGAGGCCTCGGCTTCGTCGTCGACGAGATCGGCAAGGGTCCAGCCGCGCACGTCGGTGTGGACCCAGTCTGCGATCGAGGTGAAGCGGGCGGTGCCTTCGACCTCGCTGATCACGACACTGTCCCTCAGTGGCGAGAAGAGCTCTCGGACCTGTTCGGGTTCCCCGAGGATGAAGGGCGTGCGCAGTGCGTCGGCCGCGGTGTCCCCGAGTTCGTCGGCGATGAGCGACACCATGGCCTCATAACCAGGCGTGCGGTCGAGACGTGACCACGTGGCGGTCGTGACGGACCCTCCACCCGCGGTCACCCGGACCATCTCCTCCATCGCTCGGGCACGATCGTCGAGGAACATGGCAGCGAACTGGCTGACCGTCCGGGTGAAGGTCGCGTCGTCGAACGGGAGACGCTCGGCCACTCCCTGACGCCAGTCGATGGAGCTATCCGCTCGACGCGCCACAGCCAACATTCCGTCGTTGGGGTCGACGCCGGCCACGAGGTCTGTCGGGCCAACGCGGCACCGTGCGGTCCGAGCCAGGATCCCGGTACCGCATCCGACGTCGAGCACTCGGTCGCCGGTGCCGACCCCGGCGTGGTCGAGGACGGGGTCGCTGAACTGTTCGAACAGGGCGGGAACGAAGAACGCCTCGTAGATTCCGGCTGCCTCGACGTTCACCTGGCCTCGGTCCGCATCGGTCTTGGTGTCTGGGTTCTCGGTCATACCTGCACCATCCGTCAGCATCGGCTGCTGGTGAAGTTCTGATTTCGAACTGCACCGAACGATCGCACCCTGCCAAGCTGAGATCGTGGGCTCCTACCGCCAGTACTGCCCGATCGCTCGAGCATCCGAGATCCTCGCCGAACGATGGACCCCGCTTCTCGTGCGGAACGTGATGCTCGGCGCACACACATTCAACGATCTCGCCCGTGGCGTCCCGGCCATGTCGCGGTCGATGCTCACCAAGCGACTCGCCGAACTCGAACGCACCGGTGTGATCCAGTCCCGACCCAAGCCCGATGGACGCGGCAGCATCTACGAACTCACCGCGGCCGGCCAGGATCTCGCGGAGGTGATCGAGGCGCTCGGCTCCTGGGGGGAACGGTGGGTCGAAGTGACCATCGACCACGCCGACCCAGGGTTCGCGCTGTGGGCGTGGTGCCAGGCCCAACTCGATCGGTCGAAGCTCCCCCGACACCGCGTTGTCGTCGCGTTCGTCTTCCCCGACGAACCACCGAACAACCGCTACTACTGGCTGCTGGTCGAGAACGGCGACGCCGAGGTCTGCTACAGCGACCCTGGCGACGACCCCGATCTCCACGTCGAGGCCAGTTCCATCGCTTTCGTCGACTGGCACCGCGGCACCATCTCGTGGTCACAGGCCAGCCGTGAAGGGGACTTCACCGTGACCGGATCCAGGCAGCTCGCGCGCTCGCTCCCGGAATGGAATCTCCACGCACCCATCGCACCACGAACGAGACAAACCTGAATTGCCTCGAATCACGATCACACGCTCGCCAAGCCCAGATGGACGGGGGGAGCTCACGAGAGCATGCCCCGGATGTCCTTCATGAGCAGGAACACGTGCAGCGGGTCGGTCGACGAGGCCTCGAACTCGGGCACGAGGTGCTCGTGGAACGACTTCGCTTCGCTCTTCTCGGGAGCCCACGGCAGCCGATTTCGGACCCCAGGGCGTGCGCCCGAGCGATCACGTCCTGCCCTCATGGTCGAGCGCGACGCCCAACCGCGCCAGACGACCGGTTGGGGGCATCGCCCAGCACCCTTGCGCAGTCGCTCGGGTGCGTCGACCAACGCCACGCTGGGCACGTTGGTGCTCGGCGGATCACGCGGGTCGAGACGCGGTCAACCACACAGCCTCCTGTTCTCCCATCGGGGTGCTCGGCGCATCGCCTAGGAGGAGCTCGCCTGCGATGCGATGCCAGTTCGCAGTCGCGCGAAGGCGGCCAAGCACCGCGAGGAGTCCGACGGTGATGCGCTGGAGGATGATGGCGTCCTTCGGCAGGCCACCCCAGCGGTCGACGTCGCGGAACTCCGGTCCTTTGATGAAGTAGGTCTTGACCGTGGCTGTCGCCCGCTCAGGCGTGATCGTCGTCGGTTCGTCGGGTGCGAGGTGGCTCCAGAGAGCCGCGGAGAAGTTGGTGATCGTGTCGTCGCTGAGCGGGTTGCCCTTGGCGAAGAAGCCGAGGTCCTCGCTGACCCTCCGTAGCTCGACCGGATCCGGCTCGAGCGCAGAGGCAGCGATCAGTCGCGTGAACCCGTCGCTCATGTCTGGTGTGAGGCGCTTGACCATGCCGAAGTCGAGGAACGCGACCGGGCCGGCAGGGTCGAACAGGTAGTTGCCAGGATGCGGGTCGCCGTTGAAGGCCAAGTGGTCGTGCAGGCTCCGGAACACGAACCGGAAGATCGCCTCGCCAGCACGATCCCGCTCGGCTTGCGAGCGATGCTCCCATGCTGCGAATCGCTCACCGGTCGCGAACGTGGTGGTCAGGACCCGACGGGAGCTGAACTCGTCGACCACGTTCGGGACGTGGATGAAGGGGTGGTCGTCGTACCAGCGCGCGAAGTCGCGTTGGTGGTCGGCCTCGATGCGGTAGTCGAGTTCCTCGGTCAGACGGTCTCGCAGTTCGGAGGTGACGGCGGCAGCGTCGAGGTTGGGCCACATCGCCGGCATGAGCATCCGACCGAGGTCCAATTGGGTGAGATCCGCTTCGATGAGCTCGGCCACATCGGGGTACTGGACCTTCACCGCGACGGCCGTCCCGTCGCCCAGCCGGGCGCGGTGGACTTGACCGATGGATGCCGCCGCGACCGGCACCGGATCCCACACGGCGAACACCTTCTCGGGATCGGCTCCGAGCTCTGCGCGGACGACCCCGGCAGCGAGTTCGGGCGCCATCGGCGAAGCGTTGTCCTGGAGCTGCGCCAGCGCCGCCCGGGCTTCCTCGGGCAACGAATCACCGATCACGCTGAACAGCTGACCGACCTTCATGAACGCTCCCTTCATGTCACCGAGTGTCTCGGCCACGTCCTGGGCGTTACGCAAGGCGACCGCCGCATCGAGATCGGCATGGCGCTCCGGCGGCAGCACGCGCCGACGCAACCGGTGCAGCGTGGATCGCCCAGCGGTTCGGGCCGAGACCATCGCGATGCTGACCCAACGCCGGACGAGGCGACGCAACGGCGGGCTCCCTGCAACCGCGGCTGCCGCGACGAGACCGCCCCCGAATGCCGTGCCCTTGACCACTCGTCCCAACACGACGTCGTATCATACACACGTATGAATCCAGGAGCTACCAGAGATCGCCTGTTGCGAGCGGCGTGGAAGGTCGTCCGCGACGAGGGACTCGGCGCAGCGACCTCGCGTCGGATCACCGATCAGGCGGAAGTGAACCTGCAGGCGATCACGTATCACTTCGGTTCCAAGGACGCGCTGCTCGGCGAAGCGCTCATCGACCAACTCCAGGCATGGACGGAACCGCTCTCCGCCGCAGTGACATCGGCGCCCGACGACCCCGATCGTGACGCCGCCGTGGCCGCCGCGGTCGCAACGACGCTCGCTCGCTTCGCCCAAGACGGCGACGACCTACGGGCGATCCTGCGAGCCCTCATGTCGGATCACGAGCTACCCGGAGTCCGGGACGCATTCACCCGCTGGCTCAGCGACTTCCGAGACGTCGCCGTCGTCTCGATGACCCTCCAACAGAATGCCGGGCTCATCCCGGACGACACCGACGTTCGCGCCCTCGCCGGGGTGTTCACGGCCCTCGGGCTCGGCGTGATCGCACAAACAGAGCTCGACCGCGACGCCCCTCCGACGCCCGATCTCGTCGCTCAGTTCCTGCGCCTCCTGGTCCGGCCGGCGAACTGACGTACTGCCGGTGATGGCGAGGGCGTCGAATCATGCGGGAACATCGTCCCCGATCCGAGCGTCATCTGGCGTGCGGAGTGCGCCCAGATTCCGCCGTAGGTCGAGCGCGCCGTGTCGCCCCGAACACGGTTGGGGGAACCGCCACTACGTTCCGGCCGATGGATTTCTCCCGGTACCAGCTCGAGTTCTCCGTGCACATCGCTGCGTCTCCGGACAGCGTGTACGACCTGGTCGCTGACGTGACGCGAATGGGCGAATGGAGTCCATCGTGCACCGGTGCTCGATGGACCGATGACGATCACACGTCGTTCGTCGGGTCGAACAAGGCGGGAGAGCTCGAGTGGGAAACGGTCTGTCGGGTGGCGGTCGCCGATCGCGGCTACGAGTTCACGTTCTTCAACAGAGGATTCGATGGGGCGACGGACATCGTGGAGTGGAGCTACCTCTTCTCGTCCAGCGAGGGCGGAACGTTGGTGACGGAGTCATGGAAGGTCCTCCCCGCCTATGAGAGTGTTGGCCGACAGCTGACTTCAGACCTCCCCGGTTTCCTCGACGGCATGTTGGAGACGGCTCGTCGAGGCATCCCGGAAACGCTCGCAAACCTCAAGCGTGTCGCTGAGACCATCACGTCGTAGCCCTGTGAGGTGCCGATCGAGCGCAGGTGGACAGCGGACGCTCGATCCGCATCGTGACGGACACGCGCGAACGGCCGAGACCGACCCCGAGGAGCGCGATCACACCGGTGGTGCCATCGCGCTCCGGTCGGAGCGCGATGGCCGGGGATCGGAGCGACCTCGCTCCGG
>JBHIXO010000001.1:0-86972 GCA_041984725.1 Acidimicrobiales bacterium | reverse complement strand
GCAACGGGCGCCAGGTCGCGGCGGCCATGGCCCTGGGAGCCCAGGGGGTCTGGTGCGGGTCGGTGTGGCTCACCACCGAAGAGGCCGAGACCCAACCGGTCATCAAGGAGAAGTACCTGGCTGCGCGGTCGAAGGACACCGTGCGCTCGCGCTCCATCACCGGCAAACCTGCCCGGATGCTGAAGACCAAGTGGACCGAGGAGTGGGAGCGCGCCGATGGCCCGGGACCGCTCGGCATGCCCCTGCAGCCGCTGCTCGTGTCCGAGGCGCAGGCCCGGATCAATCGAGCGGCCAACACGCCCGGGTCTGGAGCGCAGGAGCTCGCCACCTACTTCGTCGGACAGGTCGTGGGGCAGATGAACGTCTCGAAGAAGGCTGGCCAGGTTGTGCTCGACATGGTGAACGAATATGTCGACGTCCTGATCCGCTTCGCCGAAGAGGCGGCGGACACCACCGCCTGAGCTGCTCGCGCCTCACTGCGGGCGGAACCGCTCCAGATCGACGGCGATGAAGAGCGCGGAGGAGCGGACGAACACCTCGCCCTGCGCTGTGCCGGTGCAACGCAAGTGGAGCTTCCGTCCGTCTCGCCTGTCGAGCCAGGCCCGGAACTCCAGGGGAACGCCCATCGGACACGCCGCCTCATAACGGAGGGACAGTTCGCCGGTGAACGCCATCTCGCCGATCACGGGCAACAGCCCGCCGTAGGTCTCGTCCACGCACGACGCCACGATCCCGCCGTGGCTGCGGCCCGGCGCGCCCTCCCATCCCCGGTCGAGCGTCACCACCCCGACCGCCTGGTCGCGGTCCTGGCGGATCCGCAGACCGATGCTCAGGGGGTTGGCAGATCCTGAGACTGGTGAGTCGTGGAAGATGTCCAAGAACGCACCGTCGTCGATGACATCGCCGAGCGGGCGGCGCCCGAGCGCGGCATCGACGAAGCGAGAGCTGCTACCGACCTCGCTGCCCCGCTCCCGCTCCGGCTCCTGTTCGATACGGGCGGCGAGGTCGTCGGCGGCGATCGCGATGCGATGCAAGACGTCCGTCCCTGCCCGATGCCCGACGAGGGCATGGCTCAGGCGGTTCAGGGCCGCCGCCGCCTCGATGCGCGCGGGCAGGTCTGCGTGGTCGTCAGCACTGGGCGGGCCCTCCTCGGTGTCCATCACCACACTGTGCCGGATCGCAAAGCGAGATACAGGATTCGCCTCTTGCCGAAACGTACAACATGTGACGTATTATGTGTCTCAACCTGGTGAGGAGGACGCATGGGTCGAACAGAGCACCGTCCGCTGGATGGCCGTGTCATTGCGATCACCGGTGGGGCGCGGGGCATCGGCGAGGCGACCGCGCAGGCCCTACGCACCGCTCGGGCCCGCGTGGTCATCGGCGATGTGGACGAGGCCGCTGGCAAGGCGACGGCCCACCGGCTCGGCCTGGAGGCCTTCCTTCCGCTCGACGTGACCGATCCGGCGTCCTTCGCCGACTTCCTCCGTCAGAGCGAGTCGACGGTAGGGCCGCTCGACGTGCTCATCAACAACGCTGGCATCATGCCTGTCGGGCCACTGTTGGACGAGGACGACCCGACCGCCAGGCGGGTGATCGACATCAACGTGCACGGGGTGATCACGGGCACCAAGCTCGCCATCCGAGCGATGAGCGAGCGCGGGTCGGGCCACATCATCAACATTGCATCGATGGCCGGTGTAGCCAGCGTGCCCGGCTTGGCGACCTACAACGCATCCAAGTTCGCCGTCGTCGGGTTCACCGACGCCGTGAGGCTCGAGGTGCAGGCGCTCGGCATCGATGTCTCGATGATCCTGCCCTACTTCGTCAACACCGAGCTCGCAGCCGGTACGAACGGTCCCCGGGGCTTCAAGAAGGCAGAGCCGGTGCAGGTCGCAGAGGCGATCGTCGCCACCCTGGAACGACCGGTGCCTCGCGTCTACGTCCCGCGAGCCACGGGCAACATGGTGCGGTTCTTCCGGAAGCTGCCGCAGGCCTGGACCGAACGCTTGAACAGCGCGATGGGTGGTGACCAGATCTTCCTCGGCGACGTCGATCACCGGGCCAGAGCGGCATACGAGCGCCGGGCACGAGGTCTGGGCGTCTCTCACGCACCGTCTGATCGAGACTGACGTCGCACCGGGCCTCAGTCTCCCTCCAGGGTGGGCCATCATGGCGTCCTACGCCGCTGGGCGAGCGTCTGGTTCGAATGGGTCATGTGGGGCGAAGCCGTTCCGTGGCATCGTCTCGACGGCTACGCGCGTCCTGGTGGACGGGATCGCTCGGAGCCCTGCTTTGTGCAGATTCACAGGCCGCTCGACGTGCGGAGGAACACCGCAAGATGATGATGGTGAAGGCACGGTCGACGGTCCTGATCGTCGACGACGAGGTCGACATGCGCAGCTTGGTCCGGACGATCCTGCAGACGGCCGGGAGGGGCGTGGAGGTCGTTGGCGAGGCTGGCGACGGCCTCGAGGCCATGGCTGTCTTTGCCACCCTGGACCCTCCCGACGTGCCAGATGTCGTGATCCTGGACAACCGGATGCCCGGGATGAACGGGTTGGAGGTCGCGGCGGCGATGCTCGAGCAGGAGCCGCGTCAACATATCGTGCTCTTCAGTGCCTTCGTCACCGAGGCGATGGAACAGGAAGCCGAGGCCCTCGGCGTCCGCGCCTGCGTCAGCAAGCAGGACTGGGCCCGGCTCCCCGAGCTCGTGATCGACCTCAGCGCGTCCTGACCTCGAGGAGACGTACGACGACGGGCCCGGCTGCTCGAGGTCGAGCTGTGCCGAGCCCGCAGAGTCGAGGATGACCCCTGCCAGAAGTAGCGAGCAGCAGTGCCACCCGACGAGGACACCAGAATCGGTGCGCCCCCGATACCTATCGCCGGATCGCGGCTCGCTTGGAGCTGGCGGGAGTGTCTGAACGACGGTCGAACTGTCAGAGATCGCGCGTCCCGTGAAAGTGCTGGACACCTCGCCCGGAGCGTCCGGAACCCTTCGTCCAAGGAGCCCAGCGGCCGAGATGATCACGGCCAAACCCTCGCCCGCGCTCGTGAACCTTCTCGAGGACGACCCGGAGGCGTAGGCCTGGAACCCATGGCCACGCGGCGGACGAGGAGTGGATCCGGTGGCCGGAGGCGGCCGAGCGCCTTTGGGATCCGCGACCGCGACATCTACACGGCGCTGTTCGCGGGTGAGCTCGACGGCGGCGCTGACCGGGACGGTCTCGTGTACTTCGACCAGACGTCGTCCCGTGCCCCTCGATGCGAGCTTGAAGGGCTGGAGTAGCCATACCTCGCGGAACTGGTCAGGTCGCAGCCCGACGAGGCGTCCGGCCTCGAGGAGTTCGAGGAACTCTGCCTCTTCCGTGCACAGCGGCATGACGTAGGCGTCGGTGTCTGGTGGCTCGATGGCTCCTGTCACGGTCTCGGCGACGGCGAGAAGCGCCGAATCGAGTGCAGCCTTGATACTTCGTGCGAACTCTGCGGCTGCCGCATTGGATCGCTGCCGGAGGGCGGAGGGCCACGCGATCAGTACGTCCAGATGGCCGACCATGTCATCGATCGGGACGGTCTCCGAGCTGAAAGGTTTGGTCTCGCACAACGATGCCCAGACCTCGGCGAGCTCGGTAGGGACTGCCGCGCGGTGAGGTGACATCTGATCTGTGGTGCCGTGAGGTGCTGCAGCGAGAGGATGTGCACCATGCCCAAGCCGTATCCCAAGGAGTTCCGTGACGAGGTCGTCCGGGTCGCTCTGAATCGTGAGGACGGTGTTCGGATCGCCGACATCGCGAAGGACTTCGGGATCACCGAGTCCTGCCTCGGCAACTGGCTGTCCGACGCCCGTCGTGGCGGCAAGGAACCAGAAGCGCGAACAGAGATGGCCGAGCTGCGTGAGGCCAAGAAGCGGATCCGGCTGCTCGAGCAAGAGGTCGAGGTACTGCGGCGAGCGACCGCGTATCTGGGGCAGGCGAACCTCCCAAAAGGCTGATGTACCCGCTCGTGCGTGAGCTCGCCGTCGACGGGATTCCGGTCGTGGTGTCGTGTCGGGTACTCGGTCTCGCCCGCCAGCCCTACTACCGGTGGCTCCGATCGCCGTTCACCGACGGCCAACTCGACGAGGCGTGGCTGGCGAACGCTATCCACGACGCCCACCTCGACGACCCGGAGTTCGGGTATCGGTTCCTGGCCGACGAGGTCCGTCTCGTCGGCCATGTCGTGTCGGACCGGGTGGTGTGGCGGATCTGCCGGGATCACCAGTGGTGGTCCCGGTTCGGGAAGCCCAAGCGACGCAAGGGCGCCAAGCCCGGCACGGCGTCGCATGACGACCTGGTCCGTCGGGTCTTCACCGCCGATGCGCCGAACCAGTTGTGGCTCACCGACCTGACCGAGCACCGCACCGTCGAGGGCAAGCTCTACCTCTGCGCGATCAAGGACGTGTACTCGAACCGGATCGTGGGGTGGGCCATCGACGAGCGCATGAAGGCCCGGCTGGTGGTCGCCGCGATCGAGATGGCCGTCGCCCGGCGAGGCGGTGACGTCGCCGGCTGCATCCTGCATTCGGACCGAGGGTCGCAATTTCGCGCTCGGAAAGTTCACCGAGTCTTGGCCCGCCATCAGATGGTCGGCTCGATGGGCCAGGTCGGCTCCGCCGGCGACAACGCCGCCATGGAATCGTTCTTCGCGCTGCTGCAACGCAACGTTCTCGACCGCCAACCCTGGGCCACCCGCGCCGACCTCCGGATCGAGATCGTGACCTGGATCGAACGCACCTACCACCGCCGACGCCGCCAGACCCGCCTCGGCCGATTGACCCCCATCGAATACGAGATGATCATGACCCCTCAGACGGCAACCGCCGCCTGAACCCAACTGTCACCTCCACGCGCGGCAGTCCCGACGGTCCTTGTGTATGTCCCGCATCAGGAAATCCGGCTCAGGTCATAACTTGATCTGACCCTGGAGGTCCCCGATGCCCCGTCCACCTGCTGTGCCGCCGGAGGAGAAGTCCCGGCTGGTCCTTGCGATCCTTGCTGGTGAGTTGTCCGTGGCTGAGGCTGCTCGCAAGGCCAAGGTGTCCGAGCAGTCCGTGTCGAACTGGAAGCGCCTGTTCCTCGAAGCCGGTCGGGCCGGTGTCGCCGCTGGCGGCAAGGCCGGCCCATCGACCCGGGAACGTCAGCTGCTCGATGAGCTCGAGGAGGTGAAGGCCGCGCTCGGCGAGACCACGGTCGAGCTGCGGGTGTGGAAGCGAGCGGCCGAGGGCCTCCCCCCTTCGAGGACCTCGAGATGATCCGCATCGAAGCGGGCATGCCCATCACGAGGTTCAGCGAACTGATCGGCATGCCACGGCGCACCTACACCCGCCACCGAGCTCGGCTCCTGGCCGGCGAGCCGATCAAGGGCCCGTGGCCGGCGCCGGTGGTCGACGCGATCGAGCCGACTGTGGCGAAGCTCGCCGAATCCTGGCCGGCGTGGGGTCATCGCAAGATCGCGGCGATGCACGCTCTGGACTACCCCGATCTGGCGGCATCAGTCGCGTCGGTGGAGCGGGCCATGCGCCGCCGGAATCTGCTCCAGCCCGTCGACTACCAGCGTGAGCGTCGCGAGCTCGCGAAGGCCCGCAGGGCCGCGTTCGTCGATGCGCCCACGGCACGGAACCAGGTGTGGCAGCTCGACTTCTCCCACTACGAGACCGCGGCGGAGTCGACGTGGCGGCTCGCAGGCTGCGCGGACTACTTCGCCAAGTACGAGTTCGGCTGGCGGGTGTCGCCGACCGAGAACCGCCACGACGCGATCGCTGCCGTGCACGTCGCGATCGAAGAAGCAGAGGATCTGCTCGGCTACCCGCTGCTCGAGGACATCACCGACCCCGCCACGGGCGAGATCCACAAGATCCGGCTCGTGACCGACAATGGCCCCGCGTTCAAGAGCGTCGACTTCGCCCGGTTCATCGACCACCGGCCCGAGTTCGAACACATCCGGACCCGGCGCCGATCACCACACACCAACGGCGTCCGCGAGCGCGCCTTCGGGTCACTGAAGTACGAGCACCTCTACCGTCTCGAGATCGCCGACGGCGTCGACCTCGCCCGAGAGGCCGAGCGCTACCGGCAGATCTTCAACCGCACCCGACCCCACGAAGCGCTCGGCATGGCCCGTCCCGCCGACGTCTACCTGACCGCCCGCCCCAACTTTCCCGACCACCGATCTGAGCCATCTTCCTGATGCGGGACATGTAGGCATGACTCCATCCTCGTTTCCAAGGTCAGGAGCCTCCAACGAACCCAGGGCGGTTCAGGGATGACAACCGGTTCTCCCAGGTTCGGGCCTCGATCACTCGTACACTCGGGAGCGTGCGTCAGGCGACCTACGTCGATGGGCTGTGGAACGGTAGGCCCGTGGGAGAGTGGATCCCCGAGATCCTCGACGATGTCGTCGAGGGCTTCGACCCTGCCAGGGTGATCGTGTTCGGCTCGGTTGCCCGAGGCGAGGCTGGCGTCGACAGCGATCTCGATCTGCTCGTGCTCTTCGATGATCTGGATGCTGCCGATCGTCGGCGGCTCATGGGTCGGATCCGAACGGTGATCGCAGCTCCGGTTCCGATCGATGTGCTGGTCGCCGAGGTGTCCGAGTTCGAGGCGGGCAAGGACGTGAATGGCTCGCCGTACTACTGGCCGGCCAAGGACGGGCGCGTCGTCTATGACCGATCCGCAGCCTGACGCCGACGTCGCGACGCGGTGGTTGCGGGAGGCGGTCGAGGAGCTTCGAGCAGCGGAGGTCGTCGCCGCCCACGAGGAACTCCCGGATCGGGTGGCCGGCTTCCACGCGCACCTCGCAGCCGAGAAGGCGCTGAAGGCCGAACTGATCCGGCTCGATGTCGAGGTGCCCCGCATCCACGACCTGATCGGTTTGCATCGCCTGCTCCCCGAGTCGGAACAGGCACGCTTCGACGGGAGCGACCTCGCGGCGCTGAACCCGTGGACGATCGAAGGTCGGTACCCGGCGGACCTGCCCGATTCCGATCGCTCGATGATCGAGGAATCGCTTGCAGCAGCTCGGCGGGTCCTGGACGCCGCGACCATGGGCGATGTCTAACGAGATGTCCAACGAACGTCGCCGTACGGCCGGGTTCTCGGTGGACTGGCTGGACGGGCCGTCACGAGAACTCCCTGCTCAGGGCTACTGAGCGACACTCGGCGATACGAGCTGGACGGGGTTCGGATCGCTCATAACCCGAAGGTCGCAGGTTCAAATCCTGCCCCCGCCACCATCGAAACCGCAGGTCAGGCCCCACTTCTCGGAGTGGGGCCTTCTGCGTTTCCTCCGATCTTCTACCGGATCTTCTACCGGACAAGCGTTGACACGGTGTGACGGGTCGTCACGAGTCGTGCGATCGCCCGGGGACGATGGTCCGATGCGAGCAGGATCGGCAGCTCGCCGCCGAATAGTGACGACGGCTCGAGCGGATAGGTGCTGGCGAACCTGCGCCGCAGCTGACAGTCGCCGACGAAAGTCACGTCGGCGGCCCGGCGCAACGCGTGGGCGATGACGAGTTGCGGTCCTCCCAGTTCTCGCCCGCACCGGCGTATCTGAGACGTTGCCTCCGTGTTGGATGCCTCCGTTCGGTGAACGACCCGGAGTCGAGCGGTTGCCGCGGCGAACCGGTGAAGCGCACACCTGCTGGTCATTGCAACTTATTGTAAGAAGTGGTTGCAAATTAGATTGTGCCAGTTGTAATGTCGGCGACAGGCGTTGCAAGCTCTGGAGGTCGCCATGCCGCAGTCGATCGAAATCGATGACGATGTGTTCGAGTACTTGAAGCAGGAGGCCGAGCCTTTCGTCGACACGCCGAACTCGGTCTTGCGGCGTCTGCTCGAACTGGAGTCCCCCACATCTTCGGGCTCAGTCGCGAAGACGGATGTCGCGGTAGGCGCGGCCACGAAGGGAGGCAGTCGGCGGACGAAGAAGAAGTCCTCTGGGGGTGGGAGAAAGCGTGTTCCCGCCGGGTCGATCTTGCCGGAGGAAGAGTACGAGGTGCCGTTGTTGCGAGCTCTCGTGGACGCCGGAGGCAGCGGGCCGTCGAAGGACATCACCGCCGCTGTCGGTGACTACCTCGAGGCGAAGCTGACAGACCTCGACCGCGAGACACTCAAGTCCGGCGGAATCCGCTGGGAGAACCGAATTCAGTTCGTCCGGTTGAAGATGATCGAGCGCGGCTACATGCAGAAGGACACGCCACGGGGCATCTGGGCGATCACAGATGAAGGGCGGAAGTTCCTAGAGGGGGTCAAGTGATGACATCGGGCATCAACCCGAGGGACCTGTGCGTGCAACTCATGCACGCAGACTCGGAGGACGAGGTTGTCGCGATTCTCGAAAGCGCCGGCTACTGGGATGATCCTGACGCGTGGCGCTATCTGGGGGACACGGAGAACAACTTCAGCTCGATTGGCAATCAACAGAGCGAGCCCATCGCAGCCCTCGTCGAGAAAATCGTCAACGGCGTGGACGCACGTCTGACGAATGCCTGCTACGAGGCTGGGATCGATCCGGAGTCGTCGGAGGCGCCGACGTCGATCCGCGAGGCCGTCGCCCGGTTCTTCGAGGATCGGGACGATCCGCGGTCTGATCTCCACGGCCGGATCGCCGACTGGACGTCCCAGGAGGCGACGAAGGAAGGGCGGCTGCTCACTCTCGCAGCGACCGGAAACAAACCGGGCGACGGTCGACCCTCCCTGACGATCGCGGATCAAGGCGAGGGCCAGACCCCAGACAGCTTTCCGCATACCTTCATGTCTCTTGCCCGGAGCAACAAGCTCCGTATCCACTTCGTGCAGGGCAAGTTCAACATGGGCGGCACCGGTGCGCTCAACTTCTGCAGCGAGCATCACCGACTCCAGTTGATCGTCTCCCGTCGCAACCCGCTGCTCGTTGACGCCGGCGGTAGCGCGCGAGATCAAGAGTGGGGGTTCACCGTTGTTCGCCGGCAGCGCGGCAGCGATGGTGCCCGAAGCTCCGTCTACACCTACCTCGCGCCAATGCGGGAGACGGGCTCCGACACGGGTTCGGTTCTGTCCTTCCCTGCGGACGCGCTCGCGATTCTCCCGGAGGATCCAGCCGGGAAGAACAGCGGCGCAGATGCATACGCCCGGGGCGCCAGGCATGGATCGCTCGTGAAGCTCTACGAATACGACTGGCAAGGCGTCAAGTCGAACATCGTGTCTTCCGGTGAGGGGCTTCTTCGGCGAGTCGATCTCGCCCTTCCGGAGTTGGCCCTGCCTGTTCGCTTGTTCGAGTGCCGTCCCTACGGCGGCGGTCCCGCGAGCTTCTCCACCAACGCCCTTGGTCTCGTCGCCCGTCTCGAACAGAACAAGGCTGAGAACCTCGAGGATGACTTCCCCGTCGGTGCGAGCATCTCACTGGACGGGAAGCGGATCGCCGTTCGTGCCTATGCGTTCCGCCCTGACAAGGCGAAGCAGTACCGGCAGCACCGCTACGGGGTCGTGTTTGGCGTCAACGGGCAGATGCACGGGGCATTCACGGCCGACTTCTTCAGCCGGAAGTCTGTGAAGCTCGGCTACATCGCTGACTCTCTGCTGGTTGTCGTCGACTGCAGCAACATCGACGAGCTCATGAGGGAAGACCTCTTCATGAACAGTCGGGATCGGCTTCGCGACACGCCGCTTGCTCGCCGGCTTGAGGAGGAACTCGAGCGATACCTGAAGAACGAGCCGGCTCTACGGACCCTTCAGAACGATCGCCGCGCAGCGAGGAACGCCGACCGGCTGCGTGACGACAAGCCGCTGGCCGACGTTCTGCAGACGGTTCTGAACAGCAACCCCCTGTTGTCGCGCCTGTTCCAGCACGGCCTTCGCCTCTCGGCGCCCTTCCCGCCGAACACCGGGGCGGGTCAGGGCTCGGCCTCAGACTTCGACGGAAAGCGGTATCCGACGTTCTTCCGCTTCAAAGGCCTGGCTTCTGGCGAGGAGCTGAAGCGCGAAGCGCACTTGGGTGCTCGCATTCGGGTCCCACTCGAGACAGACGCCGTCGATGACTACTTCGTGCGGGACGCATCACCCGGGGCGTGGAGGGTCCAGCTGCGCGTCGGTGACGTGTGGAAGGACGTGCCGGACTGGTCATCGACCGGGCCGCGTTTGGGGCTCGCCCAGCTCTGGATCAACAGCCTCCCCGATGGTGCCGAAGCCGGAGACATCTTCGAGTATCGAGTCGAGATCACGGACGACAGCCGTGTCGACGCCTTCGAGAATCGGATGTTCCTGACGGCCGTCCCCGCTCACCCGGGTGGGTCCGGAGGCGGTGGGAAGAGTCGCGGAGGCAACAAGGGCAAGGGCAAGTCGGGTGGTTCGAGTGAGCTTGCCCTTCCGCCCATCACGCCTGTTCACGAGACGGACTGGGATCAGAACGGGATGAACGAGCAGTCCGCGTTGAAGATCGTCATCAGCGGCGACGGCGACGATGACGAGTCAGCGGCCTACGACTTCTTCGTGAACGTGGACAACCGGTACCTGCGGATCGCCCAGAAGGAGTCGCGGGCCGATTCGAATCTCCTCGAGAAGCAGTTCCTCTACGGCATGGTGCTGGTCGGACTTGCACTCCTCCAGGGTCGGCGGAACAACTCAGCGGACAACGACGAGATCGGCGAGCTCCACTTCGACGACTCCCCCGAGGAGTTCGTGGCGAGCGCGACCTCGGCCCTCGCTCCGATCTTCCTGCCGATGCTGGAGTCGATCGGAGGTCTGTCGGCCGACGACGAAGCCTGAGGCGCGTTAACGGAGGCGGTGGAAGAGAACGACTTCTCGCGAGGTGTGAGGCGCAGCACCCCTTCGGTCGCCGGCAGTGGTCCACCAACGTCGACCAGGCACGGCACGCCACAGCCTGCCGTCGCTCTCCACATCAGGTGACTCGGGGGACACCTCGACAAGGCCGGCGTGGTTCATCGTCGACAGAAATCTCGGGAGTTGCCCTTCGGGATCGTTGAACCCGACGACTTGCACGATGAGGGTCTCGCCGGTGATCAGTCTTCGCAAGTCGTCGAACGCCTCGCCGAGGCGCGTGAAGTACTTGGTGAGAGTTGGCTCGGCTCGAGCCGACATCGTGTAGTGAGCGAGCCCGTGCCCGTCCCACTGATTAGCAATCCAGTAGGGCGCGGGGATCTCGCGTCTGCCGCGCAGCTTCCATCGGTGGTAGTTCACGTAGACCCCGGGATACGGGGGAGACGTCAGCACGAGCGACGGGGTCGGCAACTCCGAGCAAAGGTACGCGTCCGCCAAGCCAGGTAGCCCAGCGTCAATGACTCGCGGTGCCAACGCATCGGCGACTTCCTCCCGGAATTCCCGCAGCGCTTCCATCATCGCGGCGCTGTCTGCGACGAGCGCCGTGCGAAAGTCCGCCGCTGAAGGGACCTCGCTGCGCATGTCGAGCGCCCATTGCGATGTTCGCAGCACGATGCACCGGCAGAAGCGCTCGACTACCTCGTCACCCTTTGGGATGGCGGCAAGGGCCATCGCGATGAACTTCCGGACACGCCACGTGTCCGGAGAGTCGAGATCCTTAAAATACCCGGCCTCCTCCCACTCAGCGAACGACGGCTCCGCTCCATTGATCCGAAGGTCGGAATCGATCCACTTGCGCCAGCGGTCGACGATCTCAAGCTGTTCGTCGGTCAGGAGGCTGACCTTTGCCCGCGTCAGGAATCGGGCCAACGGGTTGAGGTCGGCGCCAACACCGAGCCGGCCCGCCCGCATCGCCTCGACGACGGTCGTACCCCCTCCTGCGAACGGGTCCAGCACGGCGTCGCCCGGATTCGAGAACGCCGAGATGGCAGCCGCTGCGAAGCCAGGCGAGAACCTCGCCGGGTACCGATAGAACTCATGAGGCGATGCGGTGCGACGGGGACCAAGTGAAACAGGCGTCCGATCGAGGACTGACTGAACGAAGTCAGGTGGCAGCGTCGTCGAATCGATCATGCCGACCTCCCCGTCGCCCTGGCCCACTCCTCGACGTCTGCCTTCAGCCAGATGCGACCAGCGCGCAGTTCGGCAATCGGTCGCGGGAAGTCCGACCGATTTCGCGCGAGCGCATCGACCCGTTGACGACTCACGCCAAGCATCTCCGACAACTCCGCGGCCCCGAGAAGTTCGCACGTTGCGTCCACGGAGGAGATCGTAGGGTTGACGACTGACAACTACGTGGATGGTCGCGGGCTGCAGTACGACCGTTGCCGCGTGATGGTCTTGATGACCTCGAATGCCCGCCGAATGAGACGGCAGGGGCAACGCCTCGGTGTAACTGGCGCGTCGAGATCATCCGAGCAGCCTTGCGAAGGCTGCAGCGGCCTCGGCCTGCATGCCGGGGATCACGTGCTGGTAGACGCTCATCGTGAAGCCGGGGTTTGCGTGGCCGAGCCGCTCGCTGACGACCTTCACCGGAACGCCGGCCTTCAGGAGGAGCGTGGCGTGGGTGTGCCTTAAGTCGTGCAGGGTGATTTCCGGTAGCCCGGAGCGGGCGACGGCGCGATCGAAGGTCTGGCTGAACAGGTCGGGATGGAGCCAGCCACCGTCGGATCGGCCGAACACGAGACCGGTGTCCTCGTAGTCGCTGCCGGAGGCCAGCCGCTCCTCGGCCTGAATCTTCCGCCAGCGGCGAAGCACTGCGACGGTTCCTTCGTCGAGATCGATGACGCGCCGGCCGTAGCTGGTCTTCACGTCTGAGATCTGCATTTCGTAGGCCACCGAGATCAGGGCTTGGCGCACCGACACGAGGGCGGCGTCAAGGTCGACGTCGCTCCACCGGAGTCCGAGGATCTCGCCGCGGCGCATCCCGGTGTGCGACGACAGCTGGAACGCCGGGTACAGACGGTCGTCTCGGATCGAGTCGAGGAAGGACCGGAGCTCCTCCGCCGTCCATGCCTTGATCTCGTCTCGCTTCTGCGAACTCAGCTTGGGTGGGTCGGCGGCCTCGGCGACGTTGCGGACGACGGATCCCTTCCGGAGAGCGTCCTTCAGCGCCTTGTTGATCGTGAGATGGATGTATCGCACCGTCTTCGGGCTGAGCCCACCGCCATCGCCGTTCAGCTTCCCTTCGGTGAGGAGCCGGGCGTAGAAGGTGTCGAGGTCCTCGGGAGCGAGCTTGCGCAGGGGGATCCGGCCGAGAGCAGGAATGACGTGGTTCTCGATGTTGCGCCGGTAGCTGTCGAACGTGCTGGGCCGCAGCTGGGCCCGCTGGATCGGCAACCACTTCTCCGTGAGGTACTCGCCGAAGCTGATCTTCTCCGACGGTGTCGTGTGGCCGTCGTTCGTTCGCTTGACCAGCTCGGTGAGGAGCTTCTCGGCGTCGGACCGGCGCGGTCCTCCGGGGTGCCAACGGCGACGTTCCTTGCCAGTGGCCGCGTCGACGCCCTCGTAGATGATGGCGTAGTACTGCTTGCCCTTCTTCGCGATGTAGCCGCGCACGGGGCCTCCGTCAGGTCGGAGGAGTGAGGGACACCGCTTCGTCAGGAGGCCGGTGCTGGTGTCGAACCGGCAGCAGTCAAAGGGTACCTGTCGGCCGTGACCGATCGATGGGGACGATGTTGTCGCCGCCCTCGTCCTCCTCACCAGGCCCGGTGATGTGGCAACCCAGAAGTCGCTCGAGTGCCGGACGGGGGATGCGAACGTTCCGTCCGAGGCGCACGGCCGGCAGGCCCTCCCTCCCGTTGGTGGCGAGCCATTGGCGGGCGAGTGCGTAGGCCGAGTTGCGGCCGATCCGCAGGATGCGGGCGGCCTCGTCGACGGTGAGGACGTCGGGAGCGGCTTCGACTTCGGTGGTCATGGTTCCTCCGTGTGGGTAGTCGGTCAGCGGGACAGGGTTGGTGGTTGGCGTCGAGGCGGTTCGTTCGCGGCAACGAGCCACTCCTGGAACGGGGTGCCTCTGAGCACGTCGGCCACGTGGGTGAGGTCGGCATCCCGGCCCGATGCGCCGGGGTCGGCCTGGGGGAGCTGGGCGAGTACTCGGGCGAGATGCGGGAGCGCTTCGGCAGGTGCACCAGCGGCGACCGCGTGAACGAGCTGGGCGATGGCCCACTCGTCATCGATCCGGTACGGGCGCATCTGCTCGGAAGCCAGGGTGAGCGCGAGCTCATCGAGCGCAGCGGCGGCCTCGGCCCGGCGTGCTCGAGCCTCGGCAATCCCGGTCTCGGGTCCGAGCGCCCAAGCCCACGCGCCGGCGGAGGTCGGTAGCTGGCCGAGCTGGGATCGGTAGTCGAGAACGTGGCGGAGCGCGTCGTCGTGCCGCCGGCGAAGATGGATCGGGCTGCGCGGAGGGATGACGATCCGCTTCGACCAAGGCGTGGGCGGAGGAGGGATCGGGCCCGGCGAGACCAGTGCTTGTGCGATCGGAAACTCGATGGCGACGCGCTCGGGACCGGATCGGCGGAGCCGGTCGGAGACCGCAACAGGCAGGTCGGGGTCGGGAGCCTTCGGGAGGTGCTCTCCGTCGAGAGGGTCGGGCGCCCGGGTGAGGAACAGGTGATTGGCGTGCCGTCCGCGGGTGATGTCGACGTACGTCTCCGAGCGGGTTGCCCCGGCGTCGATGCGGCTGGTCGATCGCTCGAAGGTGGAGCCCTGGACGGCATAGCTGGTCACGGCGTAGGCGTGGTCGATCCCGACGTCGGTTCGCCCGCCCGGACCCTGGTGCTCGTCGACGAAGCGCTTCGGAATGGCGATGACGCCGATGCCCTCGAAGTCGACGCGGACTCCGGGTGTGTCGTACGGGTCGACCGCGATGATGGTGCCGGCAGCGCCATTGCGGACGTAGGCACTGGGGTCGCCGTCCACATGTAGGTCCCGGGCGACCATTCGCGCCACGACGCGGTCGCCGACCGAAAAGCGGCGTCCGTCGCTCGCCTCGAGTTCGACCGGGCCGAGTTCCCCGTTGGCTCGACGGAGTTGACGAGCAAGTCGGTTCAGCACTCTCCGGGTGTGGTGGCGGCGGTCCACCATCGGGTGCGTCTCGTCTCGCCGGTGCGCGTTCCACCAGTTCTGCAGCATCCCGACGTAGAGGTCCACGTCGCCGTCGGCGACGTGGAGGTGTCCGGCGTCGGTGAGGACAGCGAGCGCCTCGTGGGAGCGTCCGTCCCGAAGCAATCGCGCCGCCTCCCGGTCGGCGTGACTGCGGACCCGGTGTGTCGTGGCGAGCTCCGGGGCCTCGGTCGGGTACGCCTCGCAGAGGTGTCGGAACATGCCACCCGCCGCAACGGCGCCGTGTTGATCCGGGTCGCCGATGAGCCGAACCGTGGCGCCCGAGCGATCGGCCATGCCCAAGAGGGCAGCGAGGTCACGGTCGGAGAGTGTCGATGCCTCGTCGACGATCAGCACGGTTCGCTCGTCGAGAGGCGGTCGGTCGGAGCGTGCGAGGTACCAAGCGACTGTCTCGGTCTGGATGTCCGCGCCGATGGCGAGGTGTCGGGCTGCCTCACCCTTGACGGCTGCGCCGACCACCGTGTAGCCGGCGCTCTGCCACGCCGCCGCCGCAACCCGCATCGTCGTGGTCTTCCCCGCACCTGCCCGGCCGATGGCGCACTGGAGCCGGTGGCCGCTCCCGCACAGCGATCGGACCAATTGCCGCTGCTCGTCGATCAGGTGCGGATGACCTTCTACGGCTGCTTCGATCGCTTCCGCCGGCACGGTGGCCGAGCCGGTTGCGAGGCCTCGATCGAACCAGTGAAGAATCCGGCGTTGGACATCGAGGATCTCCCGCGTGGTGAACACGCGGGCTCGGGCGAGCGCTCCACCGGCATCGTGCGTGTCGAGCTGCACGACGTGGTCGCTCGCGAGGAACTCGTCGGTGAGCCGTTCCGCCGTGGTGGCATCGATCAAGAGCGGCTGGCCGTCAACCTCGAGGTCCGCGAGCGCCGTGAGTACGTCTGCACGAGTGAACAGGGAGTGCCCGGCGCACACACCGTCCTTCGGCGAGGCAAGCCGGGCGAAGAGGTCCTCGCTCGCCGGCACGTTCATCAAGAGCGTTCGGCCGGTGCAGGCGCGTAGAACCTCGGGTGTCAGGCCCCGTTGGCGCGCTCGGAGCCACCACCCATCGACGAGGCTCGATGGGTCGATGTCTTCCTTGGCTGGTCGCGAGCCCGTGATGACGGCTTGGACTTCGTCAAGGGTCGATCGTCGGCCGATCTCGGCTTCGAGCTCGGCAACGGCGTCCTCGATCTCGTTGCGTCGTCGGGAGAACTCGCGCAGCACCTCGTCATCGATGCCGTCGATCTCCCAGCTTCCTGATCGTCCCCGCCGCCACCGGACGCCGAGCGATTCGGTCAGCTGGTGGCGCATCGTGATGGTGGCGATCGCCGAGGCTGCCTGCGCGTGGTGGTACAGGCCGCGGGCGTCCATCGCTCGGCGGGCTCCGTGTTCGTCGATCACGGCGTTGGCAATGACGTTGTGGTAATGCGGGAACGGGTCCAGTGCACGCGACGTGAGATGTCGGAACGAGGCGATCGTCAGCCCCCGGGCCAGGATCGGCCTGCCCTTCTCCCGTGCCCCGGTGGCGTGGTACTCGAGGAAGGCGAGCCCCGCGTCGTTGCCGGTCTGGATCGCGTCGAGGACCGTCCGGCGTGTGGCGGCGTCGCCGAGGAGGGCGAGCACGCCGAGGGACTTCTCGGTCGTGAGCGTGAGATCGAAGCCGACCCGCACCGCCGGTGCGTTGCGTCGTTCGAGGAACGCGGCCAGATCCTCCCGCGTGACGATCCACCGGTTCCGCGTCCCCCGGTGGGCGACGAGATAGGCCCGGGAGGGTGCCTTCCCCGTCGCCAGTTCCCGTTCGATCTGGCTGCGCCGGTCCTCCCACGCTCGACAGAGCGACCGGAGGTACTGGCTGGTCACGCCGCTCAGGCGCGCTGCCTCCGCGATGGAGAGCTGATCGTCCGGCGCGCCAGCGGTCCGGACAGTGTTGGCCTCCACCCCGAGGCTTCGCGCGTCCTCGCACCGGTCGAGCTCGGCGCCGCCGACCACGCGTGAGCCGTCATGTCGGACGACGGGCACGAGGTAGGCGCCCTCGGGCTCCTCCGGCGCGGACGACGGCGCACCGGTGAGCGCGGTGACGAGCGCACGGACGGCCTGGCGCTCGCCCGCGGTGACCATGGCCTCGGCCTCCCGCTTGGTGACCTTCAACGCGGCCGCGATGTCGTCGACGTTGTAGAGGGGTTCACCATCTGGTGTGAACTCCGAGACGCGACCGGCACCGAGCGTCGGCCGCCGACCAGCGCTCCCCGATGCGGTGATCAACCGCTGACCGGTGGTCGGGTCTCGGCCGGCGAGAACCTTGGCGAAGTCGGTCGAATCGACGTGGCCGAACAGCCCGGCCTCGGCGGCGCCGACCCCGAGCCAACGGCCGGGCTCGGTCCCCCGGTCGGCGTAGTAGCTGGATGGCCCATCGCCACTGGGCACATCGGGGGCGGCGCGGTCAGGGGCCTTGGTCTGACGCGGTTCGAGGTACCGGACGATGTCACTCACGACTCGGCCGACCGTCCGTCCGCCGGAAGATCCGAGCGCCGTGATCGCAAACCTCATCGACGGGACTCCGGCACGGGGAGCGGCGAGCGCAGCTTTCCCGGAGGGAAAGCTGCAAGGGTGTGTTTGCTGGAGGGGTGAGGGTTGAGGGCGTTGGTGGAGGAGTTCGGGTCAGTGGGTGTGGGCGGGTCTTTCGGGTGGTCGGGTGGTGGAGTCGAGTTCGGTGCGGTGGGTGGGTTGGAGATGGTCGGGGATGGGGTGGTGAGGTCGGGGTTCGGTCGTTTGGTCGGTTGCGTTCGATCGGTGGTCGCGTTCATCGGTGGAGGGCCTGGTCGATGGTTCGGGTGGTCGGTCGCGTTGCCATGTGGTCGAGTCGGGCACTGATGTCGGTCGGGCTGGGTGTCGGCCGGTGGACCTCGGCGAGGCGGTCGAGGTGGGCGCCGAGCAGGTGGTCGTGTCGGCGTCTGCTCCAGGCCGGCAGGCGCCTGAGGTCGTCTTGTCGCAAGGGTGGGACCTCCGTGAAGACGTCGAGCTCGCCGGGCGCCGCCACCGTGGCGAACCGGAAGCGCACGACGCGCTCGAGCGTCCGCCAGAGGGAGCCGTTGCGGCCCGTGGAGCGACCGAGCCCGATCGATGCCGCGAGCTCGTCGGCGGCGATCACCGGCGCCAGGTCGTCCTGCCAGAGGAGCGGGATCCGGCGCAGTAGGAGGATGCTCGTCGGTCCGAGCACGGGTGCCCAGCACTGCTCGACGTAGGCATGGTCCAGCGGGAAGCCGGCCCGTCTGACCTCCGGAGATGGATGAGACGCCGCGTGGAAGCGGACGGTGTCGGTGGGTTCCATGCCTGACGAGGCCTTTGGAGAGCACCCAACCTCATGGCTTCGGCCCGGAAGCGAGTTCGGGTCAGCGAAGCGGTCAGAACTCCTGCCCTCTCACCGCTCGTGACGTGAGGAAGCGGTCACCGTCGGTGATGACGTCAGTCGCTCCGGAAGCGACCCAGCGGCTCTGACCCGTGCGCTCTTCGAAGAATTCCTTGGCGGATCTTGGCCCGGGTCAGGGATCCGGTCAGGGGGTCCGTCGACCGTGTCCTCCGATCCGCTCGACGTGAGCGGCACGAACACGGAGGTGCGCCATGCCCATGGTCAACCGGTTCCCGATCTTCGGTGACCTCGATGCCGAATGGAGGCGGTTCGTCCGCAGCCCAGAGGCGGCAGATGCCGTCACCCGATGGAAGGAGCTCGAGCCTCCGCTCGCCGAGCTCCACACGGTGGCCGACGTCCTGGTCCTGCGGCGCGACCCCTCACGCGCCGACCAGGTGCTGCGCGCACTCGTCGAGCGGGCCCCGACGGATGCGCCGGCGGCGCGGGTCGTGCTTCAGGCTCTCATCCCCGGGCTCGTGAGGATCGCGAGCTGGTATGCCGACGATGAACCCGAATCCGTTGCGAGCGACGTCGTCGCCATCGCTTGGGAGAGGATCTGCACCTACCCGTCGCACCGATGCGGTGCGGTCGCCCCGAACCTGCTGCTCGACATCCGGAAGCAGGTTCGCGTCGATCGTGAGCCGCTGACTGTCGTGTCCGCGCCGGCACCGGCTCGCTCGGCCGAGGACGTCGCGCTCGAGGGGATGGTCTTCGACGAACTCCGCGACCTCGAGCGCTCGACGATGGGAGACGAGGACTGCTTCGACCTGATCGTCGCCAGTCGGGTGATGGGGCACACGCTCGTCGATCTCGCGGAGGCTCGAGGTGAGCGTCCGCACAACCTGCTGATGCGGCGCCGGCGAGGCGAACGGCGCATGCGGGGCTACCTCGACGCGGCGTGAACTGCGATCGTGACCGTTGCGCGATCGACGGTGATCGTCGTACCGTCGACACAGCGGCAGGGTGTGACGTCGATCCACCTCGCCCCGGTCTCGCTGGCCTGACCGTGAAGGGGCCAGCCATCCACTTCGCCGAGCACGGCGCGATCGGATTCGTTACCGTTGGGACCCTCTATGAGGGTCTGGATGGATTGACTCTTATGTCCGGTGTTGGCGTGCTCGAGCCCGGCAGGGTGAGGAGGCCAACATTGGAACGCGGCCAACACCGCCGTCGCGCGATCGCCGTCCTGGCATTGGTCGTTGCGCTGGTCGGCGGAGCGTGTCGATCGTCGAACGACGACGAGATCGTCGACCCGACCTCGACGGAGTCGACATCGAGTAGTTCCGTCTCGAGCGTGACCTCGACGAGCACATCGTCCACCTCGTCGACGACCTCGATCGATGGATCGAACGTGACCGCCGAGGCGCAAGCGCGATACCTCGCGTTCTGGGACGCGAGGTTCGAAGCGAACACCGCGCCGCCCGACCCCGAGGACCCCGCCCTCGCGGAGTACGCCACCGGCGCGCAGCTCGACAATGTCATCGCCGAGACCCAGCGCCGGCTGGATGCCGGTCATGCCCTCCGAGCCGCCGATCCGTCGCAGACGAGCCACGAGGTGACGGTCGTGTCTGCCGAGGAGGGGCGAGTCGAGCTACAGGACTGCTTCGTCAACGACGGCGTTGTCTACGAGATCGAATCGGGTGCCGTCGTCGATGACAGCGTGGTGACCCGGAGCGTCTCGGCGTTGATGGTGCGCGTTGCCGGCGTCTGGAAGCTCGAGCGAGCCTCCGTCGTCCAGGAGTGGGAGGGGGTTGCAGGATGCGCGCTCGCCTCCTGATCGGATCGTTGGTGACGGCGATGACGCTGCTCGTGCTTGCACCACCGGCCTCGGCCGACGACGGCGGTGACGCGTTCGTCGATGACGACGGGAACCCGACGGCCGTCGCCGACGACTCCGTCGATGAGCCTGGCAACGATGACGGCTCGGGCGACGACTGCACGTATCGCGTCGCCATCGAGGACGACTTCGAGTTCGGCGTCTACGACGTCGACGGGTCGAGGATCTACAGCGAGACAGGCCGATGGCTGGAGCGGGTCTGCAACGGATCCGCACAAGAGCCGTTCCCCGAGGGAGGTGCGGTCGACCCACGAGAGCTGGCGCTCAGCGCTCGAGCATCGGTACCGATCGCTGACCCACCGATGGCCACGAGCCCGTCGGCGAACGACCGGCTCTACACGCAGGTGACCACCTGGCTCTGGGTCGACGGTGGCTGGTGGCAGCCGTACTCGGCGACCGCCACCGCCGGACGGGTGTCCTCGACGGTGACGGCGACGCCCACGTCCGCCACCTGGGACATGGGCGACGGAACCGTCGTGCCGTGCGCGGGCCCCGGGGTGGAATGGCGACGAGGCAGCCCCGACAGCGCCACCTACTGCAAGCACACGTACCGGCACTCGTCGACCAACGCGGACGGAGGCACCTACACGCTCGCCGTCACCGTGACCTTCGAGATCTCGTGGTCCTCGAACACCGGCGGCGGTGGATCGCTGGAACCCATCGAGCGATCGGCGTCGAGGCCAGTCGAGGTGGGGGAGATCCAAGGACTGGAGACGGAATGAGCACGCGCACCGATGCCCCGACGACGCCGAGCACGAATGGCCACGGACGAGGCAGCGACGTACGAGACATGGCCGTCCAGGCACCGCACGGAGGTCGCCGCGTTCGGGTTCCTGAGTTGCTGATCGGTGCAGCCATCGTGGTCGGCTTCGCCCTGGCTGCCGTGCTCTGGCACTCCAACTCGACGCAACGGGAGGCCGCCCTCGCGCTCGCATCGGACGTCGAGCGCGGGGAAGCGATCACCGCCGCAGACCTCGAGGTGGTCTACCTCGGCACCGACGACCCCATCGCCCGGCTCGCACCCTCGCAGAGCGCCGAGGTGATCGGACGGGTCGCCGTCGCCGACCTCGAGGCCGGGACGCTGGTCACCACGGCGAACGTGCTCGACCTCCCGACGCTTGCAGTTGGCGATGGTGTGGTCGGTCTGGCCTTGGACCCGGGGCAGTACCCGGCGGGCCGACTCTCGCCCGGTGATCTGGTCAACGTCGTCGTGCCCGGCGAGGCAGAGGCAGCGCCAATCGCCGAGTCGGCCCTGGTGTTCGCCGTCGAGGACCTCGGCGGTCAGGGGCGTCGATTCATCTCGCTGCAAACGAGTGAAGACGCAGCGAATCGAATCGCTGCCGCAGCTGAGGCCGGTCCGGTCCGCCTCGTGTTGGTGGGGGCCTGATGCTTGCCGTCTTCGGGGCGCCCCGGTCCTCACCCGGCGTGACGACCGCTGTGGTCGCGGTCGCCTCCTGCGCCGTTGATGCGGTCGTGGTCGAAGGAGACCCCGACGGAGGGGTGCTCGCTGCACGGTTCGGCCTGGCGAAGGAGCCGGGGCTCACGACCATGGCCGCCGCGGTCCGGTCCGCACCAGAAGGATCCTTCGAGCTCGACGCCCACCAACAGGCGCTGCCGGGCGGTGTCCGAGTCGTTGCCGGTCCCGCCTCGGCGGAGAGCGCCACGGCTCTGTGGCGGAGCGCAGGTCCGCGCCTGGTCTCGGCTTTGGCCGGTGTCGCTACCTCCCGCCCCGTGGTGGTCGACGCAGGTCGGCTCAGCCCGGTTGCTCCGACGGGAGCGCTACTCGATGCGGCGGACGTCCTCGTCGTGGTCGTGCGGCCCCACCTCGAAGACCTCCATGCGCTCGCGGCGCGGGCCAAGGCACTCCAGGGATCCACCTCTCGCCTCGCCGTGCTCCTCGTCGGGGACCAGCCCTATGGGCCGGCGGATGTGGCCGATCAGCTCGACGTCGAAGTGCTCGGTGTGCTCGCCCATGACCGAAGGGCAGCCGACGCGCTCGCAGGTCGAGGCTGGTCGGCGAAAGGACTTCGTCGATCGTCGCTCGCTCGGTCGGCCCGCGTGGTGGCCGAGCGACTCCTGGCGTCAGAACGTCAAGGCGTACTCGATGCAGACCACGTCCTGGCAGGCGGCCAGCCGTGACCTCGCTCCACGACCGACTCCGGCGACACCAAGACGCGAACGGAAGAGTGCCGATGGATCTCGTCCACGAGATCCACGCTCGCGTCGGCGATGCACTGACCGATCGCCACGCCGTCGACTCCGATGCCGGCCGACCACGCATGCACGTCGAGGACGAGCGCGCCCTCTCGAGGAAGCTCATCGGCGACGAGCTCGCTCGACTTGCGAGCCAGGCACTCGACCATGGGGAGCAACCGCTCGACGAAGGTCGGGAGGCCGAGATCGCCGCCGCGGTGTTCGACCGCCTCCACGGGCTCGGTCGGCTGCAGCCGCTGCTCGACGACCCGGAGATCCGAGACATCCACATCTCCGGGCACGCTCGGGTGTGGTTGGAGCTCCGGGACGGCAGGAAGGTGCGTGGTCCCGCGGTCGCCGAGTCCGACGGCGAGCTGATCGAGCTGGTCGCCACGGCGGCGCGCCGGCTGGGTCGGTCCGAGCGTCGATGGGACAACGCCAGGCCGGAGCTGAACATGCAGCTGCCGAACGGCGATCGTCTCCATGCGCTGATGGCCGTGAGCGGTCGCCCGGTCGTGACGATCCGTCGCCACGATTTCTCGATCAGTCGACTGGCCGAGCTCGTCGACCGTGGAACGGTCGACCCCACGATGGGCGACTTCCTCCAGGCCGCCGTTCGCTCCAAGCGGAACCTGATCGTCGCCGGAGGTACCGGAACCGGGAAGACGACCATGCTCCGGTGTCTCATCAACGAGATCGATGCGAGTGAGCGCCTGATCACGATCGAGGACTCGCTCGAGCTCGGCCTCGAGCACTTCGACGATCTGCATCCCGACTACGAGTCCCTGGAGGCTCGGGAGGCGAACACCGAAGGCGTTGGCGCCTTCTCACTCTCCGACCTGGTGCGGGCCGGACTGCGCATGGACCCGCAGCGGGTGATCGTCGGGGAGGTCAGGGGAGCGGAGGTACTCCCCATGCTGCTCGCCATGAGCCAGGGCAACGACGGCTCGATGTGCTCGATACACGCCGACTCGTCGAAAGGCGTCTTCGGGCGGCTGGCCATGTACGCGGCGATGACGCGCGAACGGCTCACACCGGAGGTCACCAACCTTCTGGTCGCTCAGGCCGTGGATCTGATCGTCCATCTCGGTTGGGTCGGCGGAGAGAGGCGGATCACCAGCGTGCGCGAGGTGACCGGCACCATCGAGGGCGGCCAAGTGTCCTCCAACGAACTCTGGACTCCCGGCCCGGATGGGAGCGCGGTACCGAACGTTCCGCCCAGCGATGCCACCGCGTCCGCTCTTGCATCAGCAGGATTCGATCCGCGACAGCTCGGCAGGATCGGAGCCGTTCGGTGAGTGCCGTCGTGATGGGCGCCCTCGTCGCGTGCGGTGCCCTCGGGGCGTGCATCTTCCTCGCCGGTTTGACCGGCCGTGAGGTTCTGCCCCGACGGGCGGTTGGCCGAACGTCCTTACTCGGGCGGTTCGCAGGAAGGGTGACCTGGGCGGCACTCGCTGCAGCCGTGGCGCTGCTCCTGACGGGCTGGCCGGTGGGGGCACTGCTGGCATCGCTCGCGACGCTCGCCGCTCCCACGCTCATCGGAGGGAAGGCGGAACGGGAAGCAGCCATCGCTCGCACGGAAGCGATCGCGACGTGGACCGAGATGGTGCGCGACTCGATCGCTGCCGCCTCGGGCCTCGAGGAGGCGATCATCGCCACGGCGCAGGTGGCTCCCGCACCGATTCGCCGCGAGGTGCGGATTCTCGTGAGCCGACTCGAGCGGCAGTCGCTGGTGGCCGCGCTGTCCGCGTTCGGCGAAGACCTCGCTCACCCGTCGGGGGACCTCGTGGTGGCCGCGCTCTCGATCGCCGCGCGGACCGAGGCCAGCGACCTCAGCAGCCTTCTCTCCCGGCTGTCCGACGCGATCCGGGGGGAGGCCCGGATGCGGATCCGGGTCGAAGTCGGCCGCACGCAGGTCCGGACGGCCAGCAAGGTCATCATCGGCGTCGTCGCCGCCACCATCGCACTGCTCGCGGTCCTCAATCGGGACTACCTGGGCGTGTACTCCAGCGCGACCGGCCAGCTCGTCCTCCTCGTCGTCGGCGGCATCTTCGCCACAGGAGGATGGCTCCTCGTCCGGATGGCGGAACTCGAACTTCCCGACCGGTTCTCCGCCCGTGTGACGAGCGAGGTGCATCGGTGATCGGCACGGCTGCCCTCCTCGGTGCCGGCATCGGTTTGGGCGCCTGGATGATGGTGCGCGCCGTCCGCCCTCGAATCGAGCCGCTCGGCGTCGCACTCGCCTCCCTCGATCGATCAGCAACAGCTGGTTCGATCGACCGCCCTTCGAACGACACCCTGGAACGCCGCGCCGGACGAGCGGCTCGACGACTCGTGCGGGCACTCGGGACCGATCTCGATCACTACGCCGTCGATCTCCAGATCCTCGACCGATCCACCTCCCGGCATGCGCTCGACAAACTCATCGGCACCGTCGGGGGTCTGTCCGCACCACTCCTCGTCTGGGGTGGCCTGGGCGCCGTCGGCCTCAGGCTCCCGGCCTTCGGCGTGCTCGGGCTCAGTGCCGCCGCTGCCATCGGCGGGTGGATCCTTCCCGACCTCACCCTTCGTGCGCAGGCGGAGCGCCGACGCAAGGCGTTCAGGCACGCGCTGTCCTCGTACCTCGATCTGGTCAACGTCATCATCGCCGGCGGCGGGGGCATCCAGACCGCGCTCTACACCGCTGCCGACGCAGGCGACGGCTGGGCGTTCGCAGCGATCCGCCGTGCACTCGATCGCGCTCGACTCACGCAACGATCGCCATGGGACACCTTCGCCGACCTGTCCGAGGACCTCGACGTTCCCGAGCTCGCCGAGCTCGCCGCTGCGGTGGCGCTCGCCGGGTCGCAGGGTGCCCGCATCCGATCGTCTCTTGCCGCCAAGGCCGACACCCTGCGCGGCCACCAAGTCGCCGAGACCGAGGCCGCCGCGGAGTCTGCGACCGAGCGGATGACGATCCCCGTCGCCGTGCTGCTCTTCGGCTTCCTCGTCTTCGTGGCCTACCCCGCCGTGCAGCAGATCACCACCGTCTCGGGACCCGCCGGGCCCTGACACCCCGAACCGAGGAGACCCACCAGGAGGGCAATCCGACATGACAACCACCCAATGGCTCCGGCTGTGTGCCGACTACGTCCTCGCGAGGCTCGACATCGACCCTCGCGATGACCGAGGCCTCACGACGACGGAGGTCGCCGTCATCACGTTCCTGCTCGTCGGAGCAGCGATCGTGGTGATGGGGATCATCTACACGGCGGCCACCGACAACGCGAACAACATCCCCGATCCCGAAGCACCCGCCGCAGGCTGAACGGGATCGTCGGATGGGAACGGCGACACGGGCCTCACCGCGTCGTAGCGACTGCGGGATGACGACCAGTCAGGTCGCCATCGTCTTTCCCGCGCTCCTGTTCTTCATCATGCTCATCGTCCAGTACGGCCTCTGGTACCACGCCAAACAGGTGGTGGACACCGCCGCGGCCGAAGCCATCGACGCAGCTCAGACTCCTCTGGGCACGGCCGATGACGGCGAGCGTGCTGCCGTCGAGTTCCTCTCGAGCTCGGGGAACCTCGCCGACGTTCGCATCGCGGTCACACGAGAGACCGAGACGGTCACGGTGATGATCACCGGCGACGCGCCGCAGCTCGTCCCGGGATTCGCCTGGCAGGTCCGCTCGACGGCCAGCGCGCCCGTCGAGCGCTTCATCCCCGAGGCCGACCGATGAGGCGCGTTGTGTCCAGCGACCGCGGCAGCATCGCTGTCGAGACCGCAGTCGTCGCTCCAGCCTTCGTCTTCCTCCTCCTGCTCGTGGTGTTCGCCGGACGGGTCTCGCACCTCGACGCCGCCGTGCAGCGATCCGCATCGGAGGCTTCACGAGCCGCCTCCCTCGAGGGCAGCCCCGAGGCCGCCGAGCAGGCGGCCATCGACGCGGCGATGGCCAACCTCGACTCCACGGCCGTCCCGTGCACCGACCTCGCCATCACGACCGACACCTCGGACTTCGTCCCCGGCGGATCCGTGGCGGTCGAGGTCCGCTGCGACGCCAGTATGAGCGACGTCGCCCTGCTCGGGGTACCTGGCACCCGCACGTTCGTCGCCACCTCGACCGAGATCGTCGACCGCTATCGAGGTGGGACTCGATGAGCGTTCGAGCGAACGACCGAGGAACAGTCAGCGCCTTCGTCGCCGTCATCGCATCGGCGCTCGTCATGGTGGCGGGGCTCGTGTACGACGGTGGCCAGATCCTCGCTTCTCAAGCCCGGGCCCGTGATCTCGCCAGCAACGCCGCTCGCGCCGGTGCGCAGGAGATCGATCTGGACACGCTTCGTGCCGACCAAGTCGTGGTGCTCGATCCCGATCGAGCCGCTGCCGCCGCGCTCGACTACCTCGAGGGGAGCGGTGCCGAAGGCACCGCGGACGTGCAGGGCGCTCGGGTCACTGTGACCGTCACGCTCACGCAGACGCTTCGCATCCTTCCCGGCTCCGATCGTCGCGTGACCGCTGTCGACTCAGCCGACGCCGTGCCCGGCCTGTTCGAAGGCGACCCGTCCGATGAGTAGACCGATCGCCATCCTCGGCCGCGGCCTGGCTGCGCTTCTCACCATCGTCGGTGCGGTAGCTGGGCCTCCCGCAGCGCTCGTTCGATTCGTCGGCAACCCATTCCCACGATCGGTCCCGCCGGCCGGTGAGTTGGTCGAAGCGCTCACCCGCCGCGGTGTGAGCGACGAGGTCGTCGTCAACGTGCTTGCGATCCTCGCATGGCTCATCTGGACCCAGGTCGTTCTCGCAGTGGCCACGGAGATCGTCGCCCACCTCCGATCTCTCCCTGCCCCGGCGATGCCGGTCCTCCCCGGTCTGCAGCCGCTCGCCGGAAACCTTGTCGCTGCCGTCGTCCTCCTGGCCGCGCTGACACAGCCCAGACCGACTCTCGAGACGGGAGGCGCGCTCCGCCTGGAGCCGGAGCCGATCTCCTTGTTCGTGGACTCGGCAACCATCGACGACGCAGTCCCAGATCAGCGGCCGATCGACGCGTCCGAAGCCGTTCAGACCGAGACCTATGTGGTGCAGCGTCACGACAGCTTCTGGAGCATCGCTGAAGACCTGCTTGGCGATGGCATGCGCTGGCGCGAGATCCGCGACCTCAACGTGGGTCGGCGGCAAGCCGATGGCCACGAGATCACCGCGTCGTCCGATGTCATCCACGTCGGCTGGCAGCTCCAGGTCCCGAAGGTCCCGGCGGCAGCCGGGCGTTCGGAACTGTCGACGACTCACACGGTCGAGCGAGGCGAGCACCTCTGGCAGATCGCCGAAGACAACCTCGAAGCCGGTCTCGAGCGCGAGGCGTCGAATGCAGAGATCGACCCCTACTGGCGATCGGTCATCGAGGAGAACCGCAACACGCTCGTGAACCCCGACAATCCGAGTCTGATCTTCGCAGGTCAGGTCTTCGACCTTCCGGCCGGCCCGGAAGTGGTCGACGACGAATCGCCACTGCCGCCACCCGCGTCCTCGGTTCCGTCGATCGAGGACGACCCGGAGCCTGACGATGTCCAGGCCGAGACCACGATCCCGTCGTCCCAGGCTCCGACCACGACGTCAACCACCACGGTGGCGCAGCCGAACGGTCGACACCAGCCCTCCGAAGGTAACCTTGACGGGCTCGACGGAGACCGAGATGAGGCGGACACCATCGTGCTTCCGGGCTTGCTCGGGGTCGCCGGTACTGGCGTCGCAGCCGCTGTAGCCCTCCAGATGCTGCGTCGGCGACGCGACCAGCAGGCGCGCGCCCCGATTGGGTCGATCGTGCCGGCGACCCCGGACGACCTCGTCGAAATACATCGTGAGGTGGCGGGTCGGGCCGACTCCGATCTCGTCGGCGACGTCGCCGTGGCGATGCAGGAGTTGGCACGTCACCGGGCCGGTCGACGACCAAGGATCGTCCAGGCCGGTCACGATCACATCGACGTGCTCGTCGATGTCCCCGATCCATCACCGCCGGACGGGTGGACCTCTGCCGCGGGCGGTGAGGTGTGGACACGGCCTCGCCCGGTCGAGGCTGTCTCGGCGGGAGAGAGTCCGGCGCCGCTGCTCGTGTCGATCGGAAGCCCTGAGCCAGGCATCGAGCTTTGCTACGACCTCGAGTCGGCCGGCCTGACGGTCGCCTCCGGCCCGACCGAATCGGTCGATGATCTGGTGCGGTCTGTCGTCCTCGAGGTCGTGCATGGTCCGAGCGATGTCGAGGTGGTTCTCGTCGGGGACGTTCCCAACTGTGAGGACGATCAGGTACGGGTGGCCTCACAGTGGGACGACGTGGCTGACGACGTGCTGTCGTGGGCTCGCCTGTCCGTCGACGCGCTGCGAGGTTCCCCGTCGGGATCGGCATTCGCGGCGCGAGCCACTGACCAATCCATCGACGGAGTCGTACCCCTGCTCCTCGTGCTGCGTGGCATCCCCGACGAGCCGAGGTTCCAGGCGTTCCTCGACTGCTGTGCCGAAGGAGGTGCGGCAGCTGCGCTCGTGCTCGACGAGGTGCCTGCACTCGTCGGCACGAACATTCACCTGGCTCCCGGCGGCGCATCCATCCCATCGCTCGGGCTCGACTTCGAGCCACAGCAGATCAACGCAGAGGCCGGTGAGGAGATCGAAGCGCTGGTTGAGTCCGCCGACAGGTCGGCCGAGCCCGCTGACGATGTTCTGGATCTGGCGGAGGGGGAGGAGGCGTCTGTCGAGGCCGACGTGTCGTCGAATGGTCATGGGTACGTCGATCCCGACCACGATGTCTTGGTCAGAGTGCTCGGCCAGGTCGACGTCGAGGGCGGCGGTCGCCCGCTCAAGCCCAAGCAGCTCGCCGTTCTCACGTTCATCGCCACGCACCCCGGGTGTAGCCCCGAGCAGCTCGAGGAGGCATTGTGGCCGGAGCCGATTGAGACCAGCCGCCACCGGCTGCACATCGCACTGTCGCAAGTGCGTTCAGCACTCGGCGCCGATCAACTCCCGAACATGGACGAGGCAGCCGGGTACCGGGTCGCTGAGACCGTGCGGACCGATGTCGAACTCTTCGAGCGTCGCGTCGCATGCGCCAAGGTGCAGTCTCCCGACCAGGCGACCGAACTCCTTCGGGGCGCGCTCGAGTTGGTGACCGGGCCACCGTTCACGTACCGAGCCCGCGGACGCCAGTCGTTCACCTGGATCGACACCGAACACTGGATGTCGAAGACCGAGGCGATGGTCGTGAAGGCCGCGTGGGATATGTGGCGACTGTGCTCCGACGCTGGCGACTGCGACGGAGCGATCTGGGCCGCCCATCAGGGCTTGCTCGCATCGCCGACGAACACCGAGCTGACGAACTGCCTGATGCAAGCGCACGTCGCACGGGGTGATCGTTCAGCAGCAGAGACCGTGTACCGCAGCCACCTCCGTGCGCTCGACCAACTCGATCTGGGTGACCCGGAGGAGTCGACGATCGACATCTGGGAGCGGGAAGTGCAGCAGCGCTCAAGCCTGGGACGCTGACTTGGTCCCGCACTGGCCTATGGCTTCGGCGACGCGTGCGGCACAACAAGATCCCCGGATAGCGGACATGATGGCGTGTCGAATCGTCCAGGGTGCTCGTCGCCAGGCGACGCTCGCTAGCTCGTTGGAGCGTTCTTCAAGAGCTTCAGACGGGTCCGTAGCGATCCGACCGAAGTAGGAACGCTTGGCGACCTCCTTCTAGATGCTCGAGCGCAGCGGCCTGAATGTCCGCGTCAAACAGACCTCCCGATGAGTGCTTGACATTCGTATCGCCGGAGAGGACGAAGATCCGCTCGGCATCACTCGTAACGACGATGTTCGCGTCGTGACTCACGACGATGAACTGGCGTCCGGCCCGCTGCTCACGGAGAGTCGGCACAAGGCTCGCGAAAACAGATCGAGTGGGGACGGCGTCTTCGGGCTGGTCCGAAATCACGGGCAGCTTCGAGGCGGCGAAGGAGATCTCTTTGATCGCCAGAGCTCGAAGTCCCTCGGTCAGCCCGGCGAACGGCGTCGGGGGTTTGCCTTCCTTCCAGCCCAGATCGAGCGCATCGCCAGGAAAGCAGCACGCAAGTTCAGCGATGCCGCGGAGCTTCTCGCGTTCGACAGCCTCTGCAATCACCTTGTCTTGCGTGTCCGTCGCTGGGTCTTCCTCCAGCGGCTTCCCCTGCATGAGCCGGATCGCGCATTCGAGAACTCGCATCCGATCGAGGTTTTGGATCGCTACCTGTTGCGTTGCTGGCCGCAGATTGGTGCCGGTCTTGAGATCATCGAAGATGTCCTGGAGTCGTGAGGTTTCACCACCCGGATCAATTCGCGCGAAGAACGAGTGCATCGATTCGTTCACTCGCCGGCAGCCCTGCTTGCGTTGTTCGGATAGCTCAGCGCGCGCCTGCTGTGCCTTCGAACTAAGCCGCCGAAGTTCGACGAGGTCAGCGTCAATACCTGCCTCAAGTGCTGTGAGTTCCTGTTGCTTGCTCTCCAGCTCTAGTACCTGAGCTTGAAGCGCTCGGACTCGCTCGAGTAGCTCGGAGCCCCCACCGAACCCCTGCGAATCAAGCTCAGCGTCACTTTCGTCCAGCCGGACCTTCAGGGCGCGGCCCGAGGTAGCGAGCTGCGCGAGGAGGTTCTTTCGA
Source organism: Acidimicrobiales bacterium (assembly GCA_041984725.1). Lineage (GTDB taxonomy): Bacteria > Actinomycetota > Acidimicrobiia > Acidimicrobiales > Salinilacustritrichaceae > Salinilacustrithrix. The sequence continues at coordinate 55,867 of JBHIXO010000001.1, read as the reverse complement.
AGCTCGGTGATGGCGGTGTCGAGGTTCTGCCGACCCTTCGCCACGACCTCCTGAAGGGTGGCGATCGGCATCAAGGGCGCTAGTGACCCGTCAGCATCTTCAACCGGCGGCGGGGCCGGAATGTCAGGTTCGCTGATGCCGCCCGGAAGCCACTCCTCGATGGAGGCCACCGTCCGCTCTTGCCACCCTTTGACCTTTTCCAGCTCCAGCGCGAGTGAGGCCACCGACTCGTGGCCCGCAACGTCGTTGAGCTCTGAACGCGACGCCACCAAGCCATCGGCGGGGTTGCTCACGACCTTCCAAAGTTCGTGGGCCTTTGCTGCCCTTGCACAGGTGATGAGGAATCTCGTCTCGACCTCTTCAGCGATCGTTGCGATGGATTCCTTGGCCTGATCGATGTTCTCGCAGTGAAGATCCAGCAGCTGGATCGCGGGGGAGGCCGCGATGCTCCGCCTGGTGAGCTCGGTCTGACTAAAGATGATCGGCCGAAACGGCATTTCCGGCTGGATCGCACCCCCGACGGTCCGCTCGTACGTTCGATGACCGTCCGGCGTCGTGACTCCAACCCGAACGGTCGTGCCGCGCGGCAGACGTTGCGACATTCGAGCGGCGGTGATGCTCTCGACTTCTGGGAGGTCGCAGGCGACTCCAAAGACGAACTTGAACGCGTCGATCAGCAGAGACTTTCCGGCGTTTGGTGGGCCAATGATCGCGTTGGTGCGTGGGGAGAACTCGAATCGCTCGCCGTCGTGATGCCCTCCGCCACTGAACTCGAGGAAGTCGACCGAATACTCGTGGTCTGATGGCCGAACTAGATCCGTTGAGATCGATGCTTCCGGCATTGCGAACGCATGACGCAAGCAGCGCATCGAGATCTCCGGAAGGTAGATCCAAGTTCCGATTGCTCGTCGCGACCGCGAGTCGTGTGTATCCGAGCCTTGGATCAAAGCGAACCTGTGCTGGGACTGCTTGACCCCCGCCGCCTGCCATTCGCTCAGGACGTCTGGCGCCGAGACCTCAAGCGCATGCAGCTTTCGCGCCGAGTCGAGTTGCGCATCGAGACTGAACGAGCTTGAAGTCGCGAGCAGGCTTCTGTCTTGGTCGACATGCGCGCCAATGAGAACGATGCTGTCAGCGAACGTCTGCTGGGAACTGCGGGGGGCCTTGTAGGCCCCAATCACGCCGTCGAAAGAGATCTGCTGACCTGGAACAGCGCCTACACGACGAGCGAAGTCAGCGATCGCGCCCAGGCCACCTTGGTCTGGAGCGATGGCAATGACGTGCCCCTGATCCGTGGATAGTTCGATCCCCGCAATCACGTCAAGGTCGTAGCGCTCGGCGGCTCGCTGCGCGTCTTCCACGTGATCAAAGTGATCGTGGTCCGTGAGCGCAATCACCTCCATCCCGGCCGACACTGCGCTCTCGCAGAACGCGCTGGCGTCCCAGGCGCTGGGGTCCTGCTCATTCGGTGTGCTGTGGTTGTGCAGGTCACAGCGTCGCCACACGTACTTCTGCCTTCCGTCGAAACTCCTACACCGAATCTAAGTCGGAACGGCTCGCGTCCACTTGGACCAGGTCCCTGTTCTCGGCTCAGGTCGGCATGGAGAGTCGAGACTCGGTCGACGTTCCGCTCGTTATGCCAGAAGGTCGTCCAGCCGTAGGACGTCCGAGCTGCAACCGACACTGCAGTTGGCTACGCATCGATGAAGCTTCTGGATCATCGCAGGCTCGGCGTAGTCCGCTTCATCCATGGCGAAGTGCAGCTGCGCAACGACGCCTCGCGTTGCCATCACGGAGCGCACCTGAGAGCCGTGTCTCCACCAGCCCTCAGCGTTCGTGTCGACTTCCGGACTCGTAAGGTCCACCTCGTACACCCACAGCCTGGCTCCGCCGCCACTCCTGCTGCGCCGTTGATATGCCCACTGGAGAGCGCTACGGAAACAGGTCGTTCCGAAGCACACCTCACGGTCGTCACGACGTTCTAGATCGGGATCTGCGGGGTTGACTTGGTCCACGTGAAGCAGGCCGCCTACCTCGTACTTGGTGCGCGTCCCATGGAAGTACGGACCCGCCGGTACGTCATCGAGTGTCCACCGCTGCGGATCGGGTCTCATGGCTCCCCCAGAAGGTTTGCGCTGATCCTCATCGCTGTCACGGCACAGCGGCCAATTGCCGCCGCACGAACCCGTGGGCCCGTCTCTTTGATCGGCCCTGTTGCCCCGGTGGCAGCGCCGAGACAGGTCGACGACAGCTTGGGGTCCGACGATGAACGGGTCCATCCACCATCCGAAGACGTTCCGACATGACTCCACGCCGTCGTCCCCCGCCGTCGGCGCTCAACCAGAACGGACCAACCGCATGGAACGCATCGCCACCGGGTTCTCGTTAGCCGAAGCTCCGACCATCGCGCCCGATGGCACGCTCCTCGTGTCCGACGTCATCGCCGGCGGGGTGCGACGCTTCCGGCCCGACGGCACGGAGATCGCACCGCTGCTCGATCGTCGCCGAGGGATCGGCGGCATGGGGATCCTTCCGAACGGGCGCGTCGTCGTCACGGGCCGCGACCTGTCCACAGTTGACGACGCCGGTGTGCTGGAACCCATCGCCGACCTCCCGGAGCGAGGCACCGGTTTCAACGACATCGGCATCACTCCTGACGGCACGATCGTGGCAGGAGTTCTCACGTCGAACCCGTTGGCCGGTGGACCGCTCCAACGTGCGATCGTCACGGTCATGACACCGAACGGCTCTCGCGCCGATGTCGACATCGACTTCGGATGGCCGAACGGCATCGGGTTCTCAGCGGACGGCGACCTCATCTGGATATCGGACTTCGACACAGGCGTCGTCTACTCGGGACCCTGGGAGCCGGGATCGACAACGCTCGACCTCGAGCCGTGGGCCGGGTCACCATCTGGTGACGCCGACGGCCTCAGCGTCACGAAAGAAGGCGTCTGGGTCGCGGGAGGCGCTGGTCGCTGCCTCTTCCGGTACGACGCAGCGGGGGCCCTCGTAGACAAGGTCGAGGTACCAGATGACTTCGTCTCGAGCTGCCGTGAGTGGCCTGACTCTGGCTCGCTCGTGATCACCACCGGCACGTCGGTGTTTGTCCATGACCTCGGATGAGTCGACACTGTCCACGCGAGACGTGGGTCGTGATCGCCAGTCGAACGGACAGACTGACGCAATGAGCGACCTAGGTGACCTGCTCGGTTGGGCAGCAGCGGAGGCGGCCCGGTTCCGTTCCGAGCTGGCAGAACGGCCCGTTCAACCCCCACTCGATCTGGCTGCGGCCCGTAGGTCGCTCGGGGATCTGCGGAGAGAGGGGGTGCCGCCGGCCGACGTTGTCCGCCAACTCGCCACCGTTGTCAGCGACGCCGCAACGGCGACCGCCGGACCTCGGTACTTCGGATTCGTGATCGGCGGCTCACTCGACTCAGCGACTGCGGCCGACGTGCTCACGACAGGCTGGGACCAGCCCGCCTTCAACGCATTGCTCTCACCGATCGCGGCCCTCGTCGAGGAGGTCGTCGGCAACTGGCTCAAGTCGCTCTTGGGCCTTCCTGCGGGGGCGTCGTTCGGCCTGGTCACCGGAGGGCAGGGCGGCAACAACGTCGGCCTCGCCGCCGGTCGCCATCAGGTCCTCGCCGATGCAGGGTGGGACGTGGAACGCGATGGCCTGATCGGCGCACCCCGGATCCGGGTGGTTGCTGGTGCCGAACGGCACGCGACGATCGATCGGGCGCTTCGTCTGCTCGGCTTCGGAGCCGCGTTGGTCGAGCCTGTGGAGGCAGATGCGAACGGGGCGATCGACGTCGCTGACCTTGCACGCGTTCTCGGCGCAGCACCGGCGGGGCCGACGATCGTGTGCCTTCAGACCGGCAACGTGAACACCGGTGCCTGTGATCCGCTGCGGTCGGCGATCGACGTTGCGCATCGTCACGGTGCGTGGGTGCACGTCGATGGCGCGTTCGGTTTGTGGGCTGCCGCCAACCCTGCGACCGCGCACCTCACCGACGGAATCGAACTGGCCGACTCGTGCAGCACCGACGGCCACAAGTGGCTCAACGTGCCCTACGACTCCGGGTTCGTGTTCTGCACCAACTCGAAGGCGCACGCTGCGTCGATGGCTTACACAGCGGCCTACCTCGTTGGCGGTCAATCAGACGAGCTGCGAAACCCCGGAGACTTCGTGCCCGAGTCGTCCCGGCGGGCGAGAGGATTCGCGACCTACGCCGCACTACGCGAACTTGGTGCCGACGGAGTCGCCGATCTCGTCGAGCGCTGTTGCGCCCTTGCCCGACGCTTCGCCAGCGGGCTGGCTGATCTCGAAGGTGTGACGATCGCGAACGACGTCACGCTCAATCAGGTCCTCGTCCGATTTCGCGACGACGACGCCACGACCGACGCCGTCATCGCAGGCGCGCAGCGTGAGGGCACCTGTTGGATGGGTGGCACGACGTGGCGGAGGAAGCGGTACATGCGCCTCTCCGTCTCAAACTGGCAGACCACGGAAGCCGACATCGATCGATCCATCGGAGCCATCGCACGCGTCATGGCCGCTGTCTGAGCGACGGGATCGTTGCGCGACAACCGTGACTGGACACCGAAATCCGGTTGCTCCGGGTTGAGCAGGTGCCGCCTCAGTCACCTCCACTGAAGCCGACTCCGAGCCGATTCGTCCGGCAGGCCTCAGCAACTGTCGACGTCGGGTTCACCGCTGCCGACCGATCGCCCCTGGTGCGACCCGGATGGATCTCGAAGTGCAGGTGCGGTCCCGTCCCGCGAGCGTTGCCCGAGTCCCCGACGTAGCCGACGACCGTGCCGGCGTCCACCCAGCCCTCGATCGGGCCGTATGCCGCGAGGTGGGTGCCGTAGTAGTACGTGCCGTCGTCTCCCCACAGGTGGAACGACAGTCCGCCGAGGCTGTTCGAGCGGTGCTCGACCGTCCCCGGCACTGGCGCGATCACAGGCGTTCCTCGAGCGGCGAACATGTCGACGCCCTGGTGGGATCGGCCCCCGGATCTCGGGGCGCCCCAGGAGTCGATGAAGCTCACCGGTCCGGCGATCGGGCACAGCCAGCCGTCGCCAACGACGAGGAACTCGCCGAACGAGTCCGCGATAGCGATGACCTCGTCGGCGTAGGCGGAGGAGTTGTTGTAGCGGAGCACGGCCGCGCGCTCGTCCTCGATGAGACCGTCGGAACCGCCGCACAGGTAGTTGGCGGCTGAGACGGCGGCGTCGTCGATGTCGTGCGGACTGGTGATGCCGTCCTGGTCGGCATCGATCGCCCACGACTCATAGGTCGCCGGCAGGAACTGCATCGGGCCCACGGCCTGCTGCCACGGTCCCGGCAGTCCCCACCACCCCATCCAGGATCCGATCGGGAGCGCCTGGACTCCGGATGAGCCATCGAGTGGTGGACCGAAGATCCAGGGCGTTGCCTCGCCGGACTCCAGGTCGAGGCTCGCGCCGCCGAACGCGCCGTGGCCGGACTCCACCGCGCCGATCGCCGCGATCAACTGCCATCGGAGGCCATCGCACCACCCGTCGGTCGCTCGGTAAGCGGTCAGTGCACGTGGCGGGATGCCGGCCCACGTCCCGATCGGCGGCGAAGCGCCCCCGCCCATGATCGCCAGCAACGGAACGGCGGTCGTGGCCACGAGGCACAGGACAACGCCGGCGATGCACATCGGGATGACCCGGCTCGAACTCTTCTCCACACCTCACTAGGCCGGCCAGGGGCACGAAACCTCATGGTCGATTCGATTTCTTCGTCGAGGGCGTGAGGTTCCGAGGCGCCAAAAGGCCTAGTGGGGTGACGCCTTGATCCTGACCGGAGGTACCCCATGCCGTGGCTTCCCGCCGTGCTGGCCCAGGTGGATGTCGAGCCAGATGCGGCCGGCATGCCCGGGGCCGATCTCATCCAGCAACTTCTCAACTGGTCGCAGATGCTCGCGCTGTGGGGCAGCCTCGGAGCGCTCCTCGTGGGTGCAGCGATGTACGGGCTCGCCCGTGAGGCGGGTGGCTACCAGCAGGCCTCGCGCGGCAAGACCCTCGCCATGGGAGGCGCGGTCGGCGCGATCCTCGCCGGCCTCGCTCCGACCGCGGTCAACCTCCTCTTCAGCGCGGCCAACGCATGACGCGCCGCACGACCATCCTCCTGGTCCTCGCCGTGGCCTTGCTCCTGGTCGTGGGTTCGGTCCTGTTCCGACACGGCCAAACACCTTCGGCTTCGTCGACCGCTGCGCCGACCACCACGATGTCCAGGGATGTCCCCGGGCAAGCGCAGCGGGAAGCGCCGTCTCCCAACGATGCAGCGGGTGACTCGACGGAGGAGCCGACGGAAGCCAGTGCGGTCGATGCCGCGATGGAGCTGGCCGCCACCCCACAGACCTGGCTGTACCTGTCCGATGAAGAGCTCGAGCTCGCGATCCGCCGCGTTGCGGTGCCGTCGTCTGCAGACGCGCTGGTCGACGACATCACCGCCGAGGTCGCGCTTGCTCGGGATGCCCTCGCCCGTTCGCCGGGTCGAATCTGGTGGGTCGTCCGTCCGCTCGCCTGGCGACTCGACAGCTTCGTCGGCGAGCGCGCGCAGGTCTCGGTGTGGACGGTGAGCGTTCTCTCCGCTGCGGATGTGGCGATGCCGCAGGCGGACTGGGCAACGACGTCGCTCGACCTGGAGTGGGACGGAACGACATGGAGGTTGGTGGCGACCCGCGACACCGCTGGCCCAACGCCGCAGCTCGGCGGTCGCGACGAGGTCTGGCAGCCCGAGCCATTCGATGACGCCCTCACCGGCTTCACCCGTGTCGGCGTGGATCCGTCGTGATCGTCGCACTCGGCTTTCCGAACCCGGTCGGCTGGGTCGTGGACCAGGTGACGGGATTCGTCGGCGATGTCGCCACCGAAGGCTTCGAGATGGTGGTCGGTGGGCTGACGGCCTGGATCGTCGACGCAGTGGTCTGGGTCGTCGGCGGGGTCTTCAACTTCTTCATCGACTCGACGGATCCGAACGTTCAAGCGAACTGGTTCGTGAGCGCCGATGGTCCCTACGGAACCACGGCCGCAATCGGCGCAACCCTGCTCGTGGGATTCGTGCTCGCGGGGATCGCACAGGGTGCGCTCGCCGGGGATGTCGGCGGGATGCTCCGCCAAGTCGGACTCCAGCTGCCGGTCTCCGTGCTCGGCATGGTTGGGCTGGTCACCTTCGTGCAGGCACTCATCCGCCTGACCGACGACCTCTCGACTGGTGTGTTGTCTCGGTTCGGCGGGAACGTGTCCGACTTCACCTCGGTCGTCACGTCGCTGTCCGCGTTGTCCGGTGGCACGGCGACCGCGTTCGTCGTGTTCTTGCTCGGCCTCGTGACGGTGATCGCCGGCGTGATCCTCGTGGCCGAACTCGTCATTCGCTCCGCACTCGTCTACATCGTCGTTGCGCTCGCGCCGCTTGTGTTCGCTGCCCGGCTGTGGCCGGCGCTGCGGGGCATCGGTCGCAAGTTGCTCGAGCTGGTCGTGGCGCTCGTGCTGTCGAAGCTGGTCATCGCTGTTGCGCTGGCCGTTGCTGCTGCAGCGATGGTCGGCACCGGGTCAGGCGGGGAGGTGACCGCGCTTCCGCCGCCCGAGGTCGTCGCCGAGGACCCGGGGGGTTCGGTCACCCAGGCGGTCGGGATCCTGCTCGCGGCCATGGCTGCGTTCGGAGTGGCGGCGTTCTCCCCGTTGCTGATCACGAAGTTGATGCCACTCACCGAGGCGGCACTCGTGGCCCAGGGGGTCCGAGGGGGTCCGATGCGCGCCGGACAGCAGGCGATGTCGCTCGGCTACTACACGAGAGCCGGCGGCAACCGGATCTCTCAGGTCGCTGGTGCTCGAGGAGCCGGCGCAGGCGTCGGTCCTGCCGGAGCTGGCGCTGCGGGAGGCGGTGCAGCCGCAGCCGGGCCTGTGGGGGCCGCCGCTGCTGCCGGGGCGACGGCAGCCGGAGGAGCGCAGCGGACGATCCAGCGGTCCGCCGAGCGTGCGACGTCGACGGGCCAGGACACCTCCCATCGGCCGCCGCCGACTCGGCCTCGTCACCATCGGCGACCCCCGGGGGGACCGGGACAAGGGGGTGGCCATGAGCGCTGATCGGAACGAACGGCTCTATCGCTTCGATCCTCTCGACGAGTCCGGCGTGTTCCTCGGTCTCGGAGTCATGCAGTGCGTGCTGATCGGAGGCGGTCTGGTTGCGAGCGTCGCCCTCGTCACCGCGGGTGTCCCTCTGCTCGTCGCGGCGGTGCCGTTGCTCCTCGGGGCCAGCCTGAGCTTCGGACGCGTGCGCGGGTACGTCGCCTGGGAGTGGATTCCGCTCGGTGTCTCCTGGCTCGTGATGCGACTCGGCCGCGGGCCTCGTTGGCACGCTCGACTCCCGTTGGTCGCAGGTGCCGACTCGAAGTCCGCCGATCTGCCGCCTTGCCTGGCGGGCCTCGACATCGTGGCCGTCCCATGGCGAGGTGGACAGACGATCGGCGCCGTTCGGGACGTGCACGGGGCGACATTGACTGCACTCATTCCCGCGTGGGGTCCCGAGTTCCTCACTCGCGCTCGGCCCGAGCAGGAGCAGCTTCTCACGGGTTGGGCCGACGTACTCGGCCAGTTCGCGCCGGAGCGATCTCCGGTCGTTCATCTGGGCTGGAGCGACTTCGCTCGCCAGTCAGGTCTTCGACAACACCTCGACTGGCTCGAAGGGGCCGACAGGGGAGATGCCAACCCTGAAGCCGTGGCCTCGTACCACGAGCTGATGGAGGGTGCGGCCTCGCAGGCCAGCAGCCACGACGTCGTGTTGTTCCTCACCGTTGCGCGGGAGCGACTCGGACGACGGTCGTTGACGAGCGATCCGGAGGCGGCCCTCGGTCGAGCGTTGTGTTCGAGCGTGGACGCGCTCGTTCGGGCGCTGCGCAACGGTGGCCTGTCGGCCGGTGACCCGCTCACCCCGGCCGACGTCCGCCGGCACCTGAGGACCCGGATCGATCCGTTCGCAGCACGCCCCGCGTCGATTCGGGGTCGGCTGGTAGAGCGCCTCGGTCTCGTGAGGCCCGGAGCGGAAGGGCCGCTGGCGTTCCACACGTCGTGGCGGCACAGCCAGATCGATGGTGCGTACCACCGCACCTACTGGGTGGTCGGCTTCCCGCGGCTACCGCAGCATCCGGCGTGGCTCGAGGCGTTCCTCGCGGGCAACGGCCTCTGCCGAACCCTCACGGTGCTGTTCCGGCCGGTCGCCCCGCACCAGTCGCGCCGCCGGATCGAGAGGGATCTCGTGAAGCTCGAGTCGGACGCGCAGACACGCGAGGACAAGGGGCGACGGGTCGACGCCCGTCATCGCCGTGCCACGCAGGCCCTGTTGGACCGGGAGGAGGAGCTCGTGGCTGGCTACTCCGAGATGGGCCATCTGGCGCTCGTCTGCGTCAGCGCCCCCGACCTCGACCAGCTCGAGGACGACTGCGAGATCGTCGAGCAACTCGCCCGGGAAGCCGGCATCGAACTCCGCGTCCTGGACGCGCGCCAGGACCTCGGCTGGGCGGCGACGCTTCCGTTCGGCCTTGCGCCGAGGCACCTGCTGGCGTGAAGAGGACACGCCCACCGCTTCGTCTCCCGTGGCACCGGGGGACCACCGCGCACATCAGTTCGCTGTACCCCTTCTCGGTGCAGGGCTCGTTCGGATGGCGAGGTGCCTACGTCGGCCTCGACGTACTCGCTGGCGGGGCCGAGTTCTGCTGGGACCCGTTCGAGGCCTACGCAGCCGGTCAGGTCACGAATCCCAACGGGTGGATCCTCGGTGAGCCGGGCAACGGAAAGTCGGCGCTCGTCAAGACGCTGATCTGGCGCATGTCCGCGATCTGGGGTGCCGGCGAACGAGGACGGTTCATCGCGATCGCCGATCCGAAGGGCGAGTACGTACCCCTGGCAGAACGCCTCGGCATGAGCGTCATTCGCCTCACCCCTGGCGGAACGACGCGACTGAATCCGCTCGCGGAAGGACCGAACGGCGACGAACCGTTGGAGAAGCGGACCCTTCGTCAGGCGGAGATGGTCGGAGCGCTCGTCGCAACCGTCCTGGGTCGTCCCCTCACGCAGGTCGAGGACGCCGGACTGTTCGCCGCCGTCGAAGACGTGACCGCCTCTGGCTCCGGGCAAGGTCGACGAGAACCCGATCTCGTCGACGTCGCACGTCTGCTCAGTGATCCCGACGACCGCCTGCTCGGACGCATTCGTTGCTCCGGCTCGGACGCGCCCACAGAGCTCGCTGCGCTCCTGCACGGAATGGACAAGCTCCTGTCGCGCTCGCTTCGGGGCATGTTCGACGGCGCCTCGACCGTCTCCGTCGACTGGACCGGGCCGGGACTCGTCCTCGACCTCTCGGCCGTGCCGATCGACTCGGACGCGCTCCCACTTGTGATGGTGGCTGCGGCAGGTTGGCTCTCGCAGCTGATGACGGTCCCCGGTCCCCAGCGTGTCCAGATCCTCGACGAGGCGTGGGCGTTGCTGGCCAATCGACACACCGCCTCCTACCTCCAGAGCTGCTTCAAGCTCGGTCGAACGTACGGCGTCGCGAACGTCTGCATCGCTCATCGCCCGAGCGATCTCGGCGCCCAGGCCGACGACGGGACGTCGACTGCCAAGATCGCCGCCGGCCTCCTCGCTGACTCCGCAACGAAGATCCTCCTCCGCCAAGCTCCAGACGAGCTCGACGCAGCGGAGCGAGCATTCGGGCTCTCGGAACCCGAGCGCCAGATCGTCGCACAACTCGCTCGTGGCCGAGCACTGTGGAAGGTAGGCGGGAGGACCGCAGTCGTCCATCACGTGATCGGGCGAGCCGAGGAGCGGCTCGTCGACACCGACGATCGGATGTCTGAGCGGCCGGCGATCGCGGATATCGACGGGACCGCCCCCGAGGTCGTCGCAGCATGAGGCGTTACGACCGGGACGCGCTGCTCGCCGGTGTCGATCTCCCGACGCTCGCCGACGAACTCCTCGGCGGCCACTGCGGTAGTGAGCGATCGCCGACATGGAGTTGCCCGATTCCGACCCACGCGCAGACCGGGCAGACGCCGCCCCTCTCCATCTTCGTCACGCGTTGGGGGGAACAGCGTTGGCGGTGTCACGGCTGTGGGGCGAGCGGCAGCGCCATCGACTTGGTCATGCATGCTCGCGGCGTGCCGGTTCGGGAGGCGATGGAGTGGCTCGGCGGTCGAGCCACTGCAGAGCCCATCGAGCGACTGCCCCGGACCCGGTCAACCCGTCGCCGAGATGACCTGCCACGCCTCGAGCCGGATCCGTCGATCGACGGCTACGTGGACGCGTGCCAGAAGATCCTGTGGAGCTCGGCCGGTGCGGGTCCGAGACGTTGGTTGACCGAGACGCGGTGCCTGTCGGAGGACGTGCTCCGTCGCAATCGCGTCGGGTTCGACCCCGGGGCTCGTCGGCTCGATCGGCCGGATGGGGTCCCACGTTCCGCCGGTGTCGTGCTGCCGGTCCTCGACGAGGACCGGACCGCGATCTTCACGCAGACGCGGCGCCTCGGACACTTCAAGGGACCGCGCTACCTCAACTGTGCGGCGAGAGCGGCTCCGAACCCTCGCATCGCTCGCTACCAGTGTGAGACACCGGCACTTCACGCGGTGGTGGTGTGCGAGGGAGCGATCGACGCCTTGACCGTCGCGGATGCCGGCTACAACTCGATCGCGCTCCTCGGCTCGTCGATCGCGGATGAACGCGTCGCGATGGAAATCATGCGGAGCGATGGTCCCATCGTCTTGGCGTTCGACGCTGACGACGCCGGCGATCGAGGTGCGACTCGCCTCGCCGGGCTTCTCCGTGAGCAAGGACGCGTCCCGACACGTCTTCGGCCCGAGTCCGAGTTCGTCGACCTCAACGAATGGCGGACGCGAGCCGGTACAGATTGGATCCGCCAGCTCGGCGACCGCGTTGACGAGGCGCTCTCCGCTCGGGAGCACGCACTCCGGAGGTAGGCAGGTCCACGGGTTGCCGCCCGGGACCAAAGACCCGGGACGGTCATCGCCCCGGACCCATCGGCCACTGTCGCTCGATGATCAGGTCCGATTGGAAGAGCACCGTATGGTCGTGTCGATGTCTGTTGCCCGCTCGCTCGCCTTGTTCGCACTGGCGGCACTCGCGGAGATCGGCGGCGCGTGGTTGGTGTGGCAAGGCGTCCGTGAGCATCGGGGTGTGGCTTTCATCGGTGCCGGGATTGCCGCCCTCGGGGCCTACGGGTTCGTGGCCACGCTCCAGGACGATCCGAACTTCGGTCGGATCTTGGCCGCGTACGGTGGGATCTTCGTGGCCGGCTCGCTTGCGTGGGGCATGGTCGTCGACGGGTTTCGTCCTGACCGGTTCGATCTCGTTGGCGCGGCGATCTGCCTGGTCGGGGTGGCGGTGATCATGTACGCCCCCCGCTGAACCAAACCTCTGCTTGACCTTCGAGTCGGGTCGAAGGTTTACGGTGCGGGTCATGGGCACGTACACGATCGGCCAGGTCGCCGAACGCACCGGGTTTCCCGCCTCGACGCTGCGGTTCTACGAACAGCACGGTCTGCTCGAACCGACTGGGCGGACCGATGCCGGCTACCGGGTCTACGACGAGCGGTCACTGGAGCGGCTCGGGTTCATCGACCGGGCCAAGCAGCTCGGCTGCACGCTGGAGGAGATCGCGGATCTCGCCGGCCTGTGGGAGGCCGATGACTGCGGGCCGGTGCAGGCGCGGCTCCACGCGCTGGTCACGGCGAAGATCGCCGACGCACAACGCCGAAGTAGTGAGCTCGTCGCGTTCACCGGACAACTCCAGGCCGCGGCCACCCACCTCGACCGCGACCCGATCGACGGGCCCTGCCACGATGGTTGCGCCTGCCTCGGCGCCGCGTCCGCCGGCAACGGGCCGGTGCCGGTGGTGCTCGGCGAGCGAACGGATCCCGCCGTTGCCTGCACCCTGCCCGCCGGTGAGCTCCCGGACCGCATCGACGACTGGCAAGGCGTCCTCGCACACGTGACCCGCCGGGACCAGACCACCGACGGTGGGCTGCGTCTCACCCTCGATCAGGATGTGGCCCTCGACGAGGTCGCTCGACTCGCTGCGGCGGAACAGGGGTGCTGCGCGTTCTTCTCCTTCGCCATCACGGTCGACCACCGGGGCGTCGCCCTCGAGGTCCGGGCACCCGAGAACGCCGGCGAGATCGTGAACGCAGTGTTCGGGGAGGGGGCATGAGCCGCCGAGGCATGCTCGGCTTCGCGGCGGCCGCCTGCGTGGCGTGTTGCGCGGGCCCGTTCCTCGCCGCCATCGGCGGCATCTCCTTGATCGGACTCGTCGGAACGCTCGCATTCGGCGTCGCCTCGCTCGCGGTCGCCGGCGTCGTCATCGCCGCCGTGTTGGTCCTGAGGCATCGATCCCGAACATCGGTATCCGGTGCCGTGCCCGTCGAACTGACTCCTCGTCGCGACGGCTGGCCCGTTCGCCCGAGTCGGCACACGAAGCTGGATAGCTTCGACCCCGTGCGCATCACGATCGTCGGGTTCAACTCGCCGGGCCGCGAGTTCTGCCGTCCGGATGGTTCGCTGATGACCAACGTCCACGTCGGCGTTCAGCAAGGTCAGGACCCCACGGATCTGGTCCCCGCAGACGCCGATTCGGCGAGCTGGGAGATCGATGTCGACGTCGTCGATCGTGACGGCGCCGTCGACTTCCGCGGACGAGCGGTTCAGGGCAAACGTGGAGATCGATTCATCTACCTCACGTGGGGGAACGTTGGATCCACCGACGGTTTCGAGATGTTTCGTCGGGCAAAGATCATGCTCAACAGGATCGACGGTTCCACCATTGCGGAGGCGCGCAACACGGACCACCTGATCGCCACCGTCGATCTGACCGGTGGTGATGGTGGCCCCCGCTGCGCTCGTGTGGATCCTCCAGCGATCGTGTGGTCCACGGCTGACTGACCCGAAGGCATGTGATCCAAGGGGAGGCGCTTCAGGAACGCAACGAGGAGTGGTTGAGCGCCGGGGGTTGGAGGATGGCGCAGTAGCCGTCGCAGTCGTCGGGGTTCTGGTCGGCGGCCCGTTGGGCGAGGTGCGTGAGGAGCGTGCGAGTTTCGGTGAGCTCGCGGATCCGCTCCTCGATGTCGGCGAGGTGTTGGTGGATGAGCTCGGTGACGTGCCCGCAGGGAGGTTCGCCGTCATCGGCGATCGTGAGGACCTGGCCGATCTCGGCCAGGGTGAGCCCCGCGGCCTGGGCATGACGGATGAACCGCAGTCGCTCGACGATGTCGGGGTCGTAGTCGCGGTACCCCGACGGGGTGCGGGCGGGCTCGGGTAGGAGCCCGGTCGATTCCCAGAAGCGGATCGTCTTGCTGGGGACGCCGCTGTGCTCCGCGAGCTCGCCGATGCGCATTCCCCGAACCTCCCTTGACCTTCCTGTGCACTGGAAGGTTTACGGTAGCTCGCAGAACGCAACGCCCCCGTCCGTGACAGGAGATCCGTGAAGCTCGAACTGCTGTACTTCGACGACTGCCCGAACTGGAAGGTCGCCGCCGAACGCCTCGACCAGGCCGCCGCGAGCAGAGGACTCACGGTGGAGCGGCGTCTGGTGACGACGCCCGAGGAGGCACAGGCGGCCCGGTTCCGGGGATCACCGACGATCCTGATCGACGGCCAGGATCCCTTCGCCGCAGGTGACGAGCCGTTCGGGCTGGCGTGCCGCGTCTACCGGACGCCGGATGGCCCAGCCGGGTCCCCGACCACGGAACAGCTCGAAGCAGTCCTCGATGCGTGACCGCGACCTCGCCCCAGTCGTCCTGATCGCCGCCCTCGTGTGCTGCGGCGGATCCGCGCTCCTGGCCGGTCTGGTCGGTGGGGTCGCGTTGGCGGCGATCGGCCGGTTCACCGTGGTCTCGGCCGTCGGACTCGGCGCCGTCGTGTTGGTTGCCTGGGCTCTGGACCGTCGCCGCCACCGCGGCGACGGTGACACCGATGAACGAACCGCCGACCTGGAAGGGTCGAAGCGATGACCGACGCCTATGACCTGATCGTGATCGGCGCGGGGATGGCCGGCGTCGCTGCGGCGAACAAGTGTGCCTCCAAGGGCTGGAAGGTCGCCATCGTCGACGAGCTTCCCTACGGGGGGACCTGCGCGCTGCGGGGCTGTGACCCCAAGAAGATCCTGCGCCGCGGGGCCGAGATCATCGACGCCGCCCGCCTGTTGACCGGCAAGGGCATCGACCCGGACGGCATGGAGATCAACTGGGCCGACCTGATGAAACACAAGCGCGGCTTCACCGACCCGGTCCCGCAGAACATGCAAGCCGGACTCACACGCAACGGGGTCGACACGTTGCACGGCACCGCCCGATTCGAAGCCGAAAACCGACTCGTGATCGACCACGCCGTCTACGAGTCCGCCCACTTCCTGATCGCCACCGGCGCGCGACCCCGACCGCTGGACTTCCCTGGCCACGAGCACCTCATCGACAGCACCGCCTTCCTCGAACTCGACGACCTGCCTCGCCGGGTGCTGTTCGTTGGTGGCGGGTTCGTGTCCTTCGAGTTCGCGCACATCGCCGCCCGCGCCGGTGCACGGCCGGTGATCATCGACCGGGGCGTCCGACCGCTCAAGGGCTTCGATCCCGACCTGGTCGACCTCTTGGTCGCCCGCAGCGCCGAGGTCGGCATCGAGACGCGCACCGAGACGACGATCACCGCGATCGAACCCGTCGGGTCGGGCTATCGGGTCAGCGTCGACACGGCCGGAGCGGCGTCCGAGATCGACACCGACCTTGTCGTCCACGGCGCCGGACGGATCCCCGAGCTGTCGACGCTCGGACTCGATGCCGCCAACGTCGCCCACGACACCGCCGGGGGGACCGTCGCCGGTCATCTCCAGAGCACCACCAACCCGGCGGTCTACGCCGCCGGCGACGCAGCCGACACTGCCGGCGCGCCGCTGACCCCGGTGGCCGTGTTCGAGGCCAAGGTCGCCGCCTCCAACATGGTCGGGGGAACCACGACCGTCCCGGACTACACGGGGGTCCCCACGGCGGTGTTCACCATCCCCGAACTCGTCCGCGTCGGGCTCCTCGAACACGAAGCCGTCGAAGCCGGCATCGACGTCGACGTCCGCTACAACGACACCGGCAGCTGGTACTCGAACTACCGGATCGGCGAGACGACCGCCGCAACCAAGATCCTCGTCGACACCGCCGACGACACGATCGTCGGCGCCCACATGCTCGGCCCCGAATACAGCGAACTCATCAACATCGTGAGCCTCGCGATCAAGCTCGGACTCACCACCCGACAGCTCAAATCGATGACCGCCGCCTACCCCACCGTCGGATCCGACCTCGGCTCGATGCTCTGACCGGCGGTCGGCGCCGCCTCGTTGGTTCGTCCAATGCGTCGGCCAAAGGGCATCCCGAGAACGTCGGGACGCCCGTCACTCTCATGGAGTACTCGATTCGAGGCTGATATTCGCTCACCCCCATGAGGTTCCGACCCGCGAAAAGGCCTAGTAGGGCATGGAGCGGGGAACCCTGTCCGGTGGTGAGATCATTTTCGTCGTCCTCGGCGCCTTGGCGTTGCTCGCCGGCGGGATCGTGTGGGGTGGGGCTGCGCTCGCCGCGGTGCTCACGGGCGCTCCGCTCGTCGCAGGGCTCGATGACGCACTACGGGCCATCCCGCAGCTTGCGCAGACCCCCGGAGACCCAGTCGCCGCTTGGCCCGAGACTGCCGGTCTCGTGGGCGTGCATCCGGCCCTCTACTGGGCCTGTACAGCGATCTGCGGGCTGGCGGCGCTTGTGGTGGTCGCCGTCAGCCTGCATATCTGGGGCCGATCCCGAGTCGGGACGGCATCACGTCGACCGCTCGGAGTCGATGCGCGCGCCCGCTTCGCACGAGCGCGAGACCTCAAGCCCCTGATCGTCAGCGGTCCTGAGCCAGGCCGCTTCATCTTCGGGCGAACCGGCCGGCACCTGCTGGCAAGTGAGCACCGAGCACAGGACGCTGGGAAGCGATGGGGGCGCCGGCGCGACCCGCGGGCGGGTGATCGCGGTGCGATCGCGCTCGTCGGCCCGAGTCGATCGGGCAAGACCACCGCCGTCGTCTCCGGCGTCCTCGAGTGGGATGGCCCAGCGGTCCTCTCCTCGGTGAAGGACGACCTGCTCCGGGTGACGGCAGGCCACCGAGCGACTTGCGGCGAGATCGCGATCTTCGATCCGACACAGTCGACGGGGCTCGGCACGGCGGTGTGGTCGCCGTTGCGGCAGGCCGGAACAACGTTGGGGGCGCAGCGCGCTGCGCGCGCCCTTGTCGAGGCAGCACCGAAGGGAGCGAACGTCGACGGCGGCGTCGACTTCTGGATGGCCCAGGCCGAGATGCTGCTCGCGTCCCTCCTGCTCGCAGCGCACCACACGGGGCGAGACATGGGGGTCGTTGCTGAGTGGGTCCTCACCCAGGATCGTCCGGGAAGCTGGGGACCCGGAGAGGTCAAGTCGGCACTCGACCAGGTCATGCTCGACGGGACTCCGGAGGAGCAGATCGCAGCCGGCGAGGCTGCCAGATCGCTCCTCTCTCTTTGGGACGATGATGAACGGACCAGAGCGAGCGTCTACTCGACGGCTCGAACCGTGGTCTGGCCGTGGGCCGAGCCCGGCATGGCGGAGTCGTCGCGCGGGACGAGTGTCGACCTCGACTGGCTCCTGTCCGACTCCAACTCCCTCTACCTCTGCGCCCCGATCGAGGATCAGGTTCGCCTCGCTCCGGCGTTCGGCGGCTTTCTGAACGACATCATCAAGCAGATCTACTTGCGAGTCGCTCGGACAGGTCGGCCGCTCGATCCACCGCTTCTGATCGTCGTCGACGAAGCCGGGAACACGCCGCTGCGCTCCATGCCCGAGTACGCCTCGACGTTGGCCGGTCTGGGCGTTCTCCTCGTCACCGTTTGGCAATCCCTGGCGCAGATCGAGTCGACGTACGGACGCCAGACCGGGACGATCCTGAGCAACCATCTGTCGAAGCTCTTCTACGCCGGTCTGTCGGATCCCGACTCCATGCGGTACGTCGCCGGCGTGCTCGGCGACGAGGAGGTCGAGACGCTGTCTCGCACCGACGACCTCCACGGCGGGCGCGGCTCGCGCCAGGTCGGCACGTCGCGTTCGCCGCTGGCCGCGCCGCACGTCCTCCGCCAGATGGTTCCCGGTGACGCGCTTCTCGTCCATGGAACGTTGCCACCCGCCCACGTGCGGACTCGGCCCTACTACCGAGAGCGCTCCCTGCGTCGGAGAGCGGAGCTCCCGGTCCCCACGGTCGAGGTTCCGACGGTCTCAGCGATCACGGAGGTGATGGTCGATGCAACGTCCGACTGATCCCTATCTGCGTCCAGCTGTCCCGGAAGGGGCCAGTGCCCCGCCGTGTCCGCCGGGATGGGTGGCTGAGCCAATCGGACGATGGGACGGCACCGCCAAGGAGGTCGTCTACCACCCCCGTCGCCACGACGTCCTCATCGTTCGCGGCGGGCCGGCCCCGACGGTCGAGCAAGCGCTACCCGGTGCGGGCTGGGCTCGCGCACACGAGACCGACGGCGCCCGGATGTGGGTCCGGGACCGGCTCAACGTGACCCGCGACGCGCTCGAACGACTGCAGCAACGACCAGCGCCGGCGCGCACGCTCCAGCGCGGCCGGTGAAAGGACAGCATCATGGTGAACTCGGTGACGCTCGTCGGCAACCTCGCGGCGGACCCGCGACTCCGCACGATCCCGAACGGCACAGCGTGCCGGCTTCGTCTCGCAGTGGCCCGGCGCACCGGCACGGCGATCTTCGTGCAGGTCGAGACCTACGGCCGTCTCGCGCAGACCTGCGGCGAAAACCTCTCGAAGGGTCGGCTGGTCGCCGTGCAGGGTCGGCTGGAACAGGAGCACTGGCTCGCGGACGACCGAACCAAGCGCTCGCGACACTTCGTCATCGCGGCTTCGGTGGAGTTCCTCGACAGCCCGTCACGCTGAGCCTGCGTGACGACCCGCGCCGTGCCGGGATACCGTTGTGAAGGGTCGGAGCGCCCCGGACGACGGGCAACTGTCGCTGTTCGACACGCTTCCCGATCAAGCAACGGAGGCCACCGATGCGCCACGAACTCCACCCCTCGACGACGATCAGCACCCCGATCTGGGATCCCGTCGTCACGGACAGCGACCTGACCGAGGCGGCGATGGAGACCCCAACGATTTCCGCCTGGCTGAACGCCTTGGCGAGCCTCGGCGAGGCGACGATGTCCGACAGCCGCGACCAACAGCTGTACGCCCAAGCTCCGGACGCGCTTCGTCAGCGATCGATCGAGCCGACGTCGGAGGCGATCGATCGCTGGGTGGAGGAGCGGAGAGTCGACCTCGCGTAGCGTTCCAGCCGAGCAGTCAGGATGACCTCGCTCCTTCCGGGGCGGGAGCGAAGCTCGAAGCCAACCTGGCTGCCCTCGGCGTGCTCGACGAGCTGAGAGCCAGCCGCCGAGATCCGACCAGTGCGCAGCAGGCCGTGCTCGCGCGATGGTCGGGTTGGGGAGCGATACCGCAGATCTTCGACGAGGCGCGGACCGATCTGCAGGACGCACAGGCAACGGCTCGTCGGCTCCTGGGTGGTGAGGAGGCGTGGGAGGCAGCACGACGAACGACGCTGAACGCGCACTACACATCCGCCTCAGTCATCCGAGCGACCTGGGGGATCCTCAACTCCTTGGGTTTCCAAGAGGGGCTGGTCCTCGAGCCTGGATGCGGTTCGGGGAACTTCATCGGCTTCGCCCCGCCCGGAGCGACCGTGACCGGCATCGAGATGGATCCCACAACCTCCGCCGTGGCTCGCCACCTGTACAGCGCACGCGCGGAGATCCGGAACTCCCGATTCGAGGACTTCGACTGTCCTGATGGGTCATTCGACGCGGCGATCGGCAACGTCCCGTTCGCGAAGGTGACGCCGTACGACCCGCGCCACAACCGTCATCGGCTGGCACTCCACAACTACTGCATCGTCAAGAGCCTGCATCTCGTCGCGCCGGGCGGCCTGGTCGCGCTCTTGACGAGCCGCTACACGATGGACGCACGGAACCCGGCGGCTCGACGGGTCATCGACGGTGTCGCTGACCTCGTTGGAGCCATCCGGCTGCCC
Organism: Acidimicrobiales bacterium; assembly: GCA_041984725.1. Taxonomy (GTDB): domain Bacteria; phylum Actinomycetota; class Acidimicrobiia; order Acidimicrobiales; family Salinilacustritrichaceae; genus Salinilacustrithrix. The sequence goes on along the minus strand of JBHIXO010000001.1, from coordinate 35,679 downwards.
GCCGGAGCCTTCGCAGCATCGTCTGGCACGGACGTCGTGGTCGACCTCCTCGTCCTGCGCCGGCGTGCGGCGGACCGTCCGAGCCTCGGTCCGTCATGGCTCGAGGTCGTCCCCGTCGACGACCACGAGGGCGACCCGGTGCACGTCAATCGCTGGTTCGACGAGCACCCGGACTACGTCCTCGGCGAGTTGCGCGTCGACCGAGGCATGTACCGCAGTCGCGAGATCACCGTCGTAGCTGATGGAGACCTCGACGACGCGCTTACGAAGTCGACCTCAGCGCTGGTTACTCGTGCCTTTGAGACCGGGGTTCGGCACGCGCCCGTCCGAAGAGACGCGCTGACCGAGTCGGTTCCGCTCGTGGAGCCTCCGCCAGCCCTTCAGGAGGGCAGCTTCGTCCATGTCGAAGGCGCCTTCGGCCGCGTGCACCACGGTCGAGTGACTCCGTACGAGCCGAGGGTGAAGAAGGACGCCAGCGAGCTTCGCCGTCTCATCGATGTTCGAGACGCCGCCCGTGCAGTCCTCGATGTCCAGACGAGACATGGTGGCGACGTCGAGCTCGGAGCAGCCCAGGCCGAGCTCCACCGTCGCTACGACAGCTACCGACGGGCGCATGGCCCGTTGAATCGCTTCAAGCTCACTCGCACCGGCCGCATCGAACCTGACACCGGCGAGCAGCGCATGCGGCGGATGCGTCCCCGGATGGGTGGCTTTCGAGACGACCCTGCTTGGCCTCTGGTGAGCGCATTGGAGGTGTTCGATGACGAGCGCCAGGTTGCGACCAAGGCGCCGATCTTCGACACCCGAGTCATCGAGCCTGCGGTCGTCCGGATGGGCGTGGAGAGCGCAGCGGAGGCGGTCGCGGTGTGTCTCGACGAGGCCGGCACCATCGAACTCGAACGGGTCGCCGAACTTCTCGGTTGTGCGACACCCGATGAGGCGCTCGCACAGATGCGTGACTCCGTTTGGGAGAACCCGACATCGGGTCGCCTCGAGACGGCTGTGCAATACCTGTCCGGAAACATCCGTCGGAAGCTCGACGACGCGCGAGCCGCGGCGGCCGCCGACCCCCGATTCCGTGACCACGTCGCCGCGCTCGAGGAGGTCCTGCCACCGCAACTCGAGCCAGCCGACATCTCGGTACGCCTGGGCGTTCCCTGGATCCCCTCGCAAGACGTCGAATCGTTCTGCCAAGACGTGCTCGGCGCTCGCATCGAGATCGAGTACCTGGCCAGCCTCGGACGATGGGAGGTCGCCGCCCCTGCAGGTCGACGGGGAGTCGCCTTCAGCGCAGAATGGGGTACCCCGCGAGCTGATGCCGCAACGCTGTTGCGGGCCTCCCTCAACCAGCAGCTGCACACGGTCTACGACGAGACCGACGACGGACGCCGAGTGCGAAACGACGCCGAGACGATCGCCGCGCGCGAGAAGCAGGACGCACTGGGACAGCGGTTCTCGGCCTGGCTCTGGGACGATGACACCCGCGCCCACCGGTTGGCAGGCAGGTACAACGATCTGTTCCGGTCGACGGTCGTGCCGACGCACGACGGATCCCACCTCACGTTCCCAGGCCTCGCTGCGTCCTTCACGCCGCATCAGCATCAACGCGACGCAGTCGCTCGCATCCTCACCGACGGTCGCGCACTCCTGGCTCACGCCGTCGGAGCGGGCAAGACCGCGACGATGGCAATCGCTGCCATGGAGATGCGACGACTGGGTCTCGCTCGAAAGCCCGCACTCGTGGTGCCGAATCACATGCTCGAGCAGTTCGCCCGCGAGTGGCTGCAGCTCTACCCCACGGCAAGCCTCCTGATCGCCGACCGCGACAACCTGTCGAAGACCCGTCGCACCGAGTTCGCGGCAAGGGCCACGACAGGTGACTGGGACGCCATCATCTTCAGCCACTCGAGTTTCGTCCGCCTCCCGCTCGGGCCGGACGAACAGGTCGAGTACGTCGGTGAGCGACTGCGCCAGCTCCGCGAGGCCGTGAGCCAATCGCGTGGCGGCAAGTCACTCTCGGTCAAGCGCCTCGAGCGGTACGTCGCAGCCGAGGAGGAGCGATTGCGAGCGCTCCAAGCCAGCCACAGGAAAGACGACGGCGTCCGATTCGAAGAGACCGGCATCGACCACGTGATGGTCGACGAGGCGCACCTGTTCAAGAACCGTCGCGTTGCATCCTCGATCGAGGGCATGGCCCATCGAGGGTCGCAGCGAGCCGAGGACCTCGACGCCAAGCTGTGGCTGCTCCGCAAGCGCAATGGTCCGCGAGTGGTGACATTCGCGACCGCGACCCCGGTCGCCAACTCCATGGCTGAGCTCTGGGTAATGCAGAGCTACCTCCAGCCCGATGTGCTCGAAGAGGTCGGGCTCGCACCGTTCGACGCGTGGGCATCGAACTTCGGCCGAACGGTGACGAGCCTGGAACTCTCGCCGGACGGGGCGTCCTGGCGGCTGTCCACGCGCTTCGCCCGCTTCTGCAACGTTCCCGAGCTGATGGGGCTCTGGCGACAGGTCGCGGACGTTCGTACCGCTGACGACCTTTCTCTGCCGGTTCCGACGATCTCAGGAGGCTCGCCCGAGACGGTGGTCGTACCCGGCTCGGATGCGCTCGCTGACTACGTCACCGAGCTGGCCGATCGGGCCGACCGGGTGCGGAGCCGCGCCGTCGATCCGACCGAAGACAACATGTTGAAGATCACCGGGGACGGCCGACGGGCAGCACTCGATCTGCGCCTCGTCGGCGAGTCACCCGACGTGACCGGCGGCAAGCTCGCCGCCGCAGCGTCGAGAATCGCCGACGTCTGGGAGGCGTCCCGACACCGTCACTACGAGGCGGTCGATTCGAACAGGGGTCGTCCCGGTGCGCTGCAGTTGGTGTTCTGCGATACGTCCACGCCCACGGGCAGCGAATGGAACGCGTACGACGAGCTCCGCCGCCTCCTCGCCGAGAAGGGGCTCCCGCGAGACTCGGTGCGCTTCGTCCACGAAGCAACCACCGACGAGGCCAAGGCGAGTTTGTTCGCAGCGTGCCGCGATGGTCGGATCGCCGTGTTGATCGGGTCGACCGAGAAGATGGGCGTCGGGACCAACGTTCAGGACCGTGCAATCGCCCTCCACCACATCGACTGCCCGTGGCGACCAGCCGACATCGAACAGCGCGAGGGCCGGATCATCCGCCAGGGAAACCTCAACGATGAGGTAGCGGTGGTTCGTTACGTCACCGAAGGGAGCTTCGACACCTACATGTGGCAGACCCTCGAGCGGAAGGCTGCCTTCATCGGCCAGATGACCGGCGGCGATCTCCACTCGCGTGAGGTCGACGACATTGCCGACACTTCGCTGTCCTACGCCGAGGTGAAGGCGCTCGCGACGGGAAACCCGCTCATCATGGAGAAGGCCGGCGTCGACGCCGACGTTGCGAGGTTGTCTCGGCTCGAACGTGCGCATGGCGACGAGCAGAATCGGCTCCGTCGCGCTGTCGAGTCATCGCAGCGTCAGGAGGCAGCGTTGCGGCACAAGGCAGTTCGAATCGAGAAGGCAATCGGCAGTCGAGTCGAGACCCGCGCCGATCGCTTCCTCATGACGATCGGTGACTGTGTCTACGACAAGCGCGCAGACGCCGGCGCACAGGTCGCACAGCTCGGGGAGCGGTTGCTCGAGGAGGTTCCCCTCAGCCGATCGAGAACTGCACGCGTCGGGACGCTCGGTGGGCTCGAGTTCGAGATCGAAGCAACACGGATCATCGCAGCGGAGATCATCGTTCGAAGCCCCGGCGGTGTGATCGAAGCTCGTTGGTCTGCGAAGGACTGGGCGGTCGCTGATCCGGCGCGTCTGGTCATGGCCCTGGAACGCCAACTCCACCGACTCGACGACGACCTGCTCGCAACCCAGGAGGCAATCGACCGTGCCACGGCCGAACGAGGGCGGGCCGAGCTGCGAATCGGCCAGGCCTTCGAGCACTCCGACGATCTGACGCACGCGCGGAAGCGACAACTCGAGATCGCCGAACTCCTCGCGCCCGAGCCGCCGGCAGCCGTGCAACTGGCACCCGCCGCCAGCGTCGATCCACCCCATCGCTGAGAGCGGACCCTCGACCCCGTCACGGCAGGGGTATACCATTTCGGCAACGGTCACGGCCGCGCTCGGAGCTTGCGATACGGCTCCCTCCTGAGAATCTCGGAGGGACACCCATGCACTCCGCCCGCCCCCGTCGCCAGTCGACCGTTCGTACGACCTGCGACGCCCATCGACGCATCGAGACCTCAAGGCGCCCGCCGGCATCGGCGTTCGACGATCACCCGCTCGCGAGGACCGTCGTCACTGGCTGGCGCTTCGAATCAGCAGAGGTCGGGTACGAGCACCGCACCCTTCTCTTCGGCGGTCCGGTCGTGTTCGCCTTGAGTGGCCTCGCATCCATGTGCGGCAACCGGAGGGCCCGGAGAGCCGCCGAGCGTGCGTCGGCACCGCAGTGGCGCTACCTCGGCATGATCGAGGTCCTGGCGACACCGGACCGGCTCCTCGTCTGGCACGGCGGGGCGTGGTGGTCGGTCTGGTTCTCGGCAGTCACCTCCGCCCGACAGTCGGACGATCAGCTGGAGCTCCACTTCGTCGCCGACGCTCCCTATCTCCTCGTTGGGGATATCGATGCTGTGGCCGAAGTCCTCTGGCATGCCATCGCCGGTGGGGAGCGCACGACAGCATCGTCAGCTGAGATCGGAGCGGCGTAGCGATGGCCTCATTCCGGCAGAAGCCGAGCTGGCCGATCCAGGCCCCAGCCAGGTCTCCGTGCGGGCTCATCTCCCGTCGCGGGCGGCTCGCCCGGCTCTGATGCCGTTGGCGATGACGAAGACTTCGGCGATTTCGTGGCTGGCGACGACGGTGGCGAGTCCGAGGGTGCCGAGGGCGGCGAGTGGTACGAGGGTGAGGAGGATGGCGCCGGAGAGGGCGAGGTTCTGGCGCATGATGCGTCCGGCGCGTCGGGCGTGGGCGAGGACGTCGGGGAGGTGTTGGAGGTCCTCACCGAGGAGAGCGACGTCGGCTGTTTCGATAGCGACGTCGCTGCCGGCGGCGCCCATGGCGATGCCGACGTTGGCGGTGGCGAGAGCGGGGGCGTCGTTGATGCCGTCGCCGACCATGGCGGTGCGGCCGTGACGGCGGAGGTCCTCGACGGCGGTGACCTTGTCCTCGGGGAGGAGGTCGGCGCGGGTGTCGGTGATACCGGCGGCGCGGCCGATCGCCTGGGCGGCGCGGGCGTTGTCGCCGGTGAGCATGGCGATGGTGGTGATGCCGAGGCGGCGGAGGCGGTCGACGACTGCGGGGGCTTCGGGGCGCAGCTCGTCGCGGACGGCGATGACGCCGAGGGTGTGGTGGTTGTGCTCGACGAGGACGACGGTGGATCCTTCGCTCTGGAGGTGGAGGATCGTCGGGTCGAGGCCTGCGGGGTCGATGAATCCGGGTCGGCCCAGCCGGGCGAGATGACCGTCGATGGTGCCGGTGATCCCGTTGCCAGGCACGGCGGAGACGTCTTCGGCTTCCAGCTCGTGGGCAGGTGAGGCGGCGAGGATGGCGGCGGCGAGGGGGTGTTCGCTGCGAGCTTCGAGGGCGGCGGCGACGGTGAGGAGGTGGTCGCGGGTGGCGCCGTCGTTGGTGACGACGTCGACGACGGCGGGTTGGTTGCGGGTGAGGGTGCCGGTCTTGTCGAGGGCGACGGCTTGGATGCCGTCGAGGGCTTCGAGGGCGGCGCCGCCTTTGATGAGGGCGCCTTGTCGGGTGGCTGCACCGACGGCGGCGACGACGGTGACGGGTACGGAGATGGCGAAGGCGCAGGGGGCGGCGGCGACGAGGACCACGAGCGATCGCTCGATCCACAGCGACGGGTTCCCGAACGTGATGCCGGCGCCCGCGATGACGGCGGCGAGGACCATGACGCCGGGGACGAGGGGGCGGGCGATGCGTTCGGCGAGGCGTTGGCTGGTGCCCTTGTTCTCCTGGGCTGCTTCGACGATGTGCACGACTCGGGCGAGGGAGCTGTCGTCGGTCGTGGCGGTCACGTCGATCTCGAGGACGCCACCGCCGTTGATGGCGGCGGCGAGAACGTCGTCACCGGGGCCGGCCTCGACGGGAACGGACTCACCGGTGATGGCGGACAGGTCGAGCGCAGAGTGCCCTGACCGGATACGACCGTCGGTGGCGATCCGTTCGCCCGGCCGGACGATCATGACATCGCCGACGCGTAGCTCGGCGGGCGTCACCTCGGTCTCGTTGCCGTCCCGGTGGACGGTGACGAGTTCGGGGACGAGGTCGAGCAGGGCGCGCAGGCCGTGGCGGGTGCGGTCCATGGCGTAGTCCTCGAGCGCTTCGGAGATCGAGAACAGGAACGCCAGCGACGCCGCTTCGCCGAACTCGCCGAGCAGCACGGCGCCGATGGCGGCGATCGTCATGAGGGTGCCCACGCCGAGACGCCCCCGCAACAGGCCTCGCAGGCTGGACGGCACGAACGTGGCACCCCCGGCAGCGAGCGCGCCGGCGAACCCGACATTGGCGACGACGGTGGCGTCGAGGGCGGAGGCGACGAGCCCGACGGCCAGGCCGACGCCGGCGACGGCGGCGAGGCGGACGTCGCGCAGCTCCCAGAACGCTGCCGGTTCTTGGTCCGGATCGGTGGCGCGAGCGTTGCCGCAGCAGGCATCAGTCACGCGAACCAGCCTCCCGTCCGATCCTCGCAGCGGCCGAGACGGCATGGCGGTCGCGGCAGGTGTCGGAACAGAACCAGACCTGTTGAGCGTCGAGGGTGAGGGTCGGTGTAGTGGGGCCGGGGGTGATGCGCATGCCACAGACGGGGTCGACGACGCAGTCGGCTGGGTGGCACAGGAGCAGCCGGAACAGGGCGCGGGGTTCGTGGAAGCCACGGATCTCGACGGGGCCGAGTGGTTCGATCTGCCAGTCGGCGTCGCTGGCGGCGCGGGCCGTTGCCTCGTCGACGCGCAGCTCGCCGGCTGGTGCGAGGTCGGCGAGGCGGGCGGCGAGGTTGACGGTGGAACCGAGCACGTCGTCGTCGCGGTCGATGACCGGACCGGTGGCGGCGCCGCCGGTCATCTCGGGCATCGAGGCGACGTCGTGGAGTCGGTGGCTGGTCGCGTCGGCAGCGCGGACCGCGGCAGCGGGGTCGTCGAACACAAACAGGGCGCCGTCGCCGAGCGTCTTGACGAGACGACCCCCGACCTCGGCGGCCGACTGGCGGGCGGCGGCGATGAACTGATCGGCGATGTCGACGGCGGTCTGGTCGCCGTGGACGTCGGTGAGCGCGGTGAACCGGCTCAGGTCGAGGAACAAGACGGTGGTGGTCACCACGTCACCTGGTCGCAGCCCTCGTGGTCGTCGGGTTCGACCTGCAGGGTTGCGTGTTCGACGTGGTAGCGGGTCTGGAGCAGGTCGCGTGCTTGGTCGAGGACGGTGTGGGTGTCGGTGCCGGCGGCGACCATGAGGTGGGCGGACGCGTTCTCCATCTCGGAGGTGAGAGTCCAGACGTGGAGGTCGTGGACGTCGACGACGCCGTTGATGGCGGCGAGGTCGGCGCGCAGCGCGACGAGGTCGACGTCGGGAGGGGCCGCTTGGAGCAGGATCCGCACCGCTTGGCTGCCCAGTCGGTAGGTGCGGGGCAGGATCCACAGGCCGATGGCGGCGCCGACGACGGGGTCGACCCACGCCCACCCGAAGACTTCGAGGAGGATGGCGGCGATGATGACGCCGACCGAGCCGAGCGTGTCGGCCAGCACCTCGAGGTACGCGCCTTCGACGTTGAGGCTCTCCTTCGATCCCTCGCGGAGCAACGCGAAGGCGATCAGGTTCACCACCAGGCCGAGGGTGGCGACGACGAGCATGGGGATGCCGAGCACCTCGGGTTCGCCGGTGAGGCGGCGCGCCGCCTCGACGAGCACGTAGATGGCCACGCCGAACAGGAGCAAGGCGTTGACGAACGCCGCCAGGATTTCGAGCCGATAGAGCCCGAACGTGTGCTGGCCCGCATCGGCTCGTCGTTCGTGCCGGGTCGCGAGCTGGATGGCAGCGAGGGCCATGCCGAGGCCGATGACGTCGGTGAGCATGTGCCCGGCGTCGGAGAGCAAGGCGAGCGAGTTGGTGAGGATGCCGCCGACCGCCTCGACGACAAAGAAGACGCCGATGAGAACGAACGAGATCGCCAGACGTTTCTGGTGACGTGCCCCGGCACGCAGCGCCCCGGCGCCATGGCTGTGGCCGTGGTCGTGACCGGTGCCCATCACCGGTCTCCGTTGCGGTGAGCCAGGTGCTCTCGCGAGAGGTCGAGCAGCATCCGGACGTGCGCGTCGTCGAGGCGGTAGTAGATCATCCGTCCGTCGCGCCGGTTGCGCACGATGCCAGCGGCCTTGAGCAGCCGCATGGCGTGCGAGACCGTGGTCTCGGTGACGTCGACGGTGGCGGCGAGGTCGCACACGCACAGCTCGCCGGCCTCGAGTAGGGCATAGAGGATCCGCACCCGGTTGGGTTCGCCGAGCAACTTGAACCCGTCGGCCAATGCTTCGGCTTCGTCGAGGTCGATCAGTCGTTCCCGGGTGGCGGCCACCCGATCGGGGTCCACGGCCCGGACGGCGCACTCATCGATCGACACGGCATCTCCAGACATCTTCACAAATGCGAAGATGTCAGATCGTCGGTGTCGAACGCAAGCGCGGACTCGCGGACGACTGGGGACTGTGACTCACCTCGTACATACTGTACGAGCTTGGATCGGGTGGCGAGGGTGCCGACGTTGCGGCCCTGGAGGAGCCGTGGATGTCGAACGCTTGCTGCCGAGAGGCTGGCTGGGATTGCTGAGCCTTGTCGGCGCGTGCGCGTTCTTCGGTGCCGCCGTCACCTACTTCGCCGTCGAACGCGCCGATGCGCCACCGGCGGCGTCGTCGGCCGATGTCGGGTTCCTCCAGGACATGATCACGCACCATGAACAGGCGCTTGCCTTGTCGACTTCGGAGTTGCTGAACGGCGATGCATCGGCGGTGCAGCTGTTCGCTCGGGAGATCCTCCAGCAGCAGTCCTATGAGATCGGGATGATGGATCGTCGGCTCGCCGAATGGGGGTTCTCCCGCCAGAACCGTCCGGACGTGGCGATGGAGTGGATGGGCATGACGTTTGCACCAGACGAGATGCCAGGAATGGCCGACTCCGATGAGCTCGTGGCCCTGCGCAACGCCGAAGGTGAAGACGCCGATGCACTGTTCCTCGCGCTGATGGCCGACCACCATCGTGGCGGCGCGGCGATGGCTCAAGCCGCGGCCGAGTCCGCGTCTGATCCGTGGGTTCGAGACCTGGCCGAACGGATGGCCAGGAACCAGGCGATCGAGATCAACGAGATGGACGCAGCCCGTGAGCGGGTCGGTCTGACCGCGGCCCCCGATGGCTACACGCCGGGGCCGTTCCACGAGATGGTTCCTGGGTCCGAACCCGAGTCGGAGGATCATGGGGGCGACCACGGCGGCTGACCGGGCGTCGCGCCCGTCAGGGCGCGGGTGGGGTCGGGTCACCGGGCCCGATCTCGAGGTCGCACCCCTGCCGTAGCGGAGCCATGAGCTCGAGCGCCGCACGCCACGCAACGGCCTCACCCGGTGCGGGCGGAGGGACTGCGCCGTCGGGCAGCGCCTGGTAGTCGATCAACCATCCGGTGTCGGGGTCTGGTTCTCCCGGCTCGCCAGGGCGCGAGTCCTGGATGACGACACGGACGACCTCCGCGTCGTCGAGCCAGTAGCTCAGCACCGGTCGTACGCCGCGATCGTCGGTGCCGCCGTCGGGCAACGCAACCCGCCATCCCGGCACGGCGGATCCGTCACGGCGGGTGAACGGTGCGATCGGTACGGGCTCGGCGCCGGTCTCGAGCGCGGCGCGAACGGAGGTGTTGCCGTCCACGGGCGAAGCTCCGGACCGGAGGAACGAGGCGAGATCAGCGCCGATCGCCGTCTGCAACGAGGGAATGGCCTCCGACAGTTGTTGGTCCGCCACGCTGAGCCAACTGTCGAGGTCGAGGCGGTCGTCGAACAGCGCCGAATCGAGGTAGGTCGTGGCGTCGCGGTGCAGCACCTCCGCTCCGTCGTCGGCGATGAGCACGAAGGTCTCGTCGTCGTGGACCTGGCCGGTGAAGCGACGGTTCGGTACCACGCAGTCGAGTACCGACGTCCCCAAGGCGCGGTAGCTGAACGCGAACCTGGCCTGGGGCGGCGCAATGTCGGTCGGAGATGGCGGGGGCCTGCCTTGAGGCTCCGAGCGGTTCGAGCACGCCACACCGGACATCGCGATCGCGACGACGAGGGCTGCGACTTGCAGCCACCAGCGGGGAACGGCGACGCTGACCATGTGGTACACGCTGTCACAGGAAGCGCGGTGGTCGGTGTCGAGGAGATCTCGACGGTGCCGTTCGAGTTCCGGATCGACGCGTGGATCCTCGTGGCCGGGCTGGCCGTCGGCTATCAGTGGGCGGTTCGGAATCTCGGTCCTCGCCTGCCGGGCTTCGACGCGGACGAACTCGCCCGGCTCCGTCGCCGGTTCATGGTCGGGCTGCTGGTGCTGGCGGTGTCGGTGTCCTGGCCGCTCGACAGGATCGGCGACGGCTACCTGTTCTCGATCCACATGGTCCAGTACCTGGTGATCTCCCTGGTCGCCGCACCGCTGCTCGTCGCCGGGATGCCGGGATGGCTGCTGGTCGCGCTCACCGACCCAGTCCGGCCCCTCGCCCGGCTGGCGACCCGTCCCGTCGTCGCGCTCGGCCTGTTCAACGCCGTCCTGGTACTGAGCCACTGGCCGTCGCTGGTCAACGTGTACCTCCGGGTCGAGGCCGTTCACTTCGGCATGCACGCCCTGTGGGTGACCGTCGCGCTGATCTTCTGGATCCCGATCCTCAACCGCGCCCCCGAACGGTTCCCCAAGCTCGGCCCACCCCTGCAGATGGGCTACCTGTTCCTGTCGTCGATCATCCCGACCGTTCCCGCGTCATTCCTCACCTGGGCCGAGACACCACTGTTCGACGAGTACACCAACGCCCCCCGACTATGGGGCGTCACGCCGGTACAAGATCTCCAGGCAGCCGGTGCGGTCATGAAGCTCGGAGGCGGCATCGTCTTGTGGGGGATGATCGTCGTGATCTTCTTCCGATGGGCCAAGACCCAACAGGACGCACCCCCACGTCGCGTCGTCCAGACCGGGAGCTGAGCCGTGCTGCAACTTCTCGCCGAGATCGAGTCACGAGGCACCGGACCGAACAACGGAGCCCTCCTCGGAGGCATGGTCTTCTTGGTGGTCTGGCTCGTGTTGGTGACCATCCAGATCTTCCGTCACCGTCGCCGGAACGCGCTGGCCAAGCGGACGCCACCCGCACCCTCCGATCCCGCGCTCCCGGCGGATCAGCCGACCGAGGGCCCATGAACCTCGCGATCCTCGTCGCGGTCGCGCAGGAAGCTGGCGGCCCGACCGGCGACGACGGAGGCGTGGCCACCCTGGTTGCCGGAGTTCTGCTGCTGATCATCGTCGTGGCCGGCGTCGTCGGGTTCGTCCGCAACGTGCGACAGAGTCGCCGACAACGCTGAACCGCGCCGGAAGCGGATGCCCATCGCCTGCGCTACATGGCGAGCAGGACGAACGTTGTGGCGTTGAAGCCGACGTGCACGGCGATCGCCGCGCCGAGGCGTCCTGTCCGGACCACGGCGAGCGCGAAGACGAGCCCGGCCAGTGTGAGCCCGGCGAACTGGAGCGGCTGGAAGTGGGTGGCGCCGAAGAACACCGAGGAGCCCGCGACGGCGACCATCGTCGACCACCGGCGCCGCAAGGTCTCCAATAGGAGACCGCGAAAGAAGAGCTCCTCCACGACCGGCGCAATCACCACAACGCCGATGCCGACCAACGCGAGGGCGATGCCGGACTCCCCGTCGAGCAGCTCCTCGGCCGGCTTCGACAGCTCGCCGACATCGACCAGCCACGACAGCGGCCAGTACAGAACAGGAAGCAGGACCAGCTGGGTCAGCACCCCGACGAGCAACCCGACCGGCACGTCTCGCCATGCCAGCTCGTGCCGGAAGCGCCGCAGCGACGAGGTGCGCTCGAGGCCGGACAGTTGCACGGCGAGCACGAGGGTCAGCCAGAATCCCGCTTGCCCACCGAGCAGGGCGGCGACCCCGTCGGTGTCGCCGACCGCCGCTCCCACGATGCCGCCGGTGACCGCCGCCACCAGGACGGCAGCGACGTAGCCGGCCAGCACACGGCCGGTGCCCCAACGTTCCTCGACGGCCGTCGTCAACCCCGGTACGACCAATGCCAGGGCTCGGAGGGATGCGGGACCAGCCCAGTCCACGTCGAGCTCGCATCAAGAAATCGGTACGCAGGGTGCTCTCGGTCGAGGAGGAGTGCACCGTCGGCCGTGAAGTCGATCGCCAAGCCGTACTCGTGCAGCGACTCACCGACCCGTGCCGTCGGCGGACTGCACGCTTCGGGCGGCGAAGCAACCGGGTCCGGGCAGTTCTGGGCCCGCAGCCGCGCCTGGGCAGCGCGGTCGCGATGTCCGCCCCCGCCGAGGCTCACCCCGACGACCTCGGCTTCGGCCAACAGCGTTCGCAGCAGCGGCGCCAGCCGTTCGTGCACCACGATGCCCTCGACCGACTCGAGAACCGGCGGCCCGCTCATCGGCTCCGATCGTGCCGTCGGCGGCGCGGTCGCGGGCGGAAGATCGAGGGGCTCGAGGAAGTCGTTGAGGTCGATGGTCGCCGCCCCGGCCTCGAGCCGGGTCGCCGGTGGCCCGTCACCTGCGGGATCCGACGGCGGTGATGCGGCCGGCGAACCCGCTACCGGATCGGAGGGTTCGGCGTCGGGAACGAATGCTGCTGCGCCAGCGGTCAGTCCGAGGACCACGGCGACACCGCCGCCCAGCAACCGCACGACCCAACTCCCCGACACGACGACGAACCTAACTGCGACACACTGTCACAGTCACGTTGCCGCCGAGTTGCCGGGGACGAACGCCGTGGGCGACCATCACCCACGTGGTACACGCTGTCGCACGACGCCGTCGATGAACAGGGCCCGTTTCGCGCTCCTGGTGGCGGTCGCGGTCGTCGGCGCGGGTTGGATCGCACTGCTCACCCTGTCCGGCGGTGGCGACGACGAGCCGCCGGACAAGGACGTGGCCGCCGCGGCAGGCGTGTGCGATGCCGCCCGCGCGTCGGCTGATGTCGGCGAGGCCCGCGCCGTGTTCTTCGACCTCGCCCACGACGGCCTCCACGATCTCGCCGACCGCGCTTCCGACCTCGACCGCACGGCTGCCGCCGAGTTACTGCGCGACAAGGAGCAGGTCGAACGCCTCCTCGACGGGTCGACGCCGCCCGAGCAGCTCCGCCTCGCACTCCACCACCTGCACGAGTCGACGGTGGCCGCGGCCGCCGTGGTCGGCTCACCGAACCCGAAGGAATGCCCGTGAGACATGCCCGGATGTTCGCCGCGCTGGTGCTCGTCGCCGTCGTCGGTTCGAGCTGCTCGTCGGGGTCGGACCCGGCACCGTCAGCAGCCACCGACTCGACCGGGACACCAGGGACAGATGAGGTGGTCGCCCAGGTCGCCAGCTACGAACTCGTCGCCGGGAGTAACCAACGCTTCATCGTCGGCCTCTTCAGCAACGAAGACGGCATGGTCAGCTTCGGCACCGCAGACCTCGCCTTCCGGTACCTCGGGACCGAGGAAGCACCACTCGACGAACCCCGCCCAGGCCCCACCGCGACCGCCGAGTTCCTCCCGATACCCGGATCGCCGGTCGCCGATGAACCCTCCCCACGATTCACGTCCCCGTCAGAAGCGCGAGGTGTCTACGGCATCCCCGAGATCACCTTCGACGACGCCGGCTTCTGGGAAGTCGCCGTCGACCTCGAGATCGACGGACGCCGCCGATCGGCCACTGCCGCGTTCGAGGTCGGCGACACCGCCCATGTCCCGGTGGTCGGGGACCTCGCGCCTCGCACCGAGAACCTCCTCCCCGGCGACCCAGACGCGCCACCCGACGCCGTCGACTCTCGAGCCGACGACTCCGGCGCCGTTCCCGACGCCCCACTGCACGAGGAGACGATCGCGGCAGCCATCGACGCGGGTCGGCCGGTCATGGTCGTCGTCTCCACCCCCGTCTACTGCGTGAGTCGCTTCTGCGGACCCATCACCGACACGGTGCACGAACTGGCCGAATCCCACGGCATCGCGATGGACTTCGTCCACCTCGAGGTCTGGCGGGACTTCGAGAACAACACCATCAACAAGGCCGCCGCCGAGTGGATCTGGCCCGACCAGACCGGCGACCCGGCCGAACCATGGGTGTTCCTCGTCGATGCCACCGGCACCATCGTGCAACGCTGGGACAACGTGGCCACCGAAGCCGAACTGGCCGACGCAATCGACGACGTGCTCGAGGAACAGCCATGACCAACCGCAGAGCGATGGGGCAACTCGAAGCCGAGATCCTCGCCATCCTCTGGGCCGAAGGTGGATGGATGACCCCACGCGCCGTGCTCGAACGCCTCGACTCCGACCCACCCGTCGTCTACTCCACGGCAATGACCATCCTTCGACGACTGTGGAAGAAGGACACGCTCGAACGCCGGCTCGTCGGCAAGGCCTACGAGTACCGACCCCTCAAGGACGAAGGCGAGCAGACCGCCGACCGCATGGCCGAGCTCCTCGGCGCCGCCCGCGACCCCGATGCTGCGTTGGTCCACTTCCTCGGCACACTCGACGCCCGCCACCGCCGACATCTGCGGACGATCCTGGACGAGCGGCGCCGATGACGATCTTGCTCCTGCTCACCGGGCTGGTAGCGATCGCGGTTCCGGGCATCAGACCAGCCGTTCTCCTGCGAGCCCACCCGAGATCGTTCACGCGACTGGCCTCCCTCGCCGTCGGTGTCGGACTCGCCTGCGTCCTGCTCGCCCTGCTCCTGTCCGTCGCGGTCGGCCTGCTCCACCTCGAGTTCGGCCATCGCAGCGGCGGCCCCGACCACCTCGCTCCCGAGGGCACGCTCGGCGCCCTCATCGCCGCAGTCGCACTCACCCTCCTCGTGACCCGCACCGCGCACCTCGCCGTGCGTTCCCGCCGCGCGCCGCGTCGCGCCCGACCCGACGCGTGGCTCGGCCACCACCAGCGAACCGGCGATCTCGACCTCACGGTGCTCCCCACGCCGGAGCCGATCGCCTTCAGCATCGCCGGGAGGCGACGCACCACCGTCGTGATCAGCGAAGGTCTCCAGGCCAGCCTCGACGAGGACACCCTCCGTCTCGTCATCGACCACGAGCTCGCTCACGCACGCGCCCACGACCGGCGGCTCCTGCTCCTCGCCCGCTGCCTCGACGCTCTCGCCCCCGTCGCCCCGTTCGCCGGTCGTTCATCGGCGGCTATGCGGCTCGCCGCCGAACGAGCCGCCGACGAGGAAGCCACCGGCATCGACCCGGCCCCGAGGGCTCGTCTGGCTGCCCACCTCGCACGGCCCCCAGCGGCGCTCGCCAGGTGTGCGCTCGGCTGTGGGTCGTATCGGGCCGAACAACTCGTCCGGGGGCCCAGCCGTGCACCCGCCACCATGGCCGGAGCCGTCGGCGGCCTCCTCGTGATCGGCATGATCGCCGTCGCCGTCCTGGCTCATGCCACGAACGACATCGGCCCCTACCTCGCCCTCCTTGCTGGCTGATGCACCCGCTGATCGGTCACCAAGGCGGCTGGGACGAAGCGATCTTCGTCGTACTCCCGCTGCTCCTCTTCGCTGTCCTGCTCCTCATCGCCCGGCGACGAGTCGACGCATTTGACGACCAGGAGCCGGACAGCGGCAGCCCCGGCGAGGCAGATCCCGGCTGATCGTCGACCAATTGACGGCCTCCAGGCGGTCAGATCGCCACCGTCACGACGACGAAGACGGCATACCCGGCGAGGAGCAGCCCGCCATCGCGTCGGTCGAGGTGACCTCGACGCCAGGCGAGGGTGAGGACGGCGACGAGTGCGGCGAGCATGGCCAGCATCGGCCCGTGGAGTGCGGCGGCGCCGTCGATGCCGAGTGGAGTGACGACCGCGGCGAAGCCGAGCGTCATCGTCACGTTGTAGGCGTAGCTGCCAACCACGGCGGCGACGACGGCGTCGGTGATGCCGCGGCGGGCCGATGACCAGGCGAGCACGACGAGTTCGAAGGCGGTCGCGAAGCCGACGAGCGTGAGCGAGAGGGTGGTCTGGTCGGCTTCGACGTCGGTGAAGCGGTGGACGGCCTCGACGAGCATTCCCGCGCCGACCACGATTGCTGCGGTGCCGACGAGGACGAGGATCAGGTCACGTCCGACTCGGCCCTCGTGGCTTCGTTCTTCGTCGAGTTCGGCGGTCTCGCCGAGGGATGGTGGTCGTCGTTCACGGATCCAGATCGAGGCGACATAGGCGACGTAGGCGAGTACGAGGATGCCGCCTTCTGCTCGGCCGACCTCGCCGTCCCAGGCGAAGGTGACCGCGAGTGCGGCCGGGGGTAGCGCGAGGAGGCCGTAGCGGCGCGTCGATGTGCTGAAGGGGAGGGGTGCGATGAGCGCGCCGACTGCGAGGGCGACGAGGCAGATGGCGGTGTTGGCGCCGACGACGTCACCGAACGCAACGGCGGGAACGTCGCGGACGCCGGCGGTGACCGCGGTGGCGAGTTCCTCGGGTTCAGCGCCGGCGAGGAGCACGGCGATGGCGAACGTGCTGACGCCGAGGCGCGCGGATGCGGCGGCGAGGTGTTCGGCGAACTGCTCTGCACCCCAGACGATGAGGCCGACGCCGACCAGCAGCAGCACGAGCTCGAGCATCAGGCCAGCATGGTCGACCAGGCCCACGTCATCGGATTGCCCCTGGAGCGGCAGGGGGTCAGGACATCGTGGCTCCGGCCATTGCGATGCCGAGCTCGGGGAGCTGGTCGCGGATGTCGTCGAGTTCGATCAGCTCGTGAATGTGGCGGACGCCCGTCTGGGTTCCCGTGGTGAGGAGTCGGTCGGTGGCGATGGCGGTGAGGACGCCGGTGCTCTCGGACTGGGCTCGGCCGAGTGCCCAGGTTGCGTGGTTGTCGGTGGTGATGGTGGCGGCCCACCAGTCGCTGCCCTTGGCGGCGCGACGGGACGCCCGGTTGGCGGCGAGTAGGGCTCGCGGTGCCCCGGGGATGCGGGCGACGAGGGTGAGTGCGAGGTTGGCGAGCCGAGAGTCCATGCAATACGCGGTCGTCACCGGGACATCGAGGTCGCGGGACAGGACGTAGTGGTCGGCGAAGTCGAACCGGTAGGCGTTGCGGGTGCCGAATCCGCCGGGGAAGTCGATGGGGATCGGTGTGGTGAAGTTCCGGAACGGTCCGTCGGGTCCGTCGATGCGGCCACCGAGGCGGCTGATTGTCCATCGACGGGAGGCGTCGCCGTAGTCCTCGCCGACGCCGAGCAGCGCGCCGATGGTGATCGACGTCGTATCGGGGTCTCGGGCGGCGAGGTCGGCTGCGATCAGCGTTGAAAGCCCGGGGAGCAGCCCGACGCTGAGCAGCAGGGCGGCTCGGGAGGCGTCGCAGCACTCGAGTTGGCGGATCTCTTGGCCGGAGGCGGCGATGTCGACGAACGGGACGCCCTCGTCGAGCCACGGCTGGACGATCGCCGGGTCGACGAGCCCGGTCGTGTTGACCACCGCATTAACCGGACCTGCACCACGCAGAGTTGCGCGGTCTCTGGCGTCGGCGGTCATGATGTCGATCCCGGCGTGGCCCTGGGCGAGTTGATGGAGGGGCCCGGGCGTCCGGCCGGAAATGACGACGCGGTGGCCGAGCCGGATCAGCTGGCGGGTGGTGTGGTGTCCGACGGCGCCGGCGCCACCGAGCACGAGGATGTGGCCGCCGGTCATCGGTTCTCCAAACGTTCTGCGCTGGTGACGACGCCGTGTACGGGGAGGCGTCCGATGCCGGGCAGGAAGCGGCCGACTTGGGCGGCGTAGCTGGTGTAGCTCTGGCCGTGGGCGGTCGAGAGGTAGGGCTCTTCGACGAGCCGGACCTGTAGTTCGAGGCCGACGATCAGGCCGACGAAGCCGCCGACGGCGACGATGTTGGGGACCATCAGGGTGAGACCGGCGGCGGTCAGGACCATCATCGAGAAGATCGGGTTCCGTGCCAGCGCGAACGGGCCGTCGACGACCAGCGCGGTTCGCTCGTCGGGATCGACACCGATCCGCCACGAATCGCCCATGGCGAGCTGCGCCGCCAACGTCCCGACCACACCAGCGACAGCGAGCGCGATGCCAGCGACCGCGATCCCGCCGACGTCGAGCAGGTCGAGGGGATCCACGACGTCGACGAGGTCGAGGATCGGTGCGGCCAGTCCGGCGACGATCGCGACGACGAACAGCAGTCCTGCCCACCACTCGACCGAACCGGGCGTTCCACTGAAGCCACGGAATCCTGTGTCACCGGTGCGGCGGCGTTGCACGATCGCACGCCATCCGAACGCCAGCGCCGCCCACACCAGATAGATCACGAGCGCAGCGACCGCCATCACCGAAGACCCCCCGCAGCAGCTGTCTCACGTTGGTCGGCCGCGCAATGGTCATCGGTGATCTCGGCCGACAGGTCCGCCAGGTCACTCAGCGCATGGGCGAGCCGGCCATCGACCAGCTCGTAGCGCTGACGACGACCCTCCTGGACCGCGACGACCAGACCGCAACCCCGCAGACATGCGAGGTGGTTGGACACGTTCCCCTTGGTCAGCTCGAGGTGGTCCGCCAGATCGGTCGGATAGTGCGGGCCCTCGAGCAGACACAACAGGATCCGGCATCGGGTCGGGTCGGCCAACGCCCGCCCCACTCGATGCAAGGCATCAACGTCGATTTCCGGCATCCGCCGATAGTAAAGTCAACACTGAAATACAGTCAAGGCTGAACTATCGGCAGGTCAGCGATCGAGGCGTCAGGAGAGTGCGTCCACCAGCAGGGTTGGGCGGGCGGCCGGCAGCGTGTGGTCTCCATCGACGAGCGCTGCGTCGATGGCCGCCAGTGAGCCGAGCGTGCGGAGGACATCGGGCTCGCCGATGGGGTCACGATCTCCCCTGACCAGGCGGACGGGCACACGTTGCTGGACCAGGGTGGCGACGAGGTCGCCCCACGGGCAGTTGATGATCTGTTCTTCGATCGCGGAGATGTATGCCGGCCACGTGTGGAGGCTCGCTTGGCGGGCAATGGGGATCGGCCATCGTGGGGCGGCGAGGGCGGACAGGAGGCCGGCGAGTGTGCGGTGTCGGCAGTTGAACGTGCAGATGGCTCGGGCGATGCGGTCGTCGAGGATCAGTGAGCGGCCCATGGGCCCCAACTCGCCCAGTGCGCTCCGCGCGGCGTCGGCGTTGGGGTAGATCGGTGGGCCGAGGCACACGACGCGGTCGACTCGGTCGGGGTTCTCCGCGGCCCAGCGCAGCGCGAGGGCGCTGCCCATCGAGTGGGCACCGATGCGGACGCGTCGGTCGCCGAGTTCGTGAGTGATCAGGTCGTCGAGGGCGTCGAGATGGGCGGCGGTCGAGAAGTCGCTGCGTTGTTCGTCGAGGGAGCGGCCGAACCCGAGCAGGTCAGGGACGACGACTCGGTGATTCGTCGCGAGCAGGGACGGGGTCTCACCGAACACGTCGCCGGTGGCGACGAGTCCGTGGAGCAGCACGATGCCGGTGGCGGCATCCGCGGGTCCCGCGGCGCGGTAGTGGAGAGGGCCGTGCCGGAGCGCGGGGAGATCTGGTCGTTGCCAAGCGCGGACGGCTGGTGCGCGTCGGTGCACGATCGCCCAGGTCGCGCCGGCGATCCCGACTGCGGTGGCGGCTCGTCTCATCTACGGCTGCCTACTACGTTCTGTCGTAGTCGGTGTCTCGGGGAGGTTCGGTGTTCGCAGCATTGTCGTATGACCCCTTGGTCTCGATCGGCCTCGGTCCGTTGGCGCTCAGCCCGCATGGGATCTTCACCGGGATCGGGGTCGTTGTCGGGGCGTGGTTCCTGCTCCGCGATGTTGGTCGGGCCGGGTACGACGCGGATGCGGTCACGTCGATCCTGACGCGTGCGGTGGTGGCGGCGTTGGTCGGGGCGCGGCTGGCATATGTGGTGAACCACTGGTCGAGGTTCGATTCGGTCCTCGAGGTGCTGCGGGTGTGGGAAGGCGGTGCGAGCCTGCTGGGTGGACTGACTGCCGCGCTGATCGTGGCGGTGGTGGAGCTCCGCCGGCGCCAGATGCCCGTGCTCGTGCTGCTCGATCTCGCGGCGCCGTGGTTCCTGGTTGGGATCGCGGTCGGTCGGATCGGTGACCTGATCATCGCCGACCATCTCGGTACGGCGACGACGTCGCCGCTGGGGTTCCGGTGCCCGGAGGTCGTCGACGTGAGTGAGACGGTTGGTTCGCCGTGTCCGCCGGGTGAGGTCGTGCATCTCACGGCGCTGTACGACATGGTCTGGGCGGCGACCGCGGCGGTGGCCGTGTGGTGGGTGCGACGGCGCACTGACAGGACGGGAGCGGCGATCGGTGCCGCCGGGCTGCTCTATGGGATTGGCCGCCTCGTCCTCGATGGCTTCCGCGCCGACTCGGTTCGACTCGGGATGACGGGCAGTCAATGGACCGGGCTGGTGATGGTTCTGATCTCACTCGTCGTCATGGTGTCCACCAGATCGACCAGCACGGACCGAGAGAACGACCCGGAGCCTGCCGAGGTCGACGCGTGAAGCTCGTGCTCGCGGGGCTCCTCGTGGTCCTCGCCGGATGTGGCGGTGACGATCCGCCTGCGCTCGACGTCGACCGGGGTGACGTGCCAGCGCCGACCTCGGACACGTTGGGAGCGTGCCCGGCCGGTGGTCCGGACGCGACGACGTCGCCCGCCGGGTGCCTCGGCCCAGACGGGGAGGTGCGTCGACCATGAGCGGTGAACAGGCATGGCGGGTCCCTACGCTGGCCGACATGGAACTGTTGCCGGAGGTCCACGCGTGACTCGTCGTGGCATGGGGGAACTCGAGGCCGCCGTGATGGAGTCGATGTGGGCGGCCGACGACGGCTTGACGCCTCGCGAGGTGCACGACCGCGTTGCCGACGGCCTGGGCTACACGACGGTCATGACGGTGGTCACCCGCTTGTGGGACAAGGGCCTGTTGACGCGTGAACCAGAGGGCCGGTCGTTCCGATACCGGCCGACCACGACCGCCGCAGACCACCACGGCGACCGCATGCGAGCGGCGTTGGCCAAGGCCGCAGACCGTCCGGCGGTCTTGGCGGCGTTCGTCTCGCAACTCGACGACGCGGATCGAGCGCTTCTCGCCGATCTCCTCGACGACGAGGCGTGACGTCGTGCTCGTGACCGCCTTCCTCCCCCTCGCCGGCGTGGTGCTGGTCACCGTGGGGGCGCGTGCGGTGCCCTGGCGTCGTCTCCCTCCTCGGGTCGCGCTGTGGATGCTCACCTCGATCGCAGTCGTCGGTGCCGGGGCAGTCCTCGCAGCGACGGCCGTGCTCGCCGGCGGGTTCGCGCTGGGAACGCCGATCGGGCGGTGGGTGGTCGACGCATGCTCGCTGTTCGCAGCTCACCACCGAGTGCCGCTCTCCATCGGTGTCGTTGCGTCCATCCTCTTGGTCCTACTTGCGTGGCGGATCGGCTCGGCGCTGTCGACCGCGTGGTCGGAACGCGTCGTTTGTGACGGCCCGCTGACCGTGCTCGACGCCGACGCACCGATCGCCTTCGCACAGTCGGGCCGTCGAGGCGGGGTCGTGGTGTCGACCGGGATGCTCGACGCACTCGAACCGGCCGAACGTCGAGTGCTGTTCGCCCACGAACGTGCCCACGTCCGGGCGCGTCACGACCTCCACCTCCTCGCCCATCGCGTCGCCACCGCTGCGCTGCCGTGGCTCGCATCTGTGGGCGACGATCTGCGCCTCGCCACGGAACGGGCAGCCGACGCCGCCGCATTGGCCGAGGTGAATGGCGATCGTCGGCTGGTCGCGACCGCGATCGCCCGTGCCGCCATCGCCGCCGACAACTACGGCGCCCCGGCGCCGGCGTTGGCGTTCAACGGCGGCGCCGTGGGATACCGGGTGCAATCCATGTTGCACCCCGCTGATCGAGCGCCACTCCCAGCATCGGCGACGGGACTGCTCGGCCTGGGCGGAGCGCTGGCGGCCACCGTGTTCGTGCACCATCTGGCCACGCTGCTCGAACACATCTGCCTGTCCTGAACGCCACCCGCCTTTCTCCGACAATCTGTCGTAGCTAGGTTGCCAGGGGTGCGTCAACACCTCTTCCCAGTCACGGTCGTCCTGCTGTCTGTGGTGTTCGGCGTCGCATGCAGTGGCGGGGAAGACGCCAATCCCGTTACTGCACCGGTGAGCGATCTGGACGGTGCAGCGCTCTACTCGGCGAACTGCGCGTCGTGTCATGGCGCTGACCTGCGCGGGACCGACAAGGGTCCGTCCCACCTCTCGATCGTGTACGAGCCGAACCATCACCCCGATGACGCGTTCCGCTCAGCGATCCGCAACGGGGCGGCTCAGCATCACTGGGACTTCGGGGACGTGCCTCCGATCGAGGGCCTGACCGACGACGAGGTCGAGGCGATCATCGCCTTCGTTCGTGCCGAGCAGGAGTCCGAGGGGTTCGAACGGTGAGGCGCTCGCTCGGGTCCGCTGCCCTCCTCACGACGGTCATGTTGTCGAGCGCCGCATGTGGGTCTGGCGGCGAGGGCGAACCGGCCGGTGCGACTGGTGGCGCGCATGACGACGTGGTGCACGTCCACGACCTGTTGGTCCGAGACGATGACGCCGTCTTCGCTGCTACCCATCTCGGCCTGTACCGCGTCACGGGCGACGGCCTCGAGCCGGTCGGGTCGGCGGGGCACGATCTCATGGCCGCGGTGCTCGACGGTGACACCATCCTCGCGTCCGGCCATCCAGACCTGCGCGACGACGACCTCCGGGTCGAGGATCTGCCACCACTGCTGGGCATCGTGCAGTCGACCGACGGCGAGAACTGGTCGCCTCGCTCGCTGCTCGGCGAGGCCGACTTCCACCGGCTCGTCTTCGTCGACGGTCAGTTGTTCGCGGCCAACTCATCTGACGAGGCCGTGTGGGTGAGCGGCGACGCCGGCATGACGTGGGAGTCCCGGGCAGGCGAAGCACAGCTCGTCGCCATGGCCGTCAACCCCACCGACTCCACCGCAGTGATCGGCGTCGACCTCGACCAAGGTCTCGTCCGATCCGATGACGGCGGTGACACCTGGACCCCCATGGACGGCCCCGAACTCCGTGACCTCGAATGGACCCAGGACGGGATCATCGGCCACGACGACGACGGCGCCGTGCACCGATTCGACGATGAGACCTGGTCACGGGTCGACGCATTGAGAGACGTTGCCGCGCTCGGGACCAGGGGCGACGAGCTGTTCGCCCTCCGACTCCCCTCGACCGTGCTCCGATCCATCGACGGCGGAACGACCTGGAAGGACTTCCCATGACCAGCCCTACTCCGAACGTCAAGAGTTCCGACGCATCCACTGACGATGCCTCTCGAGGAGCTGATCGTGGCATGCGGTTGCTGCCACTCGTCGGTGCGTGCCTCGCCTGCTGCGTCCCGATGCTGCTCGTCCTCGGCGTGGTCTCGTTCGGCGCCGCGCTCGCAGGCGCCGTCGGTCTCGCCGTGTTCGTCGCGCTCGTGGCCGCTGCGGTCATGGTGGCGCAGCGTCTCCGCCGCCGCTGATCGGATGCCTTGCCATGCTGTCTACGACAGTGTGTCGTGCAGTCGACGCGTGACCACGCCGCTCGACGTGACCCGCTCGATCCGCTCGCAGGTCGTGCGGATGCTGGGTGCAGTCGTGGCCGTGGTGGTGGTCGTGCTGGGGTGGGCGCCATCGCCGGCGGGTGCGCACACCGGGTTCGAGTCGTCCGATCCGGCCGACGGATCGGTGGTCGAGGGCGACCTGGACACGATCACGATCGTCTTCACCAACGAAGCCGAGCCGGCCGGGGAAGGGTTCGTCGTCCTCGATCCTGAGCTCGGTCTCCGAGAACCCGACTCCGTCGAACGCCCGGAGATCGGGGTGTTCGTGCTGCGCTTCGATCCGGCGGTCTCGGCCGGCGACGTCGGCGTCCGCTGGACGGTCCAGGCCCCCGATGCACACCCGATCGAAGGCACGTTCCGGTTCACGGTCGAACCGTCGAATGCCGCAGCATCGCCTACCTCCGCCGCCGGACGCGCAGGTGTGGGTGATGCGTCGACGGATGCCTCGGAACTCGAGGACTTCCTCGACACCGAGGCCGGCTCCACCGCGGGGCGGAGGATCAGCGACATCGGACGGCTCATCGCCATGGCGGGGATGATGATCTCGCTTGGCTTCATCGTCTTCGCCACCCTCGTCATGCGCGGCACCGCCGGCGAGTTGCGGATGTTGCTGTTCTGGATCCGCCGGGCCTCGGTCGCGGTAGTGGTGGGCACCATCCTGGACTGCGCCGGCCATGTCGCCGATGTCTCCGGTGGTGGGCTCGCCGCCGTGTTCGATCTCGGGGCGTATACCGACTCCTTGTCGGTCGGCTCGTGGTCGGCGTACCTGCTGCGCATCGCCAGCGGCGTCATCGTCGCCGCCACGGCACGGATCACCATGGTCCACGTCCACGATGCCAAGGACCTGCTCGCGTCTGTGTCGGCGGCCGTCCCGGTCGGTGCCGGCTCGACGCGCGTCGCCGATCATGGCACCGAACACTGGGGCAACCAGGACGTCGCCTGGGACCTCGACCGAGCCGGCACTCTTCCGGTGATCGGGTTCGCCGTCATGCTCCTCAGCCACACCTTCGACGGGCACACCGTCACCGAGGGCAACCGGGTGCTCACCGGTCTGGCATCGGCCAGCCACGTCGTCGCCGCCGCCATCTGGGTCGGCGGCGTCGCTGCCCTCGCCCTCCTCATCCGACGACGCCGCCGGCGCGACGAACGCACCCACGCCCTCGTCATAGTCACCCGATTCTCCGTGCTCGCCACCGGCGCCCTCGCCGCAGTCACGGTCTTCGGCCTCTACCTCGCCTGGGTGATCATCGACGCACCATCGGATCTGTGGGCCACCCCATGGGGCCGGCTGCTCGTCGCCAAGCTCGTCGTGGTCGCCGTCGCCGCCGGCTTCGGCGCCCACAACCACCACGTCATCGTCCCCGCTCTCGAGCACGCCGAGGAGGACGCCGCCACCGTCGCCCGGTTGAGCAAGACCTTGCGGTTAGAGGTCGCCGCGCTCGCCGTCGTTACCGTGCTGACCGCGCTGCTCGTCCGCGCTGCCTCCACCATCTGAACGCTGCGATGCTCGACGCTGTCCTCGAACAGATCCCCGACGCCGCGCTCCTCGCACCCGTGCTCGCACTGCTGGCCGGCGCCCTCCTCACCATCTCGCCCATCGCGCTCCCGTCCCTCCCCGTCGTCGTCTCCGCCGTGGCGCCCGGCACGATCACCGACGAGGGTCGCCGCTCCGAACCGCTCTTGCGGTCAGCCCCGTCCGTGTTCGCCTTCGTCGCCGGCATGGACGGTCTGCTCGGCGTCTTCGGCGCCGTCATCATCGAACTGAGCGCCTTCCTCACCCGGGCCGGCATCGTCTTGCACCTCACCTCTGCCGCGCTGCTCGGCACGCTCGGACTCCGGCTCCTCCTACGTAGGGCCAGCCTGTGCCAACGGGCGGGAACGCTTCCCCCGCACCCGGCCGAAGCGTTCACCTTCGGAGTGTTCTTCGGCATCGCCGGCTGCCCCGCCTGCGCCCCGATCGCCATCGGCATCGGCGCGGCCGCAGGCATCGTCGCCGGCCCGGCGATCGCGTTCGCCGTCATCATCGCGTTCGTCGTCGGCCGAGCCGCCAGTCTCCTCGCCGTCGCCGCGGTCGGCGCTCGGTTCCTGCCGACAGACACCGATCAGGCGGGATGGCGGCGTGTCGACCTCGTCATCGGTTGGATCTTCCTGGCCATCGCCGCCTACTACCTCTACCGAGTGCTCAGCGGCGCAGTCGTCACCTCTCTCCCCGGCGAACCCGGCGGCGGTCTCCCCTGACCTGCCCGGGCGGACAGGCCCGAAAAGCTCCTACTTCGTGTAGTAGTCGATGCCTCGGCGGGGTATGGCGTGCACGTCCGCACGCGACCACGAGGAGAGATGGCCATGGCCACACGGACGATCGACCGATCCGACACCGACCACGACGACCATGACGCCGACGGCGGGATGAGTCCGTCGTACTGGCGGTTCGGAGCGATGATCGCCACCTCGACCGTCGTGATGTTCGTCCTCACCTACACCAACTCATACGCCTATGACCATGTGCGGTGGAGTGAGGAGCGGGTCTACATGGCCCTGCTCATGGGCGGTGCCATGGCGATGGTCATGCTCTCGTTCATGTGGAGCATGTACAAGAACACCAAGGTCAACTGGGCGATCATGGCCGGTGGCCTCGGGCTCGCTCTCGTTGCCCTGTTCCTGTCCCGGTCGCAGATGTTCGTTGACGACACGGCCTACATGAAGGGCATGATCCCCCATCACTCGATCGCGATCCTGACGAGCGAACGGGCCGACATCGACGACGTCCGGGTCCGGGAGTTGGCCGACGAGATCATCATTGCCCAGCGCAAGGAGATCAAGGAGATGGACTGGTTGATCGCTGACATCGAGGAGAACGGTCCGGCGACCACCGAGGCCGAGGCCGCCGAGCGCCCGGTGCCCGACTTCGAGGGTGAGCTCGACCCTGAGGGCGGGAGCTGAACCCGATGGCGCTGACCACCAAGACACGAGACACCCAGGAGACCGGGGAGAAGACGGCCACCATCTATCGGATGGTGATGCCGGGCCACATCTGTCCATACGGACTCAAGTCCCTCGACCTGTTGGAACGCAACGGTTACGAGGTGGACGACGTCCACCTCGAGACCGAGGAGGAGACGGCAGCGTTCCGCGAGAAGTGGGACGTCGAGACCACGCCGCAGACCTTCATCGACGGGGAACTGGTCGGGACCCTCGACGATCTGCGTGAGTTCTTCGGCAAGGACGTGCCCGACCCCGACGAGACCACCTATCGCCCCGTGCTGACGCTGTTCGCCATCACGTTCCTGATGGCATTGGGCGCGTCGTCGATCGCCGAGGACCAGTTCTTCACCGTCCGCACGGTCGAGTGGTTCGTCGCGTTCTCGATGTGCGGGCTCGGCTATCTGAAGGTCCGTGATGTCGAGAGCTTCTCGCTCATGTTCCTCAACTACGACGTGCTCGCCCGACGATGGGTTCCCTACAGCTACGTGTACCCCTACGCGGAGACCGGGGCAGGATTGTTGATGATCGCCGGTGCGTTGACATGGCTCTCCGCGCCGGTGGCGTTGTTCATCGGATCCATCGGCGCCTACTCGGTGATCAAGGCCGTCTACGTGGAGAAGCGTGAGCTGAAGTGCGCCTGCGTCGGCGGTTCCAGCAACGTGCCGCTCGGGTTCGTGTCCCTCACCGAGAACCTCGCCATGATCGCGATGGCCATCTGGATGGGAGCGACGCGACTGCTGTAGCCGGTTGCGATCAGCCGACCGACACGTCGAGGACCATTCCTGATTCGAAGTGGCCCGGCTGGTGGCATCCGATCTGGACGGATCCCGCCTCGTCGAAGGTGTGGGTGAGGTCGCCGACCTGGCCGGGCTCGAGGACGAGGACGTCGTCGTCGCCGTGGTCCATGCCACCCATCGATTCCATCTCGTCGGCGTGCTCCGCCTGGGCGGCAGGGTCCCCGACGTAGGCCTCGTGGGTCACCTTGCCCGTGTTCGTGAACACGAAGCGCACGGTCTCGCCGGCGTCGACGTCGATCGTGGTCGGGGAGTACGCGTTGTCACGCATCTCGATCTCCACTGTCCTCGTCGACGAGTCAGATCCCGGGGCTGAGGCGGTGTCGTCGTCGGCTCCGCAGCCGGCGAGAACGGCGAGCGCTGCCGCAGCGGCAACCATCGACAGGAGGCGGGGGACGGGCATCGAGTCTCTCCAAGGATGCAGGCCCCACCGCAGGTGCGTTTGGGGGCGGGACAACATCGGGTGCCGGGAGACCGTTCACCCGCCGCTACACTACGACACAGCGTAGTAGTTACCCAGTCGGGCGTCGGGAGGAACACGATCACGATGATGATGGTCCTACGACGCCGTCGGTCGCGGCCCATCTTCGCGCCGCGGAACCGCACCGTGTGGCGCGCCCTCACCTTCGTCTTGTTCGTGGTGACGGCCGCGGTCGTGGTCGGCGCGCTGTGGTGGACGGTCGTCCGCCTGTCTGGAGAGTCGGACACGTCCGACACGACCGACGATCACGACCACCCGCCGGTCGACGTACCGTCGGCGCCATGAACCAGGACCATCTCGACCTGCTGGCGAGCGAGGGCTGGCGGGACCTCCTGCGCGACATGATCGTCCCGTACGCGTTCGACCAGCGATCCCCTGCCGATCTCGGCGATGCGGTGCTCGAGGTCGGGCCCGGTCCGGGGCTGACGACCGACCTCCTGTCACCCCAGGTGGCGGAGTTCACCGCCATCGAACTCGACCCGGAGCTCGCGGCCCACCTATCCGAGCGGTACGCCGATCGCGAGAGCGTCACGGTCGTGGAGGGAGATGCCACCGCCATGCCGTTCGAAGACGGCCGGTTCAGCGGCGCGGTCAGCTTCACCATGCTCCATCACGTCCCGACCACGACGCTGCAGGACGCGCTGTTCGCCGAGGTTCACCGGGTTCTCCGGCCCGGCGGCTTGTTCGTGGCCTCGGACAGCGTCGCGAGTCCGGAGCTCGAGGATCTCCACATCGACGACGTCTACAACCCGGTCGACCCCGCTGGGCTCCAGTCGCGGCTCGAGCGGACCGGCTTCGTCGACGTCGAGGTCGACTGGCACGACTTCGGTTGGCGCGCCCACGCGTGGCGCGCCACGGATTCCTGACTGTCAGCTCGGGCGGAGGTCGAGCCGTCGGAGGAGCTGAGCGTTGAGGGCGACGACGATGGTCGAGGCACTCATGAGGATGGCGCCGACGGCGGGGGCGAGGACGATGCCGGCCCACGCCAACGCACCGGCGGCGAGGGGGATGGCGAGCACGTTGTAACCGGCGGCCCAGACGAGGTTCTGGATCATCTTTCGGTAGCTGGCCTTCGACAGACGGATGACGGCGAGGACGCTGCGGGGGTCGCTGGAGGCGAGGACGACGCCGGCGGACTCGATGGCCACGTCGGTGCCGGCGCCGATGGCGAGCCCGACGTCGGCGCGGGCGAGCGCGGGGGCGTCGTTGACGCCGTCGCCGACCATGGCCACCTTCAGGCCGCGGGCTTGCAGTTCGGCGACCTTGTGGTCCTTGTCTTCGGGGAGGACTTCGGCCATGACCTCGTCGATGCCGAGCTCGGCGCCCACGCTGTCGGCGACCTGGCGGGCGTCGCCGGTGATCATCACCACCCGGATACCTCGGTCGTGGAGAGCGTCGACGGCTTGGCGGGCTTCGGAGCGGATCTCGTCCTCGAGCGCGAACGACCCGATGATCTCGTCGTCGCGGATCAGGTGCAGCACCGCGGCACCCCGTTGCGTCCAGTCGTCGACGTGGCTGCGCAGCGAGTCGGGGACGTCGAGATCGCGCTGGCGGAGCAGGGACGGCCCGCCCACTGCGTACGAGACGCCGTCGATGGTGGCCTCGACACCCCGACCGGTGATCGAACGGAACTCCTCGGCTCGGGCGACGTCGCCGCGCTCGCGGGCGGCGGTGACAATGGCGCGGGCGAGGGGGTGTTCGCTGTCGGCCTCGACGGCACCGGCGAGCCGGTGGACGTCGTCGAGGGTGGTGCCGTCGGCGGCCGCGGCGTCGGTGACGACGTGTTCGCCCTTGGTGAGGGTGCCGGTCTTGTCGAACAGGACGGCATCGATGTCGCGCATGCGCTCGAGGGCGATGCGGTCCTTTACGAGGATCCCGTTGCGTGCCGCCATCGCACTCGACAGGGACACGACGAGAGGGATGGCGAGTCCGAGGGCGTGGGGGCAGGCGATCACCAGGACGGTGACGGTGCGCACGACGGCGTCGTCGGTGTTCCCCAGCGCCACCCACGAGACGAACGTGACGATCCCGGCGGTGGCGGCGACGTAGAACAACAAGGCGGCGGCCCGGTCGGCGAGTGCCTGGGCCCGGCCCTTGCTCTCCTGCGCGGCGGCAACCATGCGTTGGATGCCTGCGAGCGCGGTGTCGTCGCCGACGGCATCGACCCGAACTCGGATGGCGGAGTCGGTGGCGATCGTGCCGGCCACGACCCGGTCACCTTCCTCCTTGGCGACCGGACGGGACTCGCCGGTGACCATCGACTCGTCGATCTCGGCGGCGCCGTCGATGATCTCCCCGTCGGCCGGAACCCGGGCGCCCGAGCGAACGAGCACCACGTCGCCGGCCGTGAGATCGCCGAGGGAGACGGTGGTGACCTCGCCGTCGTCACCGACGCGTTCGGCGTCGTCAGGGAGGAGTTCGGCGAGTGCCTGGAGCGCCGAGCTGGCCTGGCCGATGGCCTTCATCTCCTGCCAGTGCCCCAGCAGCATGATCGTGATCAACGCGGCGAGCTCCCACCAGAACTCGAGGTCGAACCAGTCGAGACTGGTGGCGAGCGAGGCGATGTAGGCGACGCTGATCGCCATGGCGATGAGCAGCATCATCCCCGGCTGCCGCGTTCGGGCCTCGGACCAGCCGCCCTGCAGGAACGGCCAGCCAGCCCAGAAGAACAGCACCGAGCCCAGCACCGGGCCGACGAGCTCCAAGCCAGTGAAGTCGAGGCTGTAGCCGAGCCAGTCCATGACCATGTGGCTCGTCGCCACGACCGGGACGGTGAGCAGCAGGCTCCACCAGAAGCGGCGGCGGAACATCTCCGCGTGGTCCCCATGGCCACCATGACCGCTGTGGTCGCCGTGGCTCTGGCCGTGATCGTCGTGGTGCCCGGGCGCGCTCGCGTCCTCGCGGTGGTCGGTATGGGTCGTGTGGTCGATGGAACTCATCGGGAGTGCCTTTCGGAGGGTGCCGTGGGCCGAGCGGTGGCTCGGGACGAGTCGCGGAAACGACGGGGTCGAGGCTGGCCGAGCGGAGGGCGGCGGGTGGTGGTTCTGGTGCTGAAGAGGGCCCAGGCGATGAACACGCCTTGGAGAGGTATTCGCAGCCACGCGAACGCGCCTCCGGGTAGACCGTCCACCTCCACGTCGGCGACGGCGACATGGATGTTTGCCGGGAGCACCGCGACCAGGTAGCCGGTGACGACGAGACCGAGCTGTCGCTTGCGCGACGACCAGACGATGAGCGCCGCTCCGAGGGCAATCTCGATCAGCCCGGTTGCGGCCACGATCGCTCCTTCGGCGGGGATCCAGTCCGGCAGGTGTTGTTCGAAAGGTCCCGGGCGGGCGAGGTGCGAGAACCCGGCGACGATGAAGGCCGCACCGAGCCCGAGCCGCGCCCATGTACGGGCACCGTGCCCGGGTCGGGTCACGGCCGCGACGGCGGTGGCGAGCAACAGGATCATGAGGAAGGTCATGGCGGTGTCCCCAGGTGTGTGCCCTGGGGTCCCCTCTGTGTTCAGGTGGTGGGTGGTCCGTGGAGCAGGATCTTGTGGGCGTGAAGGACCGTCCGGTCCTTGGCGACGTGAGCGTCGGCGATGGTGACGGCGCGGGCGAGCAGTTCGTCGGCGGAGTGGATCTCGTGGACGATCCCGGCTTCGAGCGCGTCCTCGCCGGAGAATCGGCGGCCGGTGAGCACGGCATCGGTGAGGGCGGGGCGGGGGATGTTGGCCTCGACCGTTGCGTACATCACTGGAGTCAGGGGAAGACCGAGATCGACCTCGGGGAGGCACCAGTAGCCGCGGTCGGAGCGCATGATCCGGAAGTCGTGAGCAGCGGCGAGCATCGCTCCACCGGCGAACGCGTGGCCGTTGATCGCGGCCACCGTGATGACGTCGAGTCGGAGTACGCGTTCGAGGAGGCGGTGCACGTCCTCGAGGAAACCGGTGTCGGATGCGCCGCCGCCTTGCATCCAGTCGAGATCGAGGCCGTTCGAGAAGAACTTCCCGTCACCGACCGTGACCAAGGCGACGGGACCATCGATGGCGGTCACCTCGTCCAACGCCGAGTTGATCTCGTCGATGCTGTACCGGTTGAACCGGTTCTCGCCGTCGCGTAGGTGGAGCACACGAACGTGTCCGAGGGCTTCGAGTTCGATCATGGTTTCTCCTCAGCGGATGTGGCCTCGGGCTCATCGGGAGAGCATTCGGCCAACTGCGGTCATCAGTTCGTCGACTTGTACGTTCGGGTCGATCGGGCCGCCGCCATGGCCGACGAGGCAGTGGCGGGCGTGTCCGTCGAGGAGGCCGAGGGCGACCTTGTCGAGCGCGGCCCGAGCGGCGTTGATCTGGCCGAGGACGTCGGTGCAGTAGCGGTCGTCCTCGACCATCTTGGCGATGCCACGCACCTGACCCTCGATGCGGGCCAGACGGCTGAGCAACTGGTCCTTGGAAGTGGTGTAGCCGCGAGTGGGCATCAGGAGACCGTCCTTCGTCGGGTGGGGGTTTCGAGGATCTCGGCTTGCGCTGTGGTGAGCAGCTCGGAGACGAGCTGGTGGATGAGCGGTGGAGCTTTCGATGGCGAGCCTGCGTCGAAGGGCGGCTGCGGGTCGTACTCGATGCCAAGCTGGATGGCTCGGGCGACGTCGTCACCGGCGAGCTGTGCGACGACGGTGAGCGCAAGGTCGATGCCTGCGGACACGCCTGCGGCAGTGAGGATCTTCCCGCTCTGCACGACTCGCTCGTCGGTGGGAGTGACGCCGGCAGCTGCGAGAGCGTCGTAGGCGATCCAGTGCGAGGTCGCTCGATCGTCTTGGAGGAGTCCGGCCGCGATGAGCAGCAATGTGCCGGTACACACCGACGCGGTGACGGCCGTCTTGGGGTGGGCTTCACGGATCCAATCGATGACGGGGTCGCCGTCGCGTGCCATGCGTCGGGTGACGAGCCCGCCCGGGGCCACGAGCACGTCCGGGCTGGGCATCTCATCCAGGGTGTGGGTCACGCCGAGGCGGACGACGCCGATGTCGTCGGTGACGAGGCCGCGACCCGCGGCGCAGAGGGCGACATCGGCGCCGGGCAGGTTGGTGAACACCTGGTAGGGGCCGATCACGTCGAGTGCGGTGAAGCCCGGGAAGATGGGGATAGCGATCTGCACGAGTGCGCTCCTTGGTTCCTGTGACGATCAGCCGGCCGAGCCGGTGGAGCGTGCGGCGGCGTCCCTGAGGGCGACTGTCTCCTCGCCGGGCAGCACCTTCTCGGCGGTGGCGATGATGTTGTCGACGACGATCTCGGGTGCCGTCGACGCCACGTTGGCCACGAGGGCGTTCCTCGTGGTCCGGTCGAGCGCAGGGAGCATCAGCTCCATCGTGAGGGCGGATTGTTCAGGGGATACTTCGGCCATGAACGCCGCCCGGGTGGCGGCGATGTCGGCGTCGGAGCGCTCCTCCCAGATCCGGCTCATGATGACGGTCTCTTCGTGGTGGAGGTGCGGCAGGTAGGCGGCGATGAACCGCACCAGCTCGCGGTACACGTCGAGTCCGACATCGGCGTCCCGGTCGTTCAGCGCGCGCTCGAACTGGCTGTCGAGATCGTCGAGCTGCTTCTCGAGTGCTTCATGCTCCCTGGTCGCCGCGACGACTTCGTCGCCGACGGGGTCGAGCAGCCCGAAGATGTGCCGGTCCTCGTGGTGCGCGTGAGCGTCGAGGAGATCTCTGAGAGGTCGCCACGTCGCGGCGAGCGAGTCGACATCTCGTCGGGAACTCCAGTCAGTGGACCCCGCCTGGATCGCAGCCTCGAACAGCCCCTTGCGCAGGGCCTTGTGGATGTGGGTGAGCAAGTCGTCTCGTTGCATGGTCTTCGCTCTCGTTTCAGGTGGCCGGCGTCCCGGCCTGCGGTTGGGTGGATCGGGTGAGCTGTTCGATGGCGGCGAACGCGGCGGACCAAGAGCGTTCGATCGTCCGGAGCGATCGTCTGAATCCGGGGCGTGCAAGGGGGTGCGGCTGATACCCACCGCGAAAGCGGATCCGAGTGCCTGCTGGTTCGTCTTCCAGTTGGACCAGCTCGAACATGCGGCGGGCCATGGGCAGGTTGAGGCGTTCGACGGTGAAGCCGAGGGCGTGCTCGGGTTGCCAGACGACCCATCGTTCCTCGGCGAGCAGCGGGCCGAGCTTCACGGTGCGGCGCGCGTCGGGCCCGCCCGGATCCTCGGTTTCGCATCGGGTCATGCCCGGGTACCAGTGGTCCCAGGCGCCGTGGTCGGCGAGCAGGTGCCAGACGGCGCTGCGGGGCGCGTCGATGATCGTCGAGACGTCGGCATGGTGACTGGCGTCGTCGAGAAAGTCTCGGGTGGTGGGTCGCAGGCGAGGCATGGGTGTGGTCCTTTCGGGATCAACAGGTCGCGATGGCGAGGGCACCACCGGTGCAGGTGCACGCCGGCGTTCGCCGGTCTCGTGGGGTTCGCTCCGGCGAGAAGGCGGCGTGAGCGAGGGCGGTGGCAGCGGCGGTCGCCGACGTGGCGATGACGGTGACGTGGCCGAGCTCGATCGGATCGAACGTGATGCTGAAGCCGAGATAGATGAGACTGGCGAGTCCGATCGGGAGACCCATCATGAGCCCGGATGCAGCGGCGACGGCCCCGTCCAAGCGTTCCTGTGCGGCGTCGATGGCGGCGGGGACGATGAGGTGGGCGAGCGCTCCGCCCGCAGCCACCGTCGCATACCAGCCGAGACTGCCGGGAGCGAGGCGACCGAGGGCGAGGAACACGAACGGCGCGACGACCATTCCGTGTGCCGCTGCCAACGGATGTTTCGTCGAGGCGATCCGGCCACCGATGATGCCGCCACCGGCGGCGGCGAGCGAGAACGCCCCGAGTGTCGGTCCGATGGCTCCGTCGACGTCCTGATCCGCCAGCCACAGCGGGACGGCCGTGGTGATGGTGATGGATGCCACGTACACGGCCGTCATCGCGCCGATGAGTGTGGCGACGCGAGCGTCGAGTGGTGGCGCTGACGTGGGCGTGCGGCGTCGAGTCGACTCGGAGCTCGGTTGGCGCGTCACGGTCACGCCGACGACGACTGCCATCGCCACGCCCGGGAGGGCGAGGACCAGGCTGGTCAACAGCGCAGAGCGGTCTGAGGTCGCAGTGGCGAGGCTCGGACCGACCGCGAGACCGATCGTGCCGCCAGCGGCGAAGAGCCCCAGCGCGGATGCTGCCGACCGGTCATCGGTCGCGGAGCGGACGAGGGTTGCGGTGGCGGGGTGGTACACGGCCGCCGCGAGCCCCCCTGCAGCTGCGACCACGGTGAGCAGCGTGAACGACCGGACGAGGGGAATCGACGCAAGAACGATCGAAGTGATGGCGGCGCTGACCACGGCGAGACGGCGTGGCCCCAGACGATCGATGATCCAGCCAGCGACGGGCTGGCCGAAGGACGACACCGTGGCGAGCACCGTCGCGACGGCGGCGATTTGTGAGCCGGTGAGGGACAGTTCGTCGCGGATCGAGGGCAGAAGCCCGGCGACCGCACCGATCGTGAGGTCGACGCCGATGTGGGACGCCGCCAGCACCTTGGATGCGGTCTTCGTCGATGT